>JBOGIF010000061.1:0-38930 GCA_050742415.1 Acidimicrobiales bacterium | reverse complement strand
AGCCAGATCCTCGGCGGCCAGGAAAGACGAGGCCCACGCCTCCGACAGCCCGGCGCCGACGAGGATCTCGCGGACCTTGCGGCGCTCACGCTGGTAGGCGGTGAGCCCGCCGGTGCGTACCACCACCGGGAGCGAACGCGCGATGTTGGAGTAGCCATGGTGGCGGGCGATCTCCTCGATCACGTCGATTTCGCGTTGGCAGTCGGGCCGCCACGAGGGAACGGCGACGGTAAAGGAGTCGCTACCGGGGCCGTTGGCCGAGGAGATGAACCCGATCGGCGACAGCTTGGCCACCACGTCGTCCACCACCAGCTCGGTGCCGAGGATGGCGTTGACCCTGGGCACCCGGACCACGACCGATGCCGGTCGCGGCACCTCGCCGCGGACGTCGGTGGTCGGGCTCACCGCCGAAAGTCCCGCCACCTCGCCGGCCAGCTGCACGAACCGGGCGACGGCACGCTCGATTCCTTCGGGGTCGACACCGCGCTCGAAGCGCACCGACGCCTCGCTACGGAGGCCCAACCGCTTCGACGTGCGGGCGATGGCGAGCGGCGAGAACCAGGCGGCCTCGAGCAACACCTCAGTGGTCGCGTCCGAGATCTCGCTGGACGCGCCGCCCATGATCCCGCCGATACCGACCGGGGCACCCCGGGCATCGCAGATGAGACAGTCGTCGGCGCCGACGATGCGCTCTATCCCGTCGAGGGTGACCATCACCTCGTCAGGTCGGCCGCGGCGTACCTGCAGCCCACCGCCGCCCAAATGCGCAAGGTCGTACGCGTGGTTGGGCTGGCCCAGCTCGAACATCACGTAGTTGGAGATGTCGACCAGATTGCTTATCGGCCTCATGCCCGCCAGGGTCAGCCGGCGGGACAGCCACGGCGGCGACGGGGCAACCGACACGCCCGACAGGACCGTGCCGGTGAAGCGGGGGCAGAGGTCGAGGGCCTGCACCTCGACGGTGGCCACCGGGCCCCCGATAGGAAGAGCCGGCGGCTCCGGCAGCGCGAACGGCACTCCGAGGGCGGCGGCGAGGTCGCGAGCCACCCCGGCGACCGAGAGGGCATCGGGTCGGTTCGGCGTCACGTCGAGGTCGAACACGACGTCGGAGACGATTCCCAGAGCGTCGGTCAGGGGCGTTCCCGGCTCCCCCGAGCCCGGGCCGAGCCCGAGCACCATGATCCCGGCGGCGTCGGTGGCCAGGCCCAGCTCCGCCGCCGAACAGAGCATCCCTTCGGACCATTCGCCCCGCACCTTGCGCCGTCCGATCTCGAACCCGCCCGGCAGCTCGGCTCCCACCTTGGCCAGGGGCACCAGGTCTCCGGCCCCGAAGTTGAAGGCGCCGCACACGATCTGCAGGGGTGTCGGGCCACCGGCGTCCACGTCGACCAACTGGACCTTGTCGGCGCCGGGATGGGTCCGCGTCGCGAGCACGCGGGCCACGACCACGTCGTCCAGCCCCTCCCCGACCTGCACGACACCGTCGACGACCAGGCCGAGACCGGACAGGGTGGCAGCCAGGTCGGCCACGTCGCCGGCGATCGGCGCGAGCTCAGAAAGCCATGACAGGGGGGTGCGCATGCTCGAGGCTCAGAACTGGCTCAGGAAGCGGACGTCGTTGGTCATGAGGTGGCGGATGTCGTCGAGGTCGTGGCGCAGCATGGCAAGGCGGTCGATGCCGAAGCCGAAGGCGAAGCCCGACCACTCATCCGGGTCGATGCCGACGGCGGCGAAGACGTTGGGGTCGACCATCCCACAACCGCCCAGCTCGATCCATCCCGACTGGGAGCAGACGCGACAACCGTTGCCCTTACACACGAAGCACGTCACCTCGAACTCCGCCGACGGCTCGGTGAACGGGAAGTACGAGGGTCGCAACCGGGAGTGAACGTCGGGCCCGAAGTAGGCGGTGGTGAACGCCTCGATGGTGCCGGCCAGGTCGCCGAAGGTGATCCCGCGGTCGACGGCGAGGCCCTCGATCTGGTGGAAGACCGGGAGATGCCGGGCGTCGGGCGTGTCTCGGCGGTAACAGCGGCCCGGGGCCACGATGAACACGGGCGGAGGCGTCGACTGCATCACCCGGATCTGCACGGGCGACGTATGGGTGCGCAGGAGGGTGGACTCGGGCGCACCCAAGCGGACGTAGAGCGTGTCCCACATGCTGCGGGCGGGGTGAGCCGGCGGCATGTTCAGCGCCTGGAAGTTGTACCAGTCGGTCTCCACCTCGGGGCCCTCCGCCACCGCGTAGCCCATGCCCACGAACAGGTCCTCGAGCTCGTCGCGCGCCTGCGTCACCAGGTGCCGGTGACCACGGGGCCGGCGGCCCCGCTCGCCCATCGCCACGATCTCGGTGAGGTCGAGGCGTTCGGCCTCCAGTCGCCGGTGCCGCTCGGCGGTGGCCAGGTGCTCCCTGCGCTCGGCCACCGCCGCGTTCAGCCGCCTGCGCGCTTCGTTCACGAGCCGGCCGGCTTCCTTCCGCTCCTCGGGTGCCAGCGCCGCCAGGTGCTGGTTGAGCGCGGCCAACGGCGAACGCTTGCCCACCACCTCGGACTCGACCCGGTCCAGCTCGTCGAGCGATCCGGCGGCGCTGATCCGCTCGAGACCCTCGCTCTCGACCACCACCGCCGCGCTCGGCGTGCTCACCCCGCCCCCGCCAGCTGGCCGGGGACGGAGAGCGGCAGGGTGAAGCGGAAGGTGGAGCCCTCTCCCAGGGTGGACTCCACGACCAAGCGGCCGCCGTGGGCCTCCACCAGGCCCCGGCTGATCCAGAGGCCGAGGCCCGATCCCGTCGGCCGGGTCTCGGAGCGGCGGAAGAACTTGGTGAAGACACGCGGCAGGTCCGACGCCGGGATGCCAGCCCCCTTGTCGACCACGGCCAGGGAAACCTCCCGGTCGCCGATCGCGCCTACCACCCGCATGCCCTGCGGGTCGGCGTACTTGGCCGCGTTCTCCACCAGATTGGTTAGCACCTGCTCAATCTTGTCGGGATCGGCGTAGACCTCTGGGAAGTTTTCGGGGAACACGACCTCGACGGCCAGCTCGGGCTCCATCATCCGGACCTTGTCGAGGACCCGGCCCACGAGGGCCACCAGGTCGACCATCTGGCACCGGAGGGTGAGCCGCCCCGTCTCCAGCCGGCTGATGTCGAGGAGCTCCCCCACCAGGCGGGTGACGCGGTCGGCGTCGTGCTGGACCTGCTCGAGCATCATCAGCTTCTGCGGGTCGGCCAAGCGGTCCCAGCGGTTGATGAGCAGGCTCGTGTAGCCCTTGACCGACGTGAGCGGCGACCGCAGCTCGTGGCTCACGGTGGAGATCACTTCGATGCCCTGCGTAGCTCCTCTCCGGCGGCGGGCACCGTCGCGCAGGACCAGCACCGCGCCGCAGACCACGCCCGTGTTGTCGCGGTCGTAGCGGCCGGTGACCATGGCCCTCACCTCGCCGCCGTCGGCGCGCCGCAGACGCACCTCGTGCTCGGGTATGCGCCACACCGTCGGCAGCCGGGCCGACGAATGCCATTGGTCGCTGAGAAGCCGCTGGCCCGCCAGCCCTCGCGGCTTCAGGAGCTCGCCGCAGTCCTGGCCGACCATCTCGGCCGAGCCATAGCCCACCAGGCTGGTGACGGCGGCGTTGACGGAGCTAACCCGGCGGTCGCGATCCAACTCCACCACCGCGTCCGGAACCCGGTCGAGGTCCGCGCCGGGAGTTGGGGAGACCTCGGTCATCTTGCGGAGCGTTGGCGGGCCGCTTCGAAGCAGAGCACCGCCGCCGTCATCCCAACGTTGAGCGACTCCGTCCGGCCAGCCATCGGGATCGTGACCCACTCGTCCACTTGTTCGTCGATCTCGGCACCGAGACCCCGCGACTCGTTCCCGAGGACAATGGCGGCGGGCCCGGCCAGGTCGGCGGCGTCGTAGCGGGTGCCTCCAGAACGGCGGGTGCCGAACCGCCGCATGCCCCACGACCCCAGCGTCGCCAACACTTCGAGCGGCTCCCCTCCGGCTACGACCCTCGTGTGGAACAGCGAGCCGGCCGACGCTCGCACGCATTTCGGGTTGTAGACGTCGACCGAGCCGTCGCAGCAGATTATCCCTCCGGCTCCCGCCGCCTCGGCGCTGCGCAGGACCGTCCCGAGGTTGCCGGGGTCGCGCACGTCGACGCACACGAGCACCGTTCCCTGGCCCTTCAGCGCCTCGAGGCCGACGTCGAGGCTGGACGAGACCGCCATGATCGGCTGGGGCGTGGCCGTGTCGGCCACTCTCTCCATCACACCCGGAGCCAGCTCGAACACTCGCAGCCCCGATCCCAGGACCCGGTCGACCACCGGTCCGGAGGCGCCGGGCGCCAGGTAGACCGCCTCGATGCCGGCCCCTCCGTCGAGGGCCTCGGCGACCAGCTTGGCTCCCTCCAGCACGAACGCCCGCTCGCTGTCGCGCAGGCTGCTCTGACGGGAGAGACGTCGCAGCCGCTGTACCCGCTGGTGTCGGAACGACAGTGGGCCGGCCGTCCCCAGCCGGGTCACGGGGCCGGGCGATCTCCTTCGGCCTCCGCCAGCGCGGAGGACGCCAGCTTCACCAGCGCTGCGAAGGCGGCGTCGTCACGAACAGCCAGGTCGGCCATGATCTTGCGATCGACCTCGACCTCGGCCAGGCGCAGCCCGGCGATGAGGCGGCTGTAGCTCATCCCGTGCTGACGGGCGGCGGCGTTGATGCGCTGGATCCAGAGCTGGCGGAAGTCACCCTTGCGGGCCCGGCGGTCGCGGTAGGCGTACTGAAGGGAGTGCATGACCTGCTCGTTGGCGGAACGGTACGAACGGCTCTTGTTGCCGTAGTAGCCCTTGGCCGCCTCGAGGATGGCGCGGTGGTGCTTGCGGCCGTGTACCGCGCGCTTGACCCTGGCCATGTCGACTCCTTCCTGGTGGGTTTGGTTCGGGGGCTGAAGAGCTAGAGACCGAGGAGCCGCTTCACCTGGGCGCGGTCGCCGCCGGTGACCTCGGCACCGCGGGCGAGGCGGCGGGTGCGGGTGGACGACTTCTTCTCGAGCAGGTGGGCGCGGAACGCCTTGCGGCGCAGGATCCGGCCGGTGCCGGTGACCTTGAACCGCTTGGCCGCTCCCCGATGGGTCTTCATCTTCGGCATTCCGTCACTCGCCTTCCTGAGAAGCTTGCTCCTGGTCCGGTTGCGACGCCTTGGCCGCTGCCGCCTGGGCCCGGCGGTCGGGAGCCAGCACCATGATCATGTTGCGCCCGTCCAGCTTCGGCGCCGCCTCCACCTTGGCCACCGGGAGCTGTTCTGCGATTCGGTCGAGGATCCGCTTGCCCAGCTCCGGATGGGCGACCTCCCGGCCCCGGAACATGATCGTGATCTTGACCTTGTGACCCTGGTCGATGAACTCACCGACCTTGCGGGTCTTGGTCTCGAAGTCGCCGCCGCCGATCTTGGGCCGGTACTTCATCTCCTTGATTGCTGCGTTGCTGGCCTTGCGGCGGGATTCCTTGTCCCGCTGAGCCGCCTCGTACTTCCACTTGCCGTAGTCGAGGATCTTGCACACCGGCGGGTCGGCCATGGGGGCCACCTCGACCAGGTCGAGATCGAACTCCCGAGCGAGGAACAAGGCCTCCGGAAGAGGTTTGATCCCCAGCTGCCGGCCGTCAGGATCGACCAGGCGCACCTCGCGGGCGCGGATACGGTCGTTGATCCTGAGGTCGTCGTTCTCCGGTGCGGCTATTCGGCATCACCCCTTCGCGAAAGAAGCGGACGTCGGCAAGCGACGTCCGCCTCCTGGCGACCATCCGACCCGGCGCAAGACCGCTGCGAGAAGCAGCATCTCCTGGCCGGGCGGGAGCCCACAGGGCCCCGCTTCCCGTTATTCAGTTCGGTCGTAGGCTAGCACCATGACCCTGTGGACCCCGTCCGGCGAGCGACCCGTCCCCCGTGAGCCAGCCGCCGCTCCACCCGGCGAACCCAGCGTGGACGACATGCCCGTCGACGAAGAGGCGCTCCAGGAACTGGCCCAACGGATGGCCGACATGCAGGAGCAGCTGCTGCGCACACCCGCAGTCGCCGTGATCGTGAACCACTGCATCGCCCTGTACGAGCTGGCGGCGCTGCACCTCGACCAGGAGTCGCCCGACCTCGACGCCGCCAGGTTGGCGATCGATGCGCTGGCCGGCATCGTCGACCGGCTGGGCGAGCGGCTGGGCGAGCACGAGCGCCCCCTGCGCGACGCCCTCGCCGCCCTGCAGCTGGGCTACGTGGAGACGACGCGCCGCTCTTAAAAGGCGAGCTACTAATGAACGATCTTGGCGATCGGTAGCTCGATGATGTCGCTGGCGCCACAGTCCTTCAGTGCCGGGATGAGGGTGTTGATCCGGGACTTGGGAACCACGGTCTCGACGGCGTAAGCGACGCCCGAGGCGCCGTTGCCGAAAAGCTTGGAGACGGTGGGCGCCTTCAGCGAGGGCAGGATCCCGATCACCCGGTCCAGGTCGGCCTCAGCGACGTTCAGCTTGACCAACACCTTGCCCCGCGCTTCGAGCGTGCCCTGCAGGAGCGTGTGCAGCTGGGTCATAGCGTGGCGGCGTTCGGGGTCTTCGTAGGCGTCGCGGTTGGCGATCAGCTCGGTGAAGCTCACCAGGATGGTGTCGATCACCTTCAGGCCTGCCGCCCGCAGGGCGCGGCCGGTCTCGGTCACGTCGACGACGGCGTCGACGATGTCGGGCACCTTGGCCTCGGTGGCCCCGTAGGACAGCCGGATGTCGGCGTATACGCCCAACTTCTCGAAGAAGCGCCGGGTCAGCTCGGGGTACTCGGTCGACACCCTCACCCCCTGCGGCAGGTCGGCGGCGGAACGCGCCGGCGAGTCGGCGCCCACCGCCAGCACGATGCTCACCGGCCGGGCCGTGGCCTTGGAGTAATGGAGCTGGCCGAGCGACACCACGTCGCTGGAGGTCTCCTCGATCCAGTCGCGGCCGGTGATCCCCAGGTCGAAGAGGCCCTCGGCTACGTACCGCGGGATCTCCTGGGGGCGTAGGACCCGGACCTCGTCGACACGGGGGTCGTCGATGGAGGCGCGGTAGTCAACCGACGACGAGCGGACGACGGGCAGGTCTGCGCTCTCGAACAGCTCGAGGGTGGCCGACTCCAGCGAGCCCTTGGGTAGCACCAGCCTGAGCATCCCTAGCCCACTTCCTTGGGGAGCCGTCGCAGGAGCCCCACCATCTCGACTGCCGTCTCCGCCGCCTCGAAGCCCTTGTTCTCGGAGGCATCGCTTCCGGCCTTGCCACCGGCACGCTCCAGGGCCTGCTCGAGGGTGTCGGTGGTGAGCACGCCGAAGACCACCGGCACGCCGGTATCGAGCTGGACCCGCTGGAGGCCGGCCGCGCACTGGGTGGCGATGTGGATGTTGTGGTCGGTCGCGCCCCGGATGACCGCGCCCAAACAGACCACGGCGTCGACCTCGCCCGAGGCGGCCAGGCGCTGGGCCACGAGCGGTAGCTCGAAGGCCCCGGGGACCGACGCCGAGACGATCGACGAGTCCTCGATGCCATGGCTCGTCAGGGCGGACCGGGCGCCGGCCACCAGCTGGTCGGTGACCACCTGGTTGAACCGGCTGGCCACGATGGCGATCCGCACCGCTACTCCAGCCCTTCCAGCAGGTGGCCGAGCCGTGCCTTCTTGGTACGCAGGTAGGCGATGTTCTCGGGGTTCGGCGCCGACTGGAGCGGCACGCGCTCGACGATCTCCAGCCCGTAGCCCTCCAGCCCGCCGTACTTGGCCGGGTTGTTGGTCAGCAGGCGCATGGTGGTGATGCCGAGGTCGACGAGTATCTGGGCGCCGATGCCGTACTCCCGGCTGTCAACGGGCAGGCCGAGGTCGAGGTTGGCGTCGACGGTGTCGCGCCCTTCGTCCTGCAGGGAGTAGGCCCGCAGCTTGTGGGCGATCCCGATGCCCCGGCCCTCGTGGCCTCGGAGGTAGACGACCACCCCCATGCCGGCTTCGGCCACGCGCCGGATGGCGGTGTCCAGCTGCAGCCCGCAGTCACAGCGCAGGGAGCCGAAGACGTCGCCGGTGAGGCACTCAGAGTGGACGCGCACCAAGACGTTGTCGGTGCCCTGCACCGCGCCGCGCACCAGAGCGAGGTGCTGGTCGCCGTCGAGCAGCGACTCGTACACGTAGGCGTTGAACTCGCCCCACTCGGTGGGAATGCGGGCCTCGGCCACGCGCTTGACCAGCTTCTCGGACTGGCGGCGGTACCGGATCAGGTCCGCGATACTGATCAGTAGCAGACCGTGGGCGGCGGCGAAACGCTCGAGGTCGGGCAGGCGGGCCATGGACCGCTTGTCCTCGGTGACTACCTCGCACAGCACCCCGGCCGGCTCCAGGCCCGCCATCCGGGCGAGGTCGACGGCCGCCTCGGTGTGGCCGCCCCGCTTCAGAACACCACCCTCGCGATACCGCAGCGGGAACACGTGGCCGGGCCGGGCCAGGTCGGCGGCTCCGGTGGCCGGGTCGATCAGGGCGGCGATGGTGGCGGCCCGGTCCTCCGCCGAGATGCCCGTGGTCGTCCCGTGGCGGAAGTCGACCGAGACGGTGAACGCCGTGCGGTTGCTCTCGGTGTTGTCGACGACCATCGGGGGCAGCTCGAGGCGGTCGAGGTGCTCGCCGGTCATGGGCATGCAGATCACCCCGGAGGTGTGGCTCAGGAAGAAGGCGATGCGGTCCGGCGTGGCGAACTCGGCGGCCATGATCAGGTCGCCCTCGTTCTCGCGGCTGGCGTCGTCGACCACGACCACGATCTCGCCGCGCCCGAAGGCGGCGACGGCGCTCTCGATCGGGGCGAACGGCACGGCTACCTTCCTTCCAGGAGACGCTCGACGTACTTGGCGACCAGGTCGAACTCCAGGTTGACCAGGTCGCCGACCCTGCGATGGCCGAGGGTCGTGACCGCCGCCGTGTGCGGGATCACGGCCACCGTGAAGGCGTCGCCGGACAAGTCAACCACCGTGAGGCTGACCCCGTCGACCGATATCGATCCCTTCGCCACCACGTGACGGGTGGACGGCGCCTGCACGGCCAGCTCCGGCGCTGGCGCCAGCACCCGGCCGACACCGTCGACGTGGCCCTGAACCAGGTGGCCGCCGAACCGGTCGCCTGCTCGTAGCGGACGCTCCAGGTTGACGGCGTCGCCGGGTGCGAGGCCGCCGAGACTCGTCCGGGCCACCGTCTCGTCGCTCAGCTCGGCCTCCCACCACCCGGGACCGAGGCCCACGACCGTGAGGCAGCAGCCGTTGACAGCGATGGACGCGCCGACGACCGCGTCGTCCAGAACCCTGCGGGCGTCGAACCGCAGGCGCGGGCCGTCGCGCCCGGCGAACGTCCCGACCTCCTCGACCATCCCGGTGAACACGAGGACAAGGATGGCTCACGACGGAGCCAGCTCGACCCGAAGGTCGTCCCCAAGTCGGTCCACGGAGACGATCCGCCCGCGCCAGACGTGTGCCATGGTCGGCGCGCCCGGGCCGGCAAGGACCGGCCTGCCGTCGTCTCCCCCGAGCAGCGCGGGGCCCAGGTACAGGACGTAGCGGTCGACGAGGCCGGCGCGGTGGAACGAGCCGGCCACGGTGGCCCCTCCTTCGACCAGGACCTGGAGCACGCCGCGCGAACCGAGCTCGTCGAGCACGCCCCCGAGCTCACCTTCCATCTCCAGTGCCGGCTGGACTCGGGCGTCGGCGGGCGCCCGACCGAGCACGACACGGAGCGGGTCGCTCCCCTCGACGTGGCGCACGGTCAGCGCCGGGTCGTCGGCGGCGACGGTGCCGGAGCCGACGACCACGGCGTCGCTCTCGGCCCTCAGCCGGTGGGCGTCGGCGCGCGCCTCGGGCCCGGTGATCCATCTACTGGTGCCGTCGGGCGCGGCGGTACGCCCGTCAAGGGTGGCAGCCAGCTTGAGCACGACCCACGGCCGGCCGGTCAGCCGGTGCTTGGCGTACGGAGCGAGCTGGGCGACGACCTCGTCCTCGGCGATGCCCGTGTCGACCCGGACGCCCGCCGCACGCAACGCAGCGATGCCCGCGCCCCGCTCGCCGGGGTCCGGGTCCTCAATCGCCACCACTACTCGGGAGACTCCGGCGGCGACGATGGCGTCGGTGCACGGTGGAGTCCGGCCTTGTCGCGAGCAGGGCTCCAGAGTGCAGTAGAGCGTGGCGCCGGCCCCATGGGCGCCGGCATCGGCGAGCGCCATGGCTTCGGCGTGCGGGCCTGCCGGTGGCTGAGTGGCGCCCTCGAAGACCTTGTCGCCGGCCACCACCACACAACCCACCCAGGGGTTCGGCGAAGTGGTGGCGCGCACCGAGGCGGCCAGCTCGACCGCCCGGGCCATCCACGCGTGGTCCTCGGCGCTCACTCCGGATGGGCGGTGGGCTCGTCGGCGAGCAGGGCGATGGCATGGGGCAGGACGTCGAGGACGGCTTCGAGGCACTCCACCGCCCCGGCCGCGGATCCGGGCGTGTTGAGCACGACGCAGCGGCCCACGATGCCGGCCACCCCGCGCGACAAGCGGCCCTTCGTAGGGTTCGCCAGCCGGGAGGCCTCGGCCAGCCCCGGAGCCTCGCGTTCGATCACCCGCCGAGTGCCTTCCGGCGTGAGGTCTCGGGGCGCGAAGCCGGTGCCGCCGGTGGTGACCACCAGCCCGGTGAACCCGTCGGCCAGGTCACCCACGGCCGCAGCCACCGAGTCCACCCCGTCGGCCACGACCCGCCGGTCGGCCACCTCGAACCCGGCGGCAGCGAGGCATTCGACCAGCGCCTGCCCGGAGCGGTCCTGGCGCGTCCCGGCCACCACCCCGTCGGAGACGGTGAGCACCTTCGCCCGCAGGCTCATCGGGATGCGGTTCCCTCGCCGAGGACCTCGCCGGGCCGGAGTCGCGCACCGTTGCGCCACGCCGCCGCCGCCTGCGGTGCCCGGCCCTCGGGCTGGACCTCGACGAGGGCGAGCGCCCCCTCGGCCGTGCCCACCGAAAGGGTGTCCGGGTCGAGCCGGCCGGGGGGCAGGCCCGGAACGTCGGCCACCGCCGCCCGCAGGACCCGCAGCCGCCGGCCCCGCAACGTGGTCCATGCTTGGCCGAGCCGCACTACCCGGTGCAAGTGGGAGGCGGGCCTCGACCAGTCGAGGTGGTGCTCCGCCGGCTCCAACTTGCGGGCATAGGTGGCTTCTCCCACCTGGGATCGAGGTTCGGGCAGGCCCTCGGCCAGCAGCCTTACCAGCATGGTGCCGCCGATTCCGGCCAGCTCCGACCGCAGCTCGTCGGCAGTGGTCTCCGTGCCGACGACCACGCTCGCGCACTCGTACACGGGCCCGGTGTCCAGGCCCTCGTCGAGCGCCATGACGCAGACCCCGGTGGTCTCGTCGCCGGCCAGGATGGCCCGCTCCACCGGAGCGGCTCCGCGCCAGCGCGGCAGGAGGGAGAAGTGCAGGTTCACCATCGGCACGGCCGAGAGGACGTTGGGCCGGATCAACCTGCCGAACGCCACCACCACGCCGAGCTCGGCATCCGCGGCCACGACGTCTTCGACTCTCTCGGTGACCGCCAGGCCCAGCTCCGAGGCGGCTGCCTTGACCGGGCTCGGGACCAGGGCCGCCCCCCGGCCTCGGCGACGGTCGGGCTGGGTCACGACCACGACGATCTCGTGGCCGGCTTCGACCAGGGCCTGCAGCGGCCCGACGGCCGGACCCGGGGTCCCGAGGTAAGCGAGGCGCAGCGCGGCCTACCCGGCCAGCCCGTCGAGGCCCAACGCGCGCTTCCGGAGGGTCCGATTGGCCTGCTTCCTCTGTCCTTTGTCGAGTCGCTCGAGCAGCAGCATCCCGTCGAGGTGGTCCACCTCGTGCTGGAACAGGCGGCCGAGCAGCTCGTCGCCCTCCACCGAGATCTCCTTGCCGTCGAGGTCCCAACCGGTCAGGTGGACCTCCTTCGGCCGGATGATCGGCCAGTGGAGGTCGGGCACTGACAGGCAGCCCTCCTCGTACTCCCATTCGCCCTGGTGGCCGGTCAGCGTGGGATTTACGACGGCCTGTGGGCCGTCGCCGATGTCGTAGACGAAGAACCGCTTCTGGACCCCCACCTGCGGGGCGGCCAGGCCGACGCCGGGCGCTTCGTACATGACAGCGAGCATGTCGTCGGCCAGCCGGACGAGGTTCTCGTCGATGTCGTCCACCGGCGATGCCGGCTGGCGGAGGACCGGATCGCCGAACACGCGTATGGAATAGGCGGCCACGGCGGGGTGAAGGCTAGGCCCTGAGGGGGTCGACCTCGACCCGGAGCCGCCCCGGCGGGCGGGCGACGGCCGCGAGGGCATCGCAGAGCGTTCGGTGGTCGGCAGCCTTCACCATCCAGCGACCGTCGGCGCTCGGGCCGGCCACCGCGACCCCCGCGTGCGCGGCGGCATCCAGGCCGCTGACGAAAGCAGGGGCGGCGGCGCCCGACACGACGGCGACCGCCGATTCCGGCGGGAGTCCGAGGGCGGCGCGGCGGGCCCGTTCGGCCACGGCCAGCCGGGACGGATCGGCGTGCAGGGCGGCGTCGATCGACTCGTGGCCTCCCAGGCGTGTCTGCAACAGCACCCGCCCACCGCCGTCCCGGGGCCCGACCAGCCGGGCGGCCCGAGCCAGCAGGGCAAAGGCCTGTTCGGCGGCGCGATAGCGGGGGGCCAGCAGCTCCTGGTCGATGTCGAGGAAGGCCACCGCCGAGGCGCCGG
This sequence comes from Acidimicrobiales bacterium, assembly GCA_050742415.1. Taxonomy (GTDB): domain Bacteria; phylum Actinomycetota; class Acidimicrobiia; order Acidimicrobiales; family AC-14; genus JBOGIF01. The sequence goes on along the minus strand of JBOGIF010000061.1, from coordinate 26,182 downwards.
CCACCCGGTGCAGCACCGCCTCGGTGCCGATGAGAACCGGAGCCTCGGGAGGCGGGCCGGCCGCGGTCTCGGCGGTGACCTCGGCCACCGGCAGGCCGGCCAGCATCTCCAGCTCCTCCCGGGCGCGCGTGACTCCGACCCGCAGTGCCTTCATCCGGGTGCTGCCGCAAGCCGTGCAGAAGCCCTCCCGGTGGGCGCCGCAGCGCCGGCAGGTGAGCCCGGACGGCTCCGCCTGCTCCACCGAGGACCCGCATGCAGAGCAGCGGGCGAGCTCGCCGCAGGACCCGCACGCCAGGAGGCGCGCCCGGCCCTTGCGGTTGAGCACGCATACGACCCTTCGGCCGGGACCGGCCTGGCGCACCAGGGCCACCAGGCGCTCTGAGTACAGGCCCGATCCCGGCGGCTCGGCGCGCCGGTCGACCACGTCGATGAGGGCCCAGCCGCCGCGCTCCTCCGCCCGTGAGGGCGCCACCAGCGCCGCGACCTCCAGCGCCTCCAACGATGGGCACGGCGACGTGAGCACGCACGGCACTCCGGCCCGGCGGGCTCTCTCCAGGGCCACGTCGCGGGCGTTCCAGGTAGGTGCCTGCTCCTGCTGGTAGGCCTCGTCGTGCTCGTCGACCACCACGATGGCTCCGAGGCGCGGTCGGGGCGCCCACGCCGCCGCCCTCGCCCCCACCGCTACGCAGCCGCCCGCCGCCGCCTCCGCCCACTGGTCCGGGAGCACCGCCACGCGGTGGCCGGCCAGGCGCAGGCGAGCAGCGAAGAAACGCGCCGCGCCGAGCGACGGGAACAGAACGAGCGGGTCCTCACGCTGGGCGGCGGCGACGAGCAGCGGCTCCACGTCGGCCGCCGGTGCGAGGCGCACTACCGAGGCCGGTAAGGCGAACGCCTCCGCTACCAAGCCCTGGCCGTCGCCCAGGGACTCACCACGGCTGGAGACGGGAGGGGTCGGCGGCAGCCGGCGGACCGCCCGCGGCGGCGACGCCGTGCCCAGCAACGCCGAGAGCCGTCCGGCCCACCGCCAAGCCGCCCAGCGGGCCAGCTCCACCACCTCCGCGGGCGGCCCCCATCCGCTGACCCGGGTGACCGGCTGCAGCTCCCGGTCCGTCCCGGGGCGGTCCGGAAGGTCCACCACCCAGCCGCCCACCCGCCGTCCGTGCAGGGGGATGCGCACCAACGTGCCGACCCGCACGTCGGCCGCCATCTCGGGCGGGACGAGATAGTCAAAGGCTTTGGTGACCGCGCCCACGTCGGGGACGATGCGGGCGATGACCCCGGGCGTCGGGCGAATCAGAGACCGAGAGCGGACTTCACCGCGCCGAGGCGGGTCAGGTGCTCCCAGGAGAACTCCTTGTCGTTACGCCCGAAGTGCCCGTAGGCGGCGGTACGGCGGAAGATCGGCCGGCGCAGGTCCAGGTCTCGAATGATGGCCGCGGGCCGCAGGTCGAAGACCTCGTCGACCATCGCCGAGATCTTCGCCGGGTCGACCGTCGCCGTGCCGAAGGTCTCTACCAGCACGGACACCGGGTGGGCGACGCCGATGGCGTATGCCACCTGGATCTCACATCGACGGGCTGCGCCCGAAGCCACCACGTGCTTGGCCACCCAGCGGGCGGCGTAGGCGGCCGAGCGGTCGACCTTGCTCGGGTCCTTGCCCGAGAAGGCGCCGCCACCATGGCGGGCGGCTCCCCCGTAGGTGTCGACGATGATCTTGCGCCCGGTGAGGCCGGTGTCGGCATGAGGCCCGCCGAGCTCGAAGTTGCCCGTGGGGTTGGCCAGCAGTTGGTAGTGGTCGTCGGCGAACTCGGTCGGCAGCAGCGGGTGAATCACGTGCTCGCGCAGGTCGGGCTTCAGCAGCGTCTCGTTGTCGAGGCCGGGCTGGTGCTGGCTCGAGATGAGCACCGTCTTGAGCTTCACCGGCCGCCCGTCGACGTAGTCGAAGGTGACCTGGGTCTTGCCGTCGGGCCGCAGGTAGGGCATCACGCCTGCCTTACGCACCTCTGCCAGCCTCTGGGCCAGCCGGTGCGCCAGCCAGATCGGCAGAGGCATCAGGTCTTCGGTCTCGTCGCAGGCGAAGCCGAACATCATCCCCTGGTCGCCAGCACCCTGGGCGCTGACGGCGTCGGCATCGTCGGTCCCCTGCCTCACCTCGTAGGCAGTGCTCACGCCCTGGCCGATGTCGGGGGACTGCTCGTCGATGGCGGTGATGACCCCGCAGGTGTTCCCGTCGAACCCGTAGGACTCGCGGTCGTAGCCGATGCCGCACACCGTCTGGCGCACGATCTTGGGGATGTCGACGTAGGCGCTGGTGCTGATCTCGCCGGCCACCACCACCAGCCCGGTCGTCAGCAGCGTCTCGCACGCCACCCGCCCGTTCGGGTCCTCGGCCAGGATGGCGTCGAGGATGGCGTCGGAGATCTGGTCGGCCATCTTGTCGGGGTGGCCCTCGGTGACCGACTCCGACGTGAACGTGTAGCTGCTCATGAGCCTCCCATCTCCCCTCCTGGCCCGCGCTCCGCTGCCAAGTGCCGGCAAACCCTATCGAGGACGACGACCGCCAAGTCACCCTTGGTGACCACTGGCGTCTGCTCGCAGCCACCCGCAGCGTCGACGATGACCGCCTGGTTGGTCTCGGCCTCGAGTGCGGACACGTCGTTGGCGACGACCAGGTCCAGGTGCTTGGCCGCCAGCTTGGCTCTAGCACTGGCCCGCATGGCATCGCCGCCTCCCGTCTCCAGAGCGAAGCCGACCAGGACCTGGCCGCGTCGGCGGCGGCGGCCGACCTCGGCGGCGATGTCGAAGGTGGGCTCCAGCACGACATCGGGGGGGCCGTGGTCGCGGCGCAGCTTGGCGCCGGCCGGCTCCTTGGGCCTGAAGTCCGCCACCGCCGCGGCCATAACCACCACGTCGGCGCCGTCGCTACGCGCCAGCACGGCGTCGGCCATCTCGGCGGCGGTCTCCACGTTGACCACCTCGATGGCTGTCTCGATCCCCGGGGCGGGCGGACGCGCCACTGTGGTCACGAGGGTCACGCGCCCCCCCCGTCCGGCGGCCTCGGAGGCGATGGCCCAGCCCTGGCGGCCCGACGAGCGGTTGCCGATGTAGCGCACGGGGTCGAGCGGCTCGCGGGTGCCACCGGCGGTGACCAACACCCGCAGCCCGGCAAGTGGGCCGGTGGGCGCCAGTGCGGCCTCGACCGCGGCAAGGATGGTGGCGGTGCCGGCCAGCCGGCCGAGGCCCTCGTCTCCCCGAGCGAGCGGTCCGTCCTCGGGCTCCACCACCCACACCGAGCGCGACCGCAGCACGGCGACGTTGGCGACCGTGGCCGGGTGCTCCCACATCTCGGTGTGCATCGCCGGCGCCACCACCACCGGGGCGCGGGTGGCCAGAAGCGTGGCTGTGAGCAGGTCGTCGGCGATGCCGGCGGCGTAGGACCCCAGCAGGCGGGCGGTGGCCGGGGCCACGAGCACCACGTCGGCGGAACGGCCGAGCGCGGTGTGGGGAACGGGGTCGTCGTCGACCCACAGCGACGTACGCACGCGCGTCGAGGCCAGTGCCGACAGCGTCGTCTCGCCGATGAACCGCCCGGCGTCGGCGGTCAGCACGGGCACCACGTAGGCCCCGGCCTCGACCAGGCGCCGGCACACGTCGACCGCCTTGTAGGCAGCCACACTTCCGCAAACTCCCAGGACGACCTGCCGCCCTGAGAGCGGGCTCACGGAGTGATTTCCTCCGGGACCGGCTCCTCGTCGCTCTCGACCACGGCGTCGGGGTCGGGCTCGACGATCTGGGTGTAGGTGATCTTGTCGGCGGCGATCTCCTCCAGGGCGATCGACAAGGGCTTGCGCGACACCGACGCCACCTGCGGGGGAACGATGGCCCCCAGACCCTCGCCCAGCTGGCTGAAGTACGAGTTGATCTGCCGGGCCCGCCGGGCCGAAAGGCTCACCAGGGTGAACTTGGAGTCGACCCGGGCGAGGAGGCTTTCGATGGGCGGGTGGATCATGCTGGCGCGCTCGGACATCAAACTCCTCGGGAGGATGGCCGCGACGCTTGCGACCGGTACCCCTCCACGATACCAGCGACCTCGTCGGTCACCCGGCCGAGGTCGTCGTTCACGACGACGTGGTCTGCGAGGCGGCGCGCTGCCGACTCCTCGGACTCGGCCTTGGCCAACCGGCGTGCGATCAGCGCCTCGTCGTCGCCGCGTGCCTCGAGCCGCTGCTGCTGCACGACGCGCGACGGGGGCTCGACGAGGACGACGACGGCGTCGGGCCGCTGCCGCCTCACCTGGGCGGCTCCCTGCACGTCGATCTCCAGCAGGAGGTCCGAGCCGGGAGGAACATCCGCGAACGGGGTTCCGTAGCGGTGCCCGAACACCTCTGCCTGCTCCAGGAACTGCCCGGCGGCCGAGGCCTGCTCGAAGGCTGCGCCGTCGACGAAGACGTAGGCGTCGGCGCTCTCGCCGCCACGAGGAGGCCGAGTGGTCCACGAGCGGCTCAGCCATAGTCCGGGGACTCGGTCCACCAACGCCGCGACGATGGACCCTTTGCCCGCGCCTGAAGGACCGACGATCACGAAGACCCGCGGCCGTGCCGAGGGGGCCGGTGCCGGGTCAGGAATCGGGGAAGAGCTTCAGCAGCGCCTCGCGCTGCTGGGCGCCCAAGCCCCGGACCCGGCGGGCGTCACTGATGCCCACTTCCTCCATGAGGCGCCGCGCCCGCACCTTGCCCACGCCCGGAAGCGACTCCAGGACGTTGAGCACCTTCATCTTGGCGACGACCTCGTCCAGCTTGCTGGCGTCGATGAGCTCCTTCAGCGACAACGAGCCCATCTTGAGCTTGTCCTTCAGCTCGGCGCGCTGTCGGCGGGCAGCGGCGGCCTTCTCGAGAGCGGCCTGGCGGGCCTCGGGTGAGAGCGCGGGGGGCAGCGGCATGGGCGGAACCCTAGCGCGCCGTCCGGGCACGTCAACCGGCTCGACAGGCCCGGCAAGCGTGCTCAGATGGACTCGGCGAGGGCGGCGGCGGCAGCGGCCGGGTCGGCGGCGCCGGTCACAGCCCGACCGATCACCAGCAGGTCGGCACCGGCGTCGAGCGCCTCTCTCGGCGTGGCCCGCCGGGCCTGGTCGTGGGGCTGGTTGTGCGACCCACCGGTGGCCATCCGGATGCCGGGAACCACGGCGATCAGGCGGGGCGCCAGCTGCTTGGCCTCGTGCACGTCGTCGGCAGCGCAGACGATCCCGCCACAGCCGGCCTCTACGGCGGCCACCACCCGGTTGCCGAGGATGTGGGCCGGAGCGTCGCCGTCGCTCGTCAAGATCGTAACCGCCAGCGCGGTAGGGGCGGGAAGGCCGGCCGCTTCTGCACCTTCGCTCAACCCTTCGACGCCGGCGCGCAGCATCGCCGGGCCGGAGCGGGCGTGGAGGGTGAGGTAGCTGGCGCCGAGGGCACCGATCACCCGGGCCGAGCGGCGGACGGTGGTGGGGATGTCGTGGAGCTTCAGATCGAGGAAGACCTTGAACCCGGCGTCGGCCACCGAGGTGACGGCGTCCGGGCCAGCGGCGGTGAACAGCTCCAAGCCGACCTTGGCCACCGCGAACCAGGGCTGGAGCAGCCGGGCCAGCCGGAGCGCCACGACCAGGTCGTCGACGTCGAGGGCCAGGGCGAGGCGGTCACGGTTCGGGACGGGTGTGGGCATGGGTCCCTCCTATCAGATCTCTGGACCGCTCGACAGCGTGGGCGCGACACCACGCCGCCAGCTCCGCGAGCACGTGCGCGGGAGCCCGGGGGTCGGCAAAGGTAGCGGTGCCGACCTGCACGGCGTCGGCCCCGGCCAGCATCATCTCGACCGCGTCGGTGCCGGTGGTGATACCGCCGGCGCCCACGATCCCCGCCGACGGGAAGGCCCGCCGGCATTCGAAGACGGCGCGCACCGCCACCGGCCGGATCGCCGGGCCCGAGAGGCCCCCACCACCGGCTCCGAGGCGCGGGCGCCGGGTTTCGGGGTCTAGCGCCAAGCCCCGCAGCGTGTTCACGAGGGTCAGGGCCTCGGCGCCCGCGTCCAGGGCGGCACTGGCGATCTCGGTGATGTCGGGCACCTCGGGACTCAGCTTGGCCCACCGAGGGCGGCCGCAGCCGGCCACCGCGGCCACCGCCTCGGCCGTCGCCGACGAAGAGTGGGCGAAAATGTGCCGCCCGCCGTCGAGGTTTGGGCAACTGAGGTTGACCTCCACCGCCACCACACCACCTGGTGCCCGCGCAAGCGCACAGGCGACCTTCTCGAAGTCGCCCACGGTGAAACCCCAAACGCTCGCCACCACCCGCGCCCCTGTGGCCAGCAGCGGCGGCAACTCGTCGTCGAGCCACGCCTCGACCCCTCGGTTCTGGAGGCCGACGCTGTTGAGCATGCCGGCGCCCGTCTCGTGTAGGCGGGGCGGTGGGTTGCCGGCCCAGGGCTCGGCCGAGACGGACTTCACCACCACCGCGCCGAGCTGGGACAGGTCGAGATAGGCACCCAGCTCGGCCCCGTGCCCAGCCGTGCCGGCCGCCGTCATCACCGGGTTCGCCAGCTCCACGGAGCCGACCTTCGTACCGAGGTCGACGCTCGACGCCTGGCGCGTCACGGTTCGCTGCGGCGCCCGTGGATCTCCTGCAGGGACCGCACGGAGAGCCCGTAGCGCCTCCAGTCGGCGATCCCGGCCGCGGCCGCCTGGGCGGCGGCAGCGGTGGTCAGGCACGGCACGTTGTGCAGGTTGGCCGCCCGGCGGATGTAGGCGCCGTCGGCCCTCGGCCCGCGGCCCCGCGGGGTGTTGACCACGAGGTCGATCTCACCGCCGGCGATCAGGTCCACCGCGGAGGGCTGGCCCCCGAGCTTGGCCACCACCGAGCGCACCGGGACTCCGTTGTCCTCCAGGTAACGGGCGGTGCCGTCGGTGGCCACCACCGACATCCCCATCTCCGCGAACCGCAGGGCGGCGACCAAGCCGCCGGGCTTGTCGCGGTCGGCGAGCGAGAAGAACACGGTCCCGCCTTCGGGCAGCCGGTCGCCAGCGGCCGCCTGGCTCTTGGCGAAGGCCAGGCCGTAGGTGACGTCGATGCCCATCACCTCACCCGTCGAGCGCATCTCGGGACCGAGCAGCGTGTCGGCGTCGGGGAAACGGCTGAACGGGAGCACTGCCTCCTTGACCGACACGTGGCTGCCCGCCGTCGGCGGGCGGAGCAGCCCCTCGGCGCGCAGCTCGGCCAGGGTGGCGCCCACCATCACGCGGGCCGCCACCTTGGCCAGCGGGACACCGGTGGCCTTGGCGACGAACGGCACGGTCCGGCTCGCCCTGGGATTGGCCTCGATGACGAACACCTGGCCGGGCCGCTTCACTGCGTACTGGACGTTGACCAGGCCCCTCACGTCGAGGGCCTCGGCGATGGCGCGGGTGTAGGCCTCGATGGTCTCGACGACCTCGGGAGCGAGGGTCGGCGGAGGGATGACGCAGGCGCTGTCGCCCGAGTGGACGCCCGCCTCCTCGACGTGCTCCATGACGCCGCCGATGAGCACCTCGCCGGTGGCGTCGCGCACGGCGTCCACGTCGACCTCGGTGGCGTCCTCCAGGAACCGGTCCACCAGCACCGGCCGCTCCGAAGACAGGCCTCCCTCACGGCCGAGGGAGCCGAAGGCCGCAAGCTCGCTCATGGCCCGGGACAGGTCGGCGTCGTCGTAGACGATCTCCATGGCCCGCCCGCCGAGCACGTAGGACGGCCGGACCAGCGCGGGGTAGCCGATGCGGTCGACGATGGCGCGGGCCTGATCGAGGGTGGCCGCGGTGCCGCCCGCCGGCTGGGGGATCTCCAGGCGGGCGCACAGCGAGCTCCACCGCTCGCGGTCCTCGGCCTCGTCGATGGACCCCGGCGCCGTGCCCAGCACGAGCCCGGGAGGAAGCCGCCCGGCCAGCTTAAGCGGCGTCTGCCCACCCAGCCCGACGATCACGCCCATCGGCTTCTCCACGTCCAGCACGTTGGTGACGTCCTCGTAGGTGAGTGGCTCGAAGTAGAGGCGGTCGCTGGTGTCGTAGTCGGTGGACACCGTCTCGGGGTTGCAGTTGACCATCACGGTGTCGAAGCCGGCATCGCGCAGGGCGAAGCTGGCGTGCACGCAGCAGTAGTCGAACTCGATCCCCTGCCCGATCCGGTTCGGGCCTGAGCCGAGGATCACGACGGTCGGGCGCGCCCCCGGGCGGGCCTCGTCCTCGTCCTCGTAGGTGGAGTAGTGATAGGGCGTGTGGGCCTCGAACTCGGCCCCGCAGGTATCGACGGTCTTGAACGTGGCCTTCACCCCGGCGGCCAGGCGGCGCCGGCGAACCTCGTCCTCGTCGACGTCCCAGAGCCACCCCAGCTGGGCGTCGGAGAAGCCGAGGCGCTTGGACCGGCGCCAGTCCGCTTTCGCCATCGCCTCGATCCCCAGGCCGTCCAGCCGGGTCCTCTCCTCGGTGATAGAGGCGATCTGATCGAGGAACCACGGGTCGACCTTGGTGGCGGCGTGGAGGAGGTCGACACCGATTCCCCGGCGCAGGGCCGCCTCCAGCTGGAAGGGACGGTCGGGGGTGGCTACCGCGGCCATGGCCACCAGCTCGTCGTCGTCGAAGCGGTCGAGGGCGGCCTCGCCGGCGTCGCAGTTGAGGCCCCAGCGGCCGAGCTCCAGCGACCGCAGTCCCTTCTGCAGCGACTCCGGGAAGGTGCGCCCGATCGCCATCGCCTCCCCCACCGACTGCATGCGGGTGCCGAGCACCTCGGAGGTGCCGGGGAACTTCTCGAAGGCCCAGCGCGGCACCTTGGTGACCACGTAGTCGAGGGCGGGCTCGAAGCTCGCTGGGGTGCGGGTGGTGATGTCGTTGCGGATCTCGTCGAGCGTGTAGCCGACGGCCAGGCGAGCGGCGATCTTGGCGATCGGGAAGCCGGTGGCCTTCGACGCCAACGCGCTCGACCGCGACACCCGTGGGTTCATCTCGATCACGACCATGGCGCCGTCAGCCGGATTCACCGCGAACTGGATGTTGGACCCGCCGGTGTCGACACCGATGCGGCGGATGCAAGCGAAGGCGGCGTCTCGCATGGCCTGGTACTCGACGTCGGACAACGTCTGGGCCGGGGCGACGGTGATGGAGTCACCGGTGTGCACGCCCATGGGGTCGAAGTTCTCTATCGAGCAGACGACGACGCAGTTGTCGGCCCGGTCGCGCATGACCTCGAGCTCGTACTCCTTCCACCCGGCGATGGACCGCTCGATGAGGATCTCGGAGATGGGGCTCGCAGCCAGGCCCACCTCGGCCAGCGTCAGCAGCTCGGCGGCGTCGGCGGCGATGCCCGTCCCGGCGCCCCCGAGAATGAACGACGGCCGCACGATCACCGGGTAGCCGACCTCATCGCCCACCTTGACGGCCTGGTCCAGGGCGTAGGCGAAGCCCGAGGAAGGCACGGCGAGGCCGATGCCGGTCATGGCGTCCTTGAACCGCTCGCGGTTCTCGGCGGTGCGGATGGCCTCGGCCGACGCGCCGATCAGCTCCACGCCGAAGGCGTCGAGCACGCCCCGCTCGTGCAGTGCCATCGCCAGATTGAGCCCGGTCTGGCCGCCGAGGGTCGGCAAGAGGGCGTCGGGCCGCTCCTTCTCGACGATGGCCGCCAGCACGTCGGGGTCGAGGGGTTCCACATAGGTAGCGTCGGCGAAGTCGGGGTCGGTCATGATCGTCGCCGGGTTGGAGTTGGCGAGGATGACGCGGTAGCCCTCGGCCCGCAGCACGCGGCACGCCTGGGTTCCGGAGTAGTCGAACTCGCAGGCTTGGCCGATCACGATCGGCCCGGACCCGATGAGCATGATCGAGGAGATGTCGTCGCGTCTGGGCATCAGCGCCTCCCGACCGAGGCCATCAGCTCCTGGAACTGCCCGAAGAGGTAACGGGCGTCGTGGGGCCCGGGCCCGGCCTCGGGGTGGTACTGGACGCTGAAGGCCGGGACGCTGCGGCAGCGGAGACCCTCGACCACGCCGTCGTTGAGGTTGACGTGCGTGACCTCGACGTCGTCGACCGAGCCCTGGGCTACCGCGTAGTTGTGGTTCTGGCTGGTGATCTCCACCGCGCCGTCGCGGTTGCGGCGCACCGGGTGGTTGCCGCCGTGGTGCCCGAACGGGAGCTTGTAGGTGCGGCCGCCGAGCGCGGAGGCGAGGAGCTGGTGGCCGAGACAGATTCCGAAGACCGGCACCCGGCCGAGGAGCTGGCCGATGGCCTCGGTGGCATAGGCCACCGCCGCGGGGTCGCCCGGCCCGTTGGAGAGAAAGACCCCGTCGGGCTCGCGGGCGAAAACGTCGTCGGCGGTCGTCCCCGCCGGCACCACCTCCACCGTGGCGATGCCCGAGAGCTGCCGCAGGATGCTGGTCTTGATGCCGAAGTCGTAGGCGACGACGCGGCCGGGGCCGGCCCCGACCGTGTAGGCCTCAGCCGTCGTCACGCCGGCCACCAGGTCGACACCTTCGGTCCCGGGCTCGGCGGCTGCGGCGGCGAGCAGGGTGGCCTCGTCGGCGGTGCCGAAGGCGCACGGCATGGACCCCGTCTCGCGGATGCGGCGGGTGAGGCGGCGGGTGTCGACCCCGCTGATCCCGGGGACGCCGTGGGCGACAAGCCACGAGTCGAGGTCGCCGTCGGCCCGCCAGCTCGACGGCCGCCGAGCCAGGTCGCGCACGACCACGCCGCGGCACGCGGGCCGCCGGCTTTCGTCGTCGTCGTCGCTAACGCCGTAGTTGCCGATGTGGGGATAGGTGAAAGCCACCACCTGGCCGGCATAGGACGGGTCGGTCAGCACCTCCTGGTAGCCCGTCATCACCGTGTTGAAGACAACCTCGCCGGTGGCCACCCCGCCCGGCGGCTCGGCACCGACGGCCTCGCCCTCGAAAACCGTGCCGTCGGCCAGCACCAGCAGCGCCCCCTCCCTCCCCCCGCTCCGCGCAATTACACCCGGGAGGGGGGTCTGGCGCGGAGAGCGCGAGGCCGTCAACGCTGGGCCTCGCCCTCGACGACCACCGGCTCGCCGTGCAACACGGTGTGGCGGACCTTGCCGGTCAGGACTCGGCCGGCGTAGGGCGTGTTGCGGCTGCGGCTGGCCAGCCTGGTGGCGTCGACCGTCCAATGGGCCGCCGGGTCGAAGACGCACAGGTTGGCGGGGCGGCCCTCGGCGATGGGGCCGCCGTGCTGGTCGAGGCCGGCGATGCGGGCCGGGCGCCGCGACATGAGCGCGAGCACCTCCTCCACCGGCAGGTCGGTCTCGGTGAGCGCCAAGGCGAGCGCCGTCTCCAGCCCCAGCATGCCGGGGGGCGCCTGGTCGAACGGGCGCTCCTTCTCCTCGGGCGGGTGGGGGGCGTGGTCGGTGGCGATGGCGTCGACGGTGCCGTCGGCCAGGGCTGCCTTGACCGCCACCACGTCGGCCGCAGACCGCAGCGGCGGGTTCACCTTGAAGACCGGGTCGTAGCCGGCGACGGCTTCGTCGGTGAGGGTGAAGTGGTGGGGCGCAACCTCGACGGTGACCGGCAAGCCGCCGGCCTTGGCCGCTCGCACGATGGCCAGCGAGCCAGCAGTCGAGAGGTGCAGGAAGTGGAGCCGGCTGCCAAGCGCTGCGGTGAGCCGCAGCAGGGCGACGTCGCGCATCGCCATCAGCTCCTCGGCCTCGGCCGGGATGCCGGGGATGCCTAGGCGGCTCGACCAGCTCCCCTCGTGCATGTGCCCGCCGGCGGCGAGGTCGGCGTCCTCGCAGTGCTGGGCCAGGGTGACTCCCAGCGCCGACGCGTACTCGAACGCCCGCCGCATGAGCAGGCCGCTCTGCACCCCGGTGCCGTCGTCGGTGAACAGCCGCACGCCGAGCGCCGCCATCTCCGCCATGGGCGCCAGCTCCTCGCCGCGCCGGCCCTTGGTGATGGCGCCGGCCACGGCCACGTCGCAGGCCGCCTTCTCCCCCAGCTCCAGCACCTCGCGCACCACCGAGGCGCTGTCGATGGGTGGGTCGGTGTTGGGCATCGCGACGACGGCCGTATAGCCGCCGAGCGCCGCCGCCCGGGCGCCGGTCTCGACCGTCTCGGCCTCCTCCCGGCCGGGCTGGCGGAGGTGAGCGTGGAGGTCGACCAGCCCCGGCGCGACCACGCACCCGCCGGCATCGAGCACCGTGGCGCCCGGACCAGCGTCGAGGCCGGCGCCGACGCCCACGACCAGTCCGTCCCGCACGAGCACGTCGGCGGCGGCGGACCCGTTGGCGTCGACCACCCGGCCTCCCCGGACCAGCACCTCACCCATTCGGCACGGCCCCCAGCAGCAGGAACAGCACGGCCATCCGCACGGCCACGCCGTTGGCCACCTGGCGGGTGATCACCGATCGGGGAAGCTCGGCCACGTCGGCGGCGATCTCGATGCCGCGGTTCATGGGGCCCGGATGCATGACCAGCGCGTCGTCGGCCAGAAGGTCGACCCGCCGACGGGTCAGGCCGAAGTTCGCTGTGTACTCGCGCAACGAGGGCAGCAGGGCCTCGGTCTGGCGCTCCGCCTGCAACCGGAGCAGATAGACCACGTCGACCTTCGGGAGCACGGAGTCGAGGTCGGACGAGACTGCAACCGGCCAGCCCTCGACGCTCGGAGGCAGGAGGGTCGGCGGCGCCACCAAAGTGACGTCGGCGCCCATCAGCGCGAAGGCCGCCACGTTGGACCGGGCGACGCGCGAGTGCTTGACGTCGCCGACGATGGCGACGTGCAGGCCATCGAGCGAGCCACGTCGGCCCCGGATCGTGTAGCAGTCGAGGAGGGCCTGGGTGGGGTGCTCGTGCCATCCGTCGCCGGCGTTGACCACCGAGCACCCGACCCAGCTCGCCACCTGCCACGGCACACCCGCCGAGGAGTGGCGCACCACCAGGGCGTCGACCCCCATGGCCACGATCGTCTGCACCGTGTCGCGCAGCGACTCGCCCTTGGCCACCGAAGAGGAGGAGACCGAGAAGTTCATGACGTCGGCGGAAAGGCGGCGGGCGGCAGCCTCGAACGAGAGCCGGGTGCGGGTGGAGTCCTCGTAGAAGAGCGAGACGACCGTGCGCCCGCGAAGCGCCGGCACCTTGGGAATGGCTCGCTCGCTCACCTCCACGAACGAGTCGGTGACGGCCATGACCTCGTCGATCCCCTCGGCCCCGAGGTCGGCGATGGAGAGCAGATGGGGGCCGATCACTCAGGCCCCGAGCTTCCGGCCGACGTCGACCCCGTCCTCGCGCACGTCGACCACCTCGTCGCGCCCCGTCGGCAGGTTCTTGCCGACGTAGTCCGGCCGGATCGGCAGCTCGCGGTGGCCCCGGTCCACCATCACGGCCAGTTGCACCGCCCGGGGCCGGCCGTAGTCGTTGAGGGCGTCGAGCGCGGCGCGCACGGTGCGGCCAGTGAAGAGCACGTCGTCGACGAGCACCACCACCAGGCCGGTGAGGTCGAACGGCACGTCGGTCACAGCCTGGGGCATGACCGGCCGCAGGCCGATGTCGTCGCGGTAGAGGGCAACGTCGAGGCTGCCGATCGGCACGCCGATCCCCTCCACCTGTTCCAGTGCGGCCACCAGGCGCCGGGCAAGGGGCACTCCGCCCGTCTGTAGGCCCACGAGGGCCACGCCGTCGAGGCCGTGGTTGCGCTCCACGATCTCGTGGGCGATCCGGGTGACCGCCCGCCGGAGGTCCTCGGCGTCCATCACTTGCGACCCGGCGCGAAAGACGCCCCCATAAGGGGGCGTCGCAGCGCGCTCTCGCTCGGCCATGCGAAGGGCTCCTTGGTCCGTGCCGGCCTCTCTGGACCGGAATTAACGGGCTGGCGCCATTGTAGACCCGACGTCAGCCTGCCGGCCGAACCTCGCGGGCGATGGCGGCGAGAACGCCGTTGACGAAGCGGGGCGACTCGTCGGTGGAGAACTGCTGGGCCAGCTCGACGGCCTCCGACATCACCGCGCCGGTGGGCACGTCGGGCCGGTGCACCAGCTCGAAGACGCCGATGCGCAACAGCGCCCGGTCGAGGGCCGGCATGCGGTCGACGGCCCAGTCCCGGGAGAACCGGGCGATGAGCGCGTCGAGCTCGTCCTGGTGGGCGGCGACACCGGTCACCAGGTCAGAAGCGAAATCGGCCGGCTCCACGGGCAGCTCGGCCAGAACCTCGGCCGCCGGGACCTCTTTCAGCTCCGCCTCGTAGAGCAGCGACATGGCCCGCTCCCGCGCCTGGCGCCGGGCGCCGGCGGGCGGCGGGACCTGGGTCACGCCTGCCCGGTCAAACGCGGGTCAGGTACTCGCCGGTGCGGGTATCGACCTTGATGCGGTCGCCGGGGTTCACGAACAGGGGCACTTGGACCAGCAGGCCGGTCTCCAAGGTGGCCGGCTTGCGGGCTCCCGACACGCGGTCGCCCTGTACGCCGGGCTCGGTCTCGGCCACCGACAGCTCCACCGCGGCGGGCAGGTCGACGCCCACGACCGACTGGTCCCACATCTGGAGCACCACCGAATCGCCCTCCTTCATGTACTGGGCAGACTCACCGAGAGTGGCCACCTCGACGGTGAGCTGGTCGTAGGTCGAGTTGTCCATGAACACGTAGTGCTCGCCCTCGCGGTAGAGGTACTGCATCTCACGTTTGTCGATCACGGCCTGGTCGAGCTTCTCGTCGGCCCGGTAGGTGCGGTCGAGCACGGCGCCGGTACGCAGGTTCTTCAGCTTGGTGCGGACGAAAGCGCCACCCTTGCCCGGCTTCACGTGCTGGAACTCGACCACCGTGAAGAGGCCCTCGGAGAGGTTCAGGGCCATGCCGTTGCGCAGGTCGTTGGTGGACACGTTCACGCGATCACGAGCTCCTTCGGGGCGTTGGTGAGGACCCGGCAACCGTCCTCTGTCACCACGACGGTGTCCTCGATACGGACCCCGCCGTGCTCGGGCAGGTACACGCCCGGCTCCACCGTGACCACCCAGCCGGCGGCCAGCGTGTCCGACGAGGTGGCCGCCACCCGGGGCTCCTCGTGGATCTCCAGGCCGACACCGTGGCCGGTGCCGTGGAGGAAGGCGTCGGCCCAACCCGCCTCCGCGATGATCGACCGGCACACCTCGTCGACCCCGGCGGCGGTGGCACCCGCCCTCACCGCCGCCACCCCCGCAGCCTGGCTCTCGGTCACCACGTCGACCATGCGGCGGGCGGTGGCCGACGCCGGCTCACCGACGCAGACGGTGCGGGTCATGTCGGAGCAGTAGCCGTCGACGACGGCGCCGAAGTCGATCACCACCAGCTCGCCTGCCTCGATCCGCCGGTTACCGGGGCGGGCATGCGGCAGGGCACCGTTGGGGCCGGAGCCGACGATCGTCTCGAACGACGAGCCCGACGCCCCCCGCCGTCGCATCTCGAAGTCGAGCTCGATGGCCAAGTCGCTCTCGGTGGGCCGCTCGACCAGGCGGGGCCGCACGGCTGCCAGCGCGTCGTCGGCGATGGCGGCGGCGGCGGCCATCCGCGCCACCTCGCCTTCGTCCTTCACGAGCCGCAGCTCCTCCACCAGGCCCTCGGTGGCGACGAGCTCGGCGCTGGGGAACCACTCCTCGGCGAAGCGCCGTTGGCGTGCCCATGTGACGGCACCGGCCTCCAGCCCAAGACGGGCGATGCCGGTGGCAGCCTCGGCCACCAGCTCCTTCTGGGCCTCACCGGTGAGGCCGATGACAATCTCGGCCTCGGTGCCGGCGGCGGAGAGCTCGGCGGCCGACTGGTCCCGGTAGCGGCCGTCGGTCACGAACAGAACGTCGCCGGGCCGTACCAGCACCATGGCCGCAGACCCCGAGAACCCGGTGAGATAGCGGACGTTGACCATCCGGGTGACCAGCACAGCATCGCACCCGGCCTCATCGAGGCGATCACGCAGGCGCGCCATGCGCGAAGGCACGTCCATGGGGGCGAGCTGTGTCATGCCAGCAACCTTGCCACGGCCTCGATCGCGAGCTCGTAGCCGTAGCCACCGAAGCCGGCGATCGTGCCGGTGGCGACCGGCGACACCACCGACGTGTGCCGCCAGCGCTCGCGCGCCGCGGTGTTCGTAAGGTGCAGCTCCACCACCGGGCCCTCGAAGCACGCCAGGGCGTCGTGCAGCGACCAGGCGTAGTGGGTGAGGGCCGCGGCGTTGACGACGATGGCATCGGCCCGGCCCCGCGCCCGCTGGACCTCGTCAACCAAGGCACCCTCGGAGTTGGACTGGAAGTGCTCGAGGGCGAGGCCGTGGCTCTCGGCCACCTTGCGAGCGGCGTCCACGTGGTCGTCAAGGGTGGCGGTGCCGTAGACCTCGGGCTGGCGCTCGCCCAGCAGGTTGAGGTTGGGGCCCGAGAGAAGGAGTACGAGCCGCGGTCCGGCAGCCGTCACGACTCCGCTGAGACGGTGGCCTCGCCGCCTTCCCAGGTCAGCCTCAAGGTGCCGTCGACCGTGGCGAAAGCCACGCCGAGGACGTCGGAACGGATCGCGCCATCGCCGCTGACGGCCACCCGCTGGCCGCCCCCCTCCCACATCTCGTCCCGGCCGTCCAGGCCGCGGCGGCGGCGCTCTTCGAGGTACGCCTTGTCGGCTTCCAGCATCACGGCTCTCATCGCGGATCAGCTTAGAACTCAGGCCATGGCGGCCAATGCCTGCGAGACGGTCTCGGCGGGGACCCCGTTGACCAGCTCCAGGCCTCGCCGGCCGTCCAGTACGAAGGTGAGGCCGTCCACCGCCTTCTTGTCACGCGCCATGAGCTCCACGAGCCGACCGGCGTCGGCACCCGTGGGCAGCCACGCGGGCAGCCCGTAACCGGAGACCACCTTGCGGTGCTCGGCCACCCTCTCCTCGTCCACCCGGCCGAGACGCCGGGCCAGCTCCGCCGCGAACACCAGGCCGATGGCGACCGCCTCGCCGTGGCGCACGTCGTAGTGGCCCGCCGTCTCCAGGGCGTGGGCCAGCGTGTGGCCGTAGTTGAGCAGCGCCCGGCGCCCGCCCTGCTCGCGCTCGTCGGAACCGACCACCTCGGCCTTGCAGCGCACGCAGGCGGCCACGGCTTCGTCGAGCGGGAGGTCGACCAGGTCGTCGACCCCGAGGAACGCGTACTTGGCCATCTCGCCCAGGCCGCTGCGGTACTCCCGCGGCGGAAGGGTCTCGAGCACCTCGGTGTCGCACAGCACCGCCGCCGGCTGCCAGAACGCGCCCACCAGGTTCTTACCCTCGGGCAGGTTCACGCCCGTCTTGCCACCGATGGCGGCGTCGACCATCCCCAGCACCGTCGTCGCCACGTGCACGACCGCGACGCCCCGGTGGTAGACGGCGGCCGCGAACCCGGCAGTATCGGTCACCACGCCGCCTCCCACCGCGACCACCACGTCGGCCCGGGTGAGGCCCCAGCGGGAGAATCCCCGGCACAGCTCTTCGACAGTTTCCAGACACTTCGCCGGCTCGCCCTCGGGCATCGTGAACTGCCGCGACTCGATCCCGGCGTCGACGGCCACCCCCACGCTCTCCTGGGTGACGATGGCGGCGCGCCGGGCGCCGAGTGGGAGCACCTCGCACAGGCGGTGCCGCGCGCCGGCGCCAACGAGAGCCTCGTAGGACCGGTCGCCGAGATCGACGGGAACGGTGATCACGAGCCCAGCCCGGCGACGATGGCGTCGACCACCTGGTCGGCTTCGAGGCCGTCGACGTCGACGATCACGTCGGCCACCTCCCCGTAGAGCGGCCGGCGCTCGGCGTCGAGCTGGGCCATGGCCGCTGCCGGGTCGCCGGCCAGCAGCGGCCGCCCGGCCCCGTCGCCCACACGACCGACGAGGGTCACGAGACGGGCCCGGAGCCACACCACGGGCCAATGGTCAGACAGGAGCCGGCGGTTGGTGTCGGCCAACACCACGCCGCCGGCGGCGGCTACGACTGCCGGTTCAGTGGAGGCCAGCGCGTCGGCAAGTACCTGCGACTCGAGCTGGCGGAACCGGTCGACCTCTCCCGCCGCCCACATCTCGGCCACCGTGGAGCCGGTAAGCGCCTCGATCTCCCGGTCGCTGTCGCGCACCCGGCGTCCCAGCCGGCGGCCGAGAGCCTCGCCGATCGTGGTCTTGCCCGACCCCATCATCCCGACGAGCACGATCCGGTCGGACAGGCGGCCGGGCGGACGCTCAGCCGAGCGAGGCGAGGAAGCCGTCACGGTTGCGCACCATCTCGGCGACCGAGTCACCACCGAACTTGCGGAGGGCCTCGGCGGCCAGCACCAGTGCCACCATGGTCTCGGCCACCACCCCGGCAGCGGGAACCGCGGTCACGTCGGTGCGCTCCTTGAACGACACCGACTCCTCCTTCGACTCGACGTCGACGGTTCGGAGCACCGGGCGG
The DNA here is from genome assembly GCA_050742415.1 of Acidimicrobiales bacterium. Classification (GTDB taxonomy): domain Bacteria; phylum Actinomycetota; class Acidimicrobiia; order Acidimicrobiales; family AC-14; genus JBOGIF01. Next base: position 7,781 of record JBOGIF010000061.1, on the reverse strand, counting down.
TTGAGGGTGGACAGCGGCTTCATCGCCGCCCGCACTACCAGCAGGTCGCCGTTGGAGATACCGCCTTCTACGCCGCCGGCGCGGGACGTCTCCCGGAAGTAGCCCGGCTTGGCGGCGTCCCAGAGGATCTCGTCGTGGGCTTCCGAGCCGCGGCAGCCGGCTACCTCGAACCCGTCGCCCACCTCCACGCCCTTCACCGCGGGGATGCTCATGAGCGCCTGGGCCAGGAGGGCGTCGAGGCGGCGGTCCCAGTGCACGTGGCTGCCGAGCCCCACCGGAACGCCGGAGGCCAGCACCTCGACGACCCCGCCCAGGGAGTCGCCCACCTTGGAGACGGCCTTGATCTCGGCAACCATGGCCGCCTCGGCCTCGGGGTCGAAGCAGCGCACGGGCGACTCGTCGATACGGACCAGGTCGGAGAGCACGGGCCGTACCGCCCCCTTGGACACGACCGGCCCGAGAGCCACGACGTGCGACAGCACGGCCACGTCGAGGTGGGACAGCAGAGCCTTGGCGCAGCTTCCCGCCGCCACCCGGGCCGCCGTCTCGCGCGCCGACGCCCGCTCCAGCACGTCGCGAGCGTCGTCGAGCCCGTACTTCTGCATGCCGGGAAGGTCGGCGTGGCCGGGCCTGGGCCGGGTCAGCCGGGCCTCGGTGGCGCCGGGCTCGGGGCTCATCTCCTGCTCCCACTTGGGCCACTCCGTGTTGGCGATCTCGATGGCCACCGGCGACCCGAGGGTGCGACCGTGGCGGACGCCGCCGACCAGGGTCAGCTCGTCGGCCTCGAACCGCATGCGGGGCCCTCGTCCGTAGCCGAGCCGGCGCCGAGCCAGCTCGGCACCGATCTCGGTGGCCCGTATCGGCAACCCGGCAGGCAGGCCCTCGATGACGACCACCAAAGCGCGGCCGTGGGACTCGCCGGCGGTCAGGAAGCGCAGCACACCGGCCAATCTACGGCGAGACGCCCTTCAGCCGGCGAACACCAACAAGTCTGTGCACCTTGCCAGGCGGTCGAAGTCGACGTCGGCGTGGAGGATGGGCGAACCGGTCCGTACGCAGGGCGCGGCGATGAGGCAGTCGAGCGTCTTGCGCACCGTGATCCCCGATCGACGGGCCGTGCGGTAAAGGTTGGCGGCGAGGCGGAAGTCGTCGGGCCACGACAGCGTGAGCACCGGGAAGGCACTCAGCGCGTCCTCGACCTGGATCGCTTCCCGATCGCTCCTCAGACCCTGGAGGACCTCGGTGAGGATCACGTCGGTCAGCGCGAGCGGAGCGTCGTCGCGCAGCAGGTCGGTGAAGCGCCGCGCCGGCCCGGAATCGGTGTCGTTCAGGACGTCGATCCAGACGCTCGTGTCGACGACGATCACATGCGGCCGACGCGGCTGGAGCCGAGGTCACCCTCCCACCGGACCTTGCCGGCCAGCTCCAGGATCCCGAGACGGCGGTGCCGGGCCACGAGCTCCCGCAGAGCCCGATCCACGGTCTCGCGCTTTGTCGTCGTGCCGGCCAGCGCCCGCGCTTCTGCAAGCAGCGAGTCGTCGATGTCGATATTGGTTCTCATGAGGGAATCATACACATCGACACGGCTATCGCTACACATCGACCCCCAATGCACCAGGTCAGTAGTAGCCCACCAGCCAATTGGTGATGGGAGCGCCGAAGAGCACGCCCAGCACCGCCCCGCCGGCCAGGAACGGCCCAAAGGGGATGTGGTCCTTGCGCGTCCGCAGCTTGAAGGCGATCAGCAGCACACCGATGACGGCGCCGAGGAGGAAGCCCAGAAAGAGCCCGGTCAGCACCTTGCCGAGCCCCAGCCACCCCAGGAACAGCCCGAGCACGAAAGCCAGGCGCACGTCTCCGAAACCCATGCCTCCCGGAGACACCAGATGGATGACGAACAGCGCCCCCCAAGCCAGGCCGGCGCCGAGCAGGGCCTGGCCAAACCGGTGCCAGTCGTCGCCCAGCAGGGCGGCGAGAGCTAGCAGCGGGATCGACACGAAGATCGTCGGGTACACGATGCGGTTCGGGATGATGTGGCGGTCGAGGTCGATCACGCTGACCGCCAACAGCGACGCGAAGAAGACCAGATAGGCCGGCAGCACCCACGTCGCTCCGAACCTCACGCCGGCGGCCGCGAACAGGAACGCGGTGGCGACCTGGACCAACCGGTCCTGCCGGCCGGGACGCCCGGCCCGTATCGGACGCAGCGGCCTCAACGGGAGCTTGTCCGGTACGCGGTCCACGAGCACGTTCACAACCTCGCCAGCCGCCAGCCCGATCGCACCGCAGGCCAACGCCACCCCGGCGAGCGCCGCCGCGCTCATCGGTCGGTGCTCGGCCGAACCGCCGCGAACATGGCCTCCAGGGGCGCCGGCTGGCCCGTCCACAGCGCGAACTGAGCGGCGGCCTGGTGCACGAGCATGCCGAGACCGTTGATCGCATGCGCGCCCCTGGCCGCGGCGGCCTCCAGCAGCGGGCTGACGGCGGGGTCGTAGACGAGGTCGAGCACCACCTGGCCGGCCCGGAGGTGCGAAGGGTCCACGGGGAGCGGGTCTACCGTCCGGCCGCTCATCCCCAGAGGGGTGGCGTTCACCACCAGGTCGGCATCGCCGGCCTCCTCGGCGCGCCCGACCCGGCCGGCCGGCCCGGCGAGCGCCGCCAGCAGCACAGCTCGCTCCGGGGTGCGGTTCACGACGACCACCTCCTCGGCCCCGGCCCCGGCCAGCGCCCAAGCCACGGCGCGCGCCGCGCCGCCGGCGCCGACCAGAAGGCAAGAACGACCCTCCGGCTCGAAGCCCACGTCGGCGAGGGAGCGCAGGAACCCCTCGCCATCGGTGTTGTGGCCCGACAGTTCGCCGTCGGCATCCCGGACGATGGTGTTCACGGCGCCGAGCGCCTCAGCGGTCGCAGAGAGGCGCCCCAAGGCCTCGGCCACCGCCAGCTTGTGCGGGACCGTGACCGACATCCCGTCGAACCCCCGCAGCGCCCGCATTCCCTCCACTGCGGATGCGGCCGCGCCCCAAGCCACTTCGAGGGCAACATAAGTCCAGTCCAGACCGGTCGCCCGGAAGGCGGAGTTGTGGAGAGCCGGCGACAGAGAAAGGGCTACCGGCGACCCGATGACGGCCGCCAGCCGGGTCACAGCAGGCCCTTGCGCTGGGCCTCGGCCTTCAGCCGCTCGAACTCGGCGCTGGTCTCGGCGAACGCGTGGCGGCCATCGGCGTCGGCCAGCACGTAATAGATCCACGGGCCGGGCGGCGGGTCGAGCGCGGCCTGCAGAGCCGCCCGGCCCGGGCCGGCGATCGGGCCCGGCGGCAGGCCGGCCACCTTGTAGGTGTTGTACGGCGACGCCACCTCCAGGTCCGAGTACAGCAGTCGCTCCTTCTGGACGCCGAGGGCGTACTGCACGGTGGCGTCGATCTGGAGCATCATCCGGCGCGCCAGGCGGTTGTAGACGACCCTGGCCACCGGCCCCCGGTCCTGGTCGACCCTGGCCTCCCGCTCGACCAACGAGGCGATCACCACCGCCTGATAAGGCGTGACACCGAAGCGCGCCGAAGCGCCGGCGATGTCCATCTCCGTGGCCGCGGCGTCGAAGGCGTCGACCATCCGGCGCAGGATGGCGGCCTCGTCCTCGTCGGCGCCCACCTCGTAGGTCTCCGGCAACAGCAGCCCCTCGAGGTCGGTCACCCCCGCGGGTTGGTACCGGGACCTCACGGTGCCGCCACGAGCGAGCTCGAGAAAGCGCTGGGCCGAGCGGCCCGGGAGGCGCCCCACGACCTCTGCCACCTGGGGCAGGGTCAGCCCCTCGGGCACCGTGAGCCGCCGACCGCGCTCGGCAGCCGCGCCTCCCTGGAGCACCTCGACGATCCGGGACAGGTCGTCTCGCCGGCGCAGGCTGTAATCGCCGGCCTCGATGGTGCCGACACCGCTGAACCGCACGTAGTAACGGAAGAACGTGGCGTTGCGGATGATGCCCCGGCGCTCCAACAGCTCACCGATCTCGGAGTTGGAGAGGCCCTTGGCGACCGTCACCTCCTCGGCTGCCCCTACCGGCCCGGGTGGGCGCAGCTGGCGCCCCACCAGGACGATGCTGGACACAGCCAGCACCGCCAGGGTGGCGGCGACGCCGCCAAGGACCGTCGGCCACCGGCGCCTCACCTGCGGCTGTCGAGCCAGGACTGGAGCATCACGGTGGCGGCGACCTCGTCGACCCGGCCCCGCCGCGCCTTGGACCGCATGCCTGCGGCTGCCAGCGAGCGATGGGCGCTGACCGTCGAGAGCCGCTCGTCGTGGGACTCCACCGGCACGCCGAGGACCGGCTCCAGAGCCTCGGTCTCGGCGACCGCGGCCTGCGCCGCCGGGCCGACCGAGCCGTCGAGCGACAACGGCAGCCCGACCACCACCCGCTCGGCCTGGAGGTCCCGGACGATCTCGGCGAGGCGTTCCCGGTCGCGCCGAGCGTCGCCCGAGCGCTCGACGACGCCGTGGGGCACTGCCAGCACGCCCGCCGGGTCGCTCACCGCCACCCCGATGCGCCGGGTGCCGAGGTCGAGGCCCAACACCCTCACCGCCGCTCCATCACGTAGCGCCGGGTGCCGAGGTCGAGGCCCAACACCCTCACCGCCGCTCCATCACGTTGCGCCGGGTGCCGAGGTCGAGGCCCAGCACCCTCATCGCGGAGTCCTCACGAGCCGGTGGCCGCCTGCCGGGCCTGGGCCAACGCCTCCTCGAGGCGGCTGGCATCGCGACCGCCGGCGACTGCGATCTCCGGAGACCGCCCGCCTCCTCCACCCACCGTACGGGCGGCGGCGGCCAGCAGTTCGGAGGCGTCGCGGCCGGCTCCCGGCACGACCGCAGCCACCAGGGCCACGCCGCCGCCCTCGGGCTCGCCGCCCAGAACGACGGCCTGCACGCCCGGCTGGTCGCGGACCGCCACCGCCAGCTCCCGCAAGCCGTCACGGGTGGTCCCGTCTACGCGGGCGACCACCACCCCGTCGAGCGCAGCGCCCGCGATCTCGCCGGCCCGGCCGCCGGCCTCCTGCCGGCGCAGGGCCTTGACCTGGTCGGCCAGGGCCCGGTTGTCGTCCAGCAGCCGGCCCACGCGCTCGGGAACCTCGGGCGGCCTCACGCGCAGCAGCTCCGCCGTCGTCACCAGGGTGGCCCGCTCAGTGGAGATTCGGTCGAGACTGGCATGGCCGGTGACGGCTTCGATACGGCGGAGGTTGGCGCCAATCGAGCTCTCGCCCAGGATCCTGATGGGGCCGATGGTGCCCAACGCACCGACGTGGGTGCCTCCGCACAGCTCCACCGAGTGAGGGCCTGCCTCGACGACCCGGACGACGTCGCCGTACCTGTCGCCAAAGAAGGCGATGGCGCCGGCCTGCTGCGCCTCGGTCATCGACGTCTCGTAGGCGCGCACCGCCTGGTTGGCCAGCACCTGGTCGTTGGCCAGCGCCTCGATCCTGGCGATCTCGTCGGGGGTGACCGCTGCGTAGTGGCTGAAGTCGAAGCGAAGGCGGTCGGGCGCCACCAGCGAGCCCGCCTGCTTGACGTGGGTGCCGAGGACCTGGCGCAGGGCCCAGTGGAGGAGATGGGTCCCGGTGTGGTTGCGGCGGATGGCCTCCCGGCGCTCGGCGTCGACGGTGGCGGTCGCCTCCTGGCCGGCGGCCACCTCTCCCTCGACCACCTTCGCGGCGTGGCGGTGGAGGTGCGGCAGCGCGTAGGTGGTGTCGAGCACCTCGAGGGTCCCGGTCGAGGTGGTGATCCTGCCGGTGTCGCCCACCTGGCCGCCGCCCTCGGCGTAGAACGGGGTGCGATCGAGGAAGACCTCGACGGTGTCGCCGGCGCCGGCCACGGCAAGCACCCGAGCCTGGCTCTCGGTCTCGGTGTAACCGCTGAACTCGGTCGCCCCGAACTCGTCGAGGACCGCCCGGTAGGCCCCGAGGCGGTCGCCGCCAGCACCTCCGTCGCCCTCGGCCCGGAGGCCTTCCCGTCGAGCGTCGCGGGCCATCCGGCGTTGGCGGGCCATGGCCTCGTCGAAGCCGGCCACGTCGACCTCCACCCCGCGTTCAGCCGCTATCTCCAGTGTGAGCTCCAACGGGAAGCCGAAGGTGTCGTGCAAGCGGAAGGCGGCGTCGCCGGCCACCGCCCCACCCGAGGTCCCGGCCCGGGCCAGCTCCTCGTCGAGGAGCGCGGAGCCGGACTTCAGGGTCTGGCGGAACCGGTCCTCTTCCCGCCTCACGACGCCGTCGATGAACTCGGCGTTGCGCTCCAGGTCCGGGTAGGCGCTGTCCATGGTGGCGACTGTGGCCTCCACCAGGCGTGGAGTGACCGCGGTCTCCACGCCGAGGCCGAAGGCATGGCGGACAGCGCGGCGGATGATCCGCCGCAGCACGTAGCCACGGTCCTCGTTCGACGGGAAGATGCCGTCGTTGACCAGGAACGTCATGGCCCGCCCGTGGTCGGCCATGATCCGCAGGCTGCGGTCGACCGCCGAGTCGTCGCCATAGCGGCGCCCGATGGCGGAGGCCGCCGCGTCCAAGATCGGGCGCAGCACGTCGGCCTCGAAGACGGAGTCGACGCCTTGGAGGATCGGGAGGATGCGCTCCAGGCCGGCTCCGGTGTCGATATTGCGCCGGGGCAGATCGGCCAGGGTCCCGTCGGCCTGGCGGGTGTACTGCATGAAGACCAGGTTCCAGATCTCGACGTAGCGCTCGGGGCCTCCGGCGGCGGGGCCGCCTGGCGCCCCGTGCTCGGTACCCTTGTCGTAGTAGATCTCCGAGCACGGTCCGCACGGCCCCGGTAGGCCCTTGGCCATCTCCCAGAAGTTGTCGTCGCCCAGCCTCTGGACCCGCTCGGCGGGTACCCCGACGACCTCCCGCCAGATCCGCTCGGCCTCGTCGTCGTCGAGGTAGACCGTGACCCACAGCCGGTCGGGGTCGAGCCCGAGGACCTCGGTGACCAGCTCCCAGGCGTAGGGGATGGCCGTTTCCTTGAAGTAGTCGCCGAAGCTGAAGTTGCCCAGCATCTCGAAGAACGTGAGGTGGCGGGTGGTGTCCCCGACGATGTCGATGTCGGCGGTGCGGAAGCACTTCTGCACGGAGGTGGCCCGGGGCGGATCGGGCGTGGGGACCTCGCCCAGGATCACGGGGATGAACTGGTTCATTCCCGCGTTCGCGAGCATCGGCGCCGCCGGGTGATGGGGCACGAGCCCCTCGGAAGCGACGACGCGGTGGCCGCGGTCGGCGAAGAAGCCGGTGAAGGCTCGGCGGAGCTCGTCAGCCGTCATGGCGCTTCAACCCTACGGGCGGACGGCGGGTTCGGCCGTCGAGCTCGGCCCACAGCTCGGCCTCTCGCCGGCGCATGGCGGCGCCGCCCTCCTCGAGCGCCGCCCGCAACTCGGTGCCCAGCGTGCGGGCCACCCCGGCGGCCTGGGACGCCAACCGGTCGGGCGCGTAACGCTCGACCTGGCGGCGCAGGAACCGCGCCGCCCACCACGAGGACCCCAAGCCGAGGGCGACTCCCATCGACAACCAGAAAAGGCGCTTGAACACGGCTCGACTCGACCAGCCGCCCGGCTACCGGCCCCGCCGGCGACTCTGGCGGAGGCGGCGGAACGCCCTGGCCCCGCCTGACGCCAGGGCCATGGCCTTTACCGCCGGATTGGAGAACAAGCCGTAGGCCAGGCGCGACGCCGAGTCGACGGTGCCCGATATCGACGACGCCCGGTCGAGGAGGGTGTCGACCTTGGAGAGGTCGGCCGTGGCCTGGCGTACGAC
>JBOGIF010000060.1:0-30917 GCA_050742415.1 Acidimicrobiales bacterium | reverse complement strand
AGGGCATCGACATCCTGCGGGCCATCCGCAGCTTCGACCCCTGCATGCCCTGCACCACCCACATGGACACCGGCAAGGGCATCATCACCCGGGAGGTCAACTCCTGTGGCTGCACGCTGGAGTAGCTCGTCCGGCTCCTGAGCGAATAGGCACCGCTTCCGCCGAGCCCCCCACCCGGGGGCTCGGCCGCGTCAGGCCATGCTTGGGCCTTGGCCACCAGCGGCATGCCGCGCCCACCGTCTCCCATCCGCAGGGCCTGGGCGAACCGTGGCTTCCGGCGGCTGTTCCTTGCCCACACCGTCAGCCGCTGGGGCGACACCTTCAACACCGTCGCGCTCGTAGTCCTCGTCTTCGGCCTCACCGGTTCGGGCGCCCGGGTGGCGGCCACGGTCGGCTTCGAGATCGCCCCGGTCCTCCTGTTCGGCCTGGCCGCGGGCGCAGCCGCCGACCGGCTCCCGCGCCGGCGGGTGATGGTGGCGGCCGACGTCGGGCGCGCCCTGGTCGCCCTCGCGCTGGTCGCGGGCCAGTCCCGGCTGTGGGCCGTCTACGCCGCCGCCTTCGGCCTGTCGGCGCTGACCCAGCTGTTCAACCCGGCGGCGGCCAGCACCGTGGCCGACCTGGTGGACGAGGCCGACCTGGTAGGCGCCAACTCGGCCCTGTGGTCGGCCGCGGTGGTCTCCCAGGTGGCGCTGGCGCCGCTGGCGGGCGTGATCGTGGCGGTGGCCGGACCTGGCCCCGCGTTCGTGGTGAACGCCGCCACCTTCGCCGTGTCGGCAATGCTGCTGCGCGGCCTGGCCGTGCCCGACCGTCCCTCGTCACCGCAAGCCCCGCTCGGCCGACGGTTCCATCTGGTCCGTGAGGGCGTGGCTGCGGTCCGGAACAGCCCGCGCCTGCGGGCCCTCGCCGGCGTCCAGGTGCTGGCTGCCCTGTCGGCCGGGGCCACGAGCGCGCTGCTCGTCGTGCTGGCCGAACGGCACCTGGGAGCGGGACCCGGACGGTTCGGGCTGCTCCTCGCCGCCATCGCGGTGGGCGCCGGCTTCGGACCTCTCGTGCTGCAGCGACTGGTGCGCGACGTTCGCCGGCCGGCGTTCCTGTTCGGCCCTTACCTGTTGCGAGGCATTGTCGATCTCGTCCTCGCCGCGTCATCGAGCTTCGCCGTCGCCGCTGCCGCACTGGGCGCCTACGGGGTGGGTACCAGCACCGGCGCGGTCGCCTACCAGAGCTACCTGCAGACCGTGGTCCCCGAGCGCACCCGGGGCCGGACCTTCGCCTTCTTCGACGTGGTCTGGCAGTCCGGCCGACTGGCGAGCGTGGTGGTGGGCGGCGTCCTGGCCGATGCCATCGGCATCCGTGCCGTCTACGCGTCAGGCGGTGTGCTGCTGCTGGGAGCGGGCGCCTTCGGATGGGCGCGCCTCGGCCGCCTCGACTCCCCCGAGCTCCAGCGCCTCGAGGAGTGAGGTCGCGAGCGGCACGTCGCACGCCGCCAGGTCGGCGGGCACGTGCATGCCCGAGCTCACGAGTACGCAGCGCGCGCCCGCCGCGGCGGCGGCATGGGCATCGTCGACGGTGTCGCCGATGAGCAGAGCCTCGTCGGCCCGCACGGCGAGGGCGTCGAGGTGGCGTCGGAGGTGCTCCTCCTTATGGCCGCCGCCGAAGCCGGGCTGGCCGTCGACCCGGCTGAAACGGCCTTCGATCCCGAAGCCGGCGACCATCGGCACGAGCTGGTCGTGGGACCACATCGACAGGACCGACTGGGTTCGGCCCGAGCCATCCACGACGGCAAGGGCCTCCAGCGCGTCGGGCGCCAGCTCGGCGGTGGCCACCGAGCCCAGATAGGACTCGTGGAACGTCGCCGTGAGGCGGTCCCACTCGCCCTCGGCGAGCGGGCGGCCAAGCAGCCGCTCGTAGGAGGTCTCGATCGGCCGGGTGAAGCAGGCCTGGTACTCCTCGGCAGTCACGGCACCCCGTCCGGCGACGGTGCAGGCGGCGCTGGCGGCAGTCACGACGAGATGGAAGTCGTCGAGCAGTGTGCCGTTCCAGTCCCAGACGACGTGCCTCACCATCAGGGCGCTCCGAGGCGCATCGCCGGGTCGCCTGGCATGTTCCGCTACAGTGGCACATGCGGGCGGTCCGTCGGGCTGCCGCGGGGTCGTCCTTCTTCTTGAGGCCGGGGTTTCGGCTGCATGGCGCCGGATCGACCCACCTTCAATGAAGAGGAGACCTTCAACACTGTGAACACCACCTTTGCCGCGCTCGGCATCTCGCCGGACCTCGCGGCTGCCCTCGAGTCGAGCGGCATCGCCGAGCCGTTCCCCATACAGGCACTCACCATCCCCGATGCGATGGCCGGCCGCGACGTCTGCGGCAAGGCCAAGACCGGGTCGGGGAAGACCCTGGCATTCGGCCTACCGCTCATCGAGCGCACCGGCCGGGCCAGCGCCCACCGGCCCAAGGGCCTCGTGCTCGTACCGACGCGAGAGCTCGCCCACCAGGTGTGCGAGGTGCTCGCACCTCTGGCCTCCACCCGCAACCTCCGGCTGGCCTCCGTGTACGGCGGCACGCCGATCGACCGTCACATCAAGGCACTCCGCCGTGGCGTCGACATCGTCGTCGCTACGCCCGGCCGCCTCATCGACCTCGGTGAGCGGGGGGCGGTTTCGCTGTCCGACGTCAGCTTCCTGGTGCTCGACGAGGCCGACCGCATGGTCGATATGGGCTTCATGCCCCAGGTCGAGTGGGTGCTCCGCCGGCTCACAACGCCGCACCAGACCCTGCTCTTCTCCGCCACGCTCGACGGCGACGTCGACCGGCTGGCCCGCACCTACGCCAACAACCCGGTGCGCCACGAGGTGGCCTCCAGCCAGGACACCGTGGAAGCCATGGAGCACCGCTTCCTCCAGGTGCACCACCTCGACAAGGTCAAGGTAGCGGTCGCCATCTCCAACGCCGCCTACCGCACCCTTACCTTCGTCCGGACCAAGCGGGGAGTCGACCGCCTGGTGCTTCAGCTGCGCAAGGAAGGGGCCAAGGCCGCCGCCCTGCACGGTGGGCTGACACAGTCCGCACGCCAGCGGGCCATGCGCCAGTTCATCTCCGGCGAGGTGGGCCTGCTCGTCGCAACGGACATCGCCGCCCGCGGCCTCGACATCGACGGCATCGACGTGGTCATCCACTTCGATCCGCCCGAGGACCACAAGGCGTACCTGCACCGCTCGGGTCGTACCGCCCGGGCCGGCGAGCAGGGCCTCGCCGTGAGCCTGCTGCTGTGGGACCAGATCGTGGAGGCCGAGCGGATGCACCGCCGTCTCGGTATCCGCCAGCCTGTGGTCGAGCTCTTCTCCAACGACGCCCGCCTTGCCAATCTGGCCGGCTGGCAGCCTCCGCCCATGGAGGCGGCCACAGGGACCGACGGCGCGCCGGTTCCCAGGCGCACCGTCCCCCGTCGCCGCCCGGGCGGGGCTGGTCGCCGTCGGCGGTAGCCAACGCCCCTCAGGGTCGAGGGGCGCCGTGGAGGGCGGCGCAGAGATCGGCCGTCAGCTCGGTGCTGAGCCCCAGGGTCATGAACTCGATGGCGTGGCACGTCTCGTGGGCGACCACGTAGCGCAGGGTGGCGTCGGACGGGCCGATCAGCACGATGTTGACGCCGACGTAGCTGCCGCCGTCGCAGTTCCAGCAGGCGATCCCCCAGTGCTGGGCGCCCTCGTCGTCGCGCGCTAGGTCCGGGCACCGGTAGTCCCAGCCGGCGGGCACGCGGAGCCCGGCGGCCGTCACCCAGACCCGCGCTGCCTCGCAACGCTCCGCGGCTGGGCTGGAAACCGGCGGCGGCGCCGAGAACGCGGTCGACGGCGGCTGGGTCGAGGCCGGGCGGGGAACGGCGCTGGGTGTAGTCACCGGCCGCGGTCTCGTCGTCGAGGTGGTGGGAGCAGTCGAGGTCGTGGACACCGGAAGGTCGTATACGACTGTGGTCGTGGTGGACACCGTCGACTCGGTCACACCCAGGACGGTCGCGCCCGAGGCGGCGACTGAACCCGACGCCGCCGCGCCACCCGAGAGGGCTGCCACCGACACCGCGCCCGCAACCAGCAGCACGGCAACGAGCGACGCACAGACCGTCTGCTGTCGTCGTTCGGTCATCCTTGCTCCTCTCGGCAACTGGCTCTCGACGGTTGGTGAGCACGCTGTCGGCGTCCGGCCGCCAAAAGTTGAGCGCCGGGTACGCTCGGCGCCGTGACGCCAGCGCAGCCCGTCGGCGACGCGCTCGACCTGGGCGGAAGCGACGGCGTCCTGCCCAGCCAGGTGCTTCAGCGCGCCGTCGACGCCGGGTGGGTGGGTGCCGGCGAGTACAAGATCCCGGCCACGAGCATTCAGCCGGCCAGCATCGACCTGCGTCTGGGGGAGGTGGCCTACCGGATCCGGTGCAGCTTCCTGCCGGGCGACGAGGCGGTCGACCACAAGGTCAAGGACCACATACTCGACGAGCTCGACCTCCGACGTGACGGGGCCGTGCTGGAGACCAATCGGCCGTACCTGATCCCGCTCGCCGAGGAGCTTGCGCTACCGGTCGGCGTGCGGGGCCGTGCCAACCCCAAGAGCTCGACCGGACGCCTCGACGTCTTCACCCGGGTGATCACCGACGAGAGCCATCGCTTCGACGAGATCGCCGACGGGTACCACGGGCGCCTCTACCTGGAGGTGGTGCCTCTCTCGTTTACCGTGCGCGTCCGTCAAGGCCTGGCGCTGAACCAGCTGCGGCTCATGACCGGCAGGTCGTCACTCGGCGACACGGAGCTGCGGGCCCGCCACGCCGAGAGCCCGGTGTTGTTCAGCAAGGCCCGACCGGTTCCCGACGACCAGCTCGTCACCTCCGGCGGCCTGTTCCTCAGCCTCGACCTGCGCGGCGATGCGGACGGCCGGGTCGGCTACCGCGCTCGGGACAACGCTTCCCTGCTGGACATGAGCCGGGTGGGGGCCTACCGACCAGAGGAGTTCTGGGAGCCGGTTCACCGGGAGGGCGCCGATCGGATAGTGCTCGCCCCCGAGCGCTTCTACCTGCTGATGTCGGAGGAGAGCGTGGTAGTGGCGCCCGACCTGGCCGCAGAGATGACGGCCTACGACCCGACGAGCGGCGAGCTGCGCACCCACTACGCCGGCTTCTTCGACCCTGGCTTCGGCTTCGACCCGGCAGGCCATCTGCCCGGGTCACGCGCTGCCCTCGAGGTGAGGGCCCACGACGTGCCCTTCATGGTCGAGCACGGCCAGCGGGTGTGCCGGCTGACGTTCGAACGGATGATGGCCCCGCCCGCCAAGCTCTACGGGACCGACATCGGGTCCAGCTACCAGGGCCAGGAGGAGACCCTCAGCAAGCACTTCCGGCCCGGAGGGACCTAGCGCCGGCTCAGGTCCGCGGACACCTCCACCGCCCGCTCGATGGCCCGGGAGATCGCCGCCCTTCCATGGCCGGTGCACGCCACCCAGGGCAAGCCGTGCTCGCCAGCGGTGCGGCGCACCCACTGGCCGAGGTTGGTGCGAACGAAGGTCATGAGCACGACGGCCGACGGAGCCCTCGTTCGGAGGCTGGTCTCGATGCCCTCGGCCACCTTCATCCAGTTCGAGCTCCAGCCTGAGAAGAACCACTCGACGGTGACGTCTCCGCCGAAGCGTTGCTGCACCTCGTCTTCGAGGCGCTGGCGGTACTGCTCCTGCGTCTCGTTGCCCCCGACGAAGAGAATGCGCCGGAGGCCGTGGCCGCCCGGTGCCACCAGGCCCTCGGGCGGCGGCTCGGAGTGGACGAGCCGGGCGAGCAAAGCCAGCTCGTCGCCCGGAACACCGAGCTCGTGAAGGACCGCCAACAGCTCGGCGGCGTCGAAGGCTGCCAGGCTCCCGGCAGCCGCCCGGTGAAACAGCCCGGTGGCGATGGCTCGGGCCTCGTCCAGGCGGCCGCCCCGGCGCAGGACCTCCATCCTCATTGCGTCGGCGTGGCACGGCTCCAGAGCGGAGCGGAGGCTCTCACCGACGTCGAGGGCATGCGCCCACCGATCGTCGAGCTCTGGGCGGTTGGCGCGGACCACGACGTCGTCGACGCTGCCGGCCAGCCTCTCGGCCGCCGCCGTGTCCCCCGCCGTCTCGGCTCCGGCGAGAGCCGCATCGAGGAGCTCGAAGCGCTCGACCAACCGCCGATTTCCGTCCGCCGCCATCTCCTCGACGATGCCCCTGGCCGCCAAGTCGCCCGAACGGGCCCGCTCCTGAACCAGCGCCAGGACCGCCGGCGACGAGGGGCCGGCCGCCACCGCCCGGGCGAGGTACTCGCCGGCGCGAGGCGAGCCGTGGGCCTCCAGGGCGACGGCTGCCGATGCCAGCTCCGACTCGGTGGGCACGTACCCTTCCCCCATCGCCGCCGCCATGTCGTGGTGCGCCCCCTCGTCGGTGCCGGCCTCGAGGAGCCGAAGCCGGGCGAGGGCCCGGTGAAAGACCGCCGCCGCAGAAAGGGCCCGTGCGCCTTCCCCGCCCTCGATCCGGTCGACCACCATTCCCAAGTGGCGGGCCGTTCCGGCGTCGTCTCCACGACACGAGGCGAGCATCCCGAGAAGCAGGTTCGCCTCAGGATGGGCCGGGTCGGCATCCACCACTGCCTCCAAACGTGGGCGGGACCGCTCCAGGCGTTCGGCCAGTCGCTGGCGCTCGTCGTCGCGAGGAAAGGACAGATCCTCTACGGCCCCGATCTCGGCGGCAGCCATTGCCGCCTCGAACGCCGCCGACGTTCGCTGCTCGACGTCGACCAGCGCCAGGTCGAGGTTGGCCAGCAGGGCGGAGGACCCGACGAAGTCGTTGCGCCGCCGGCGGCAGCTGGCACGCAGGATCGACGTGGCTACGGCCTCCTGCTCCATCGGGCGCTCGTCTCCCCCGCCTGCCGCCGCCCAGCGCAGAAGCCGGTCCTCGACGGCCCGCAGGAGGATCTCGGCCTCGGCGCCCGAACCGGTTGCCAGTAGCCGTGCCGCCCGCGACTGGGCTCGCTGGACGAACCCCTTCCATCCTTCGAAAGGTGTGCGGGCAAGGCCGAGAAGACGCGCCGCCTGGCGGGGGTGGTCCAGGTACGCGCTGAGCAACGGAGCGAGCAGCCTGTCCGCTGCGGGTGTTACCAGGACGGACTCGATGTCCTCGCGCCGCTCTTCCATGAGACCCACCAAAGCGGTGGTATCGCGAGCATCGACGAGCGCCTGCAGCCGTCCCGCCAGCAGCTGAAGGCGGGCTTCGCGGGCCCTGGGCTCTCGAGGGTGCTCCACCCAGCCCGACAACCCGGCTAGCAACTGACCGTATGTGAACCAACAGGCATTGAATCCCGGCTCGAGGTCGACCAACCACTCGACCCCGGCGACATGACGTGCCACCTCCGCCTGAGTCGCCGACGGCGTGAGGGCGGCATCGCGGGCTCGTAGCAGCACCCGGGCAAGGCCCGGGCCGTCAGGGTCGCCGACCGCCGGGTACGACTCCGCCGCCTGACCGTCGGCGACGGCGGTACCGGGCTCCATGGTGGGATCGATCTTCTGCGCGGCTTCCCCCGGTTGTTCGGACGGAGCTGCCACGGGCGGGTCGTCCAGGCGTGCCATCAGCTCGTCACGTTCCTCGAGGTCGAAGTACGTTCGGTCCCACAGGCCCTCGATGGCCAGCCGGACCACCCCAGCCGGCCAGCGCTCCGCCCAGCGTTCGAGCGCGCCCGCTCGCAGCACTGCAACCAGGTCGAGATCGTCCGGGAGGTCCTCCTCGGGGTCGACGTCGATCAGCTCGCCCAAGGTGGAGATCGGCGTGGCCGCCAGCATCCAGGTGAGGAAATGCAGGGGCGACGGTTGCATCTTGGCCATCCGCGCCCGCACGAGCTGGGGTGTCTTGCGGGACCGCGCTTGGAGCCCGAGCGACCTCAGCAGCAGGCCGACGTTCGGTTCCGGAGCGCTGTCGAGGGCGAGCCTCAGCTCGTCGCCCGTAAGCGCCAGCGCGAGCTTCCGAGCCTTGCACCAGTGCGGGAAGCCGCAATGGGGCAGCTCCTCGCCCCGCCGGCTTCGCGAGTCCCGCTCCTGACCGGCTCTCAGGCGCGACCCTTCTCGCTACTCATGCATAGCATTGTCGACCACGAACCAGCGCTTCGCAAGGGGGCTCAGCCGCCGCCACCCCCTGCTGTCTCACCCCAGCGTCATACTGGCGATGCCTTCCCCCCGCAGGTCCTGCCACCGCTGTGCGGCGGGCCCGAGCTCCCGCACCATAAGGAGGGAAGATGCTGCGATGTCTCCCCGGCGCTCTCGACCCGGGGGCGCCACCCGAGTTCGGCTCACCGCGAGACGTCACCGACTGGGTGCGCGCCGTCGACTGGTTGGTCGGCGCCGACCGCGCTGTCGTCCTGCACGTCGACGCCGAAGGCCGGCTCACCTGCGTCGCCACCTCCCACAGCCGGCTCCAATACCTGGGCCCTATGGCCAAGGACGCCATGGCCGCCGAGGCGCTGCAGTGCGAGGCCGCGGCCCTGCTCGCCGTCGACGTCCGTCAGAAGCTGCCGGTCCGAGGGGCTTCCAGCGTCGACCACCGGCGCCACCGTGCCCTGCGCCTGCACCTTGCGATCCACGGCGTTGCCTTGCTGGACACAGTGATCGTCGCGCCGGAGGGCGGACTGTCGGTGACCGGGTCGCTCGCCTACCCCCTCGGATCGGGGCTGTCGTGGCTCCGGGTCCACGTGCCCGGCCAGAGGATGCTGCCTCCCGGAGGCTGGACCCACGAGGACGCGGCAGCCTTTCCCCCCGGATCGGCCCGGATACGAGACACCGTCGACCGGCCGATGCTCTGGCTCGCCGAGGACCCGCCCGATTGAGTGCTGGGAGGCTTACCCCTGCGCCGTTCGGCGACCGCGCTTGTCGGTGCGCCGAGGACGGCCCCGTTTGGAGGGAGAAGGCTCCCAATTCGGCGGAGCCTTCAGCAGCGCGAGTGGGTCCGCATCCAGCCGCTGGGCGAGCCGCTCGACCGATCTCAGGCTGAGGTTCTTCTCACCTCGCTCGATGGCGCCCACGTAAGTGCGGTGGACGCCGAGGACGTCGGCGAAGGCCTCCTGGGACAAACCCCGCTCCGCCCGGTACGACCTGAGGCTGGCCCCGAGGGCCTGCTGAAGCTCGCCTTCCATGCCGGCAATGTCAATCGGCCCGCTACTCTTGCGTCTACAGCCTAATAAGTAGCTGGGGATAATTGCTCCAATGAGAAGCGCTATAGATCAGTATCTGTAATTGCTATAGATAGGTCTCTTTAGTTGAATGGGCTGTTCCTCGGCGCACGGCGTCGAGCGCGGAGGGCCGTTCGTGCCACAATCAACCGCCCATCCCGAAAGGAACCCGGCATGACAAGGCGCTGAACGCAGACGTGCTCGCCCGGTCGGGCGATCACGACCGTCGGCGCCGGCTGAGGTACCTCCTCCGGAGCGTCGACGGGTCCCGACTGACCATCTCGACCACCGACATCTCCCTAGGAGGGAACCTTGCCCACCACAACCGCGGCCTCGTACATGGCCGCCCTCGCTCCCATCGTCGGCGACATCGTCGGCCCCCAGGCGACCGCCATCGATCGTTCCGGCGCCTATCCCCGAGAGGCGCTCGACGCCCTTGGCGCCGCCGGGCTGCTCGGTCTGATCAGTGCCCCCGAGGTTGGCGGCGCAGGCCAGGCTCATGGGGCCGCCACGCTCGTCATCGAAGAGCTGGCCCGCTACTGCGGCTCGACCGCGATGGTCGTGCTCATGCACTACTGCGCTGCCGCGGTGATCGAAGGCCACGGCCCCGAAGCGCTCCGCCGCGAGATCGCCGCCGGCCGAGCGGTCAGCACGTTGGCCTTCTCGGAGGTCGGCTCTCGTAGCCAGTTCTGGGCGCCGATGGGCACCGCTACCGCCGGTGGCGATGGCACCGTCACCCTTGACGCGGCCAAGAGCTGGGTGACCTCCGCCGGCGAGGCCGACGTCTATGTGTGGTCCAGCAAGCCCCTGGCCGCCGACGGCCCCAGCACCCTGTGGCTGGTCCAGGCCGACGCCGCCGGCCTGGAGGTGGGGGCGCCCTTCGACGGCCTCGGCCTGCGCGGCAACTCCTCCAGCCCCATCACCGCCAAGGGGGTCAGCATCGCCACCGACGCCATGCTCGGGACCGATGGCGGAGGGTTCGACCTGATGCTGGCCGCGGTCCTGCCCTGGTTCCAGGTTCTGTCGGCTGCGTTCTCGGCCGGGACGATGGACGCCGCCACCACCAAGGCTGCCAGCCACGCCGCCGGCACCCGACTGGAACACCTCGACCAGTCCCTTGCCGACAGTCCCGTCGTGCGGGCCTCCGTCGCCCGGATGCGCATCAAGACCGACCAGGCCCGGGCGCTCCTGTCGGACACCCTCGCGGCGCTCGAGTCCGGCCGCGAAGACGCCATGCTCCGGGTCCTCGAGGTCAAGGCGGCCGGGAGCGAGGCCTCCATCGAGGTCACCGACCTGGCCATGCGGGTCTGCGGTGGGTCCGCGTTCCGTAAGGAGGTCGGGGTCGAACGGCACTTCCGCGACGCCCGGGCGTCGTCGGTCATGGCGCCGACCACCGACACACTCCACGAGTTCATCGGACGGGCCGTCTGCGGCCTTCCGCTGTTCTGAGCGCGGAGATGGCCACCAACGACAACGGGCCCCTGGTCATGGGTGCGGTGGCGTATGACCCCAAGGTGGTGGCGATCTGGGAGGGCTTCAAGGACTGGTTCGCCTCCCATGGCCTCGCCTTCGACTACGTGCTCTACTCCAACTACGAGCGGCAGGTGGAGGCCCTCCTCGGCGGCGAGGTCCACGTGGCATGGAACTCGCCGCTGGCGTGGGCCAGGTCCCATCGGCTGGCCTCCGCACAGGGCGTACAGGTGTCCGCCATCGCCATGCGCGACACCGACTGCGACCTGACGTCGGTCGTGGTGGTCGTCGCCGGCTCCGACATACGCGAGGTGGCGGGCCTGGCCGGCAAAGTCGTGGCCGTCGGTGCGGTGGACTCGCCCCAGGCCACGCTGATCCCGCTCTCGTACCTGCGGTCCCACGGCTTGGTGGCGGGCCATGACTTCGATGTCCTTCATCACGACGTGGGCGTCGGAAAGCACGGCGACCACGTCGGCGGTGAGCGCGACGCCGTGAAGTCTCTGCTCGCCGGCCGTGCCGACGCCGCCTGCATGATCGACGGGAACCACCTGGTGTTCTCGGCCGAGGGCACCATCCCCGCCGGGGCCACACGGATCGTGGCCCAGACCCCGCCCTACGACCACTGCAACTTCACGGTCGGCGCCGCCGCGCCCGCCACTGCGGTGGACCGCTTCAGCGAGCTCCTCCTGGGCATGACCTACGACGACCCGGAGGTCCGACCACTCCTCGACCTCGAAGGTCTCAAAGCGTGGCGAGCGGGCCGCACCACCGGCTACTCCATGCTCGAGACCGCCGTCGACTACCTCGGCTTCTACGACCGGGAGGGCAACGTCGTCGCCGACGGCTACCGGCCGTGACCGCCGTCGACCTCGACGGCCTGGGCCTCGACCAGGGCGGCCACCTCCTGGTGAAACGGGCGCTGGTCAGGGTGAGCCCGGGTGACCGCCTGGGAGTGCGGGGCACGGCCCCCGAGCTGGCAGTCCACCTCCGGGCCTGGTGCCGTGCGCAGGGCCATCATCTCGAGCTGGCGGAGCCACCGGGCGAGGTCGTGGGCTGGGTGGCGCCGGGACCGGTCGGCACCCGATGGCGGGGCGCCGACCGGACCGGCCCGGTGGTAGCCACCCGTGCGCCGAGCCGCTGGGGCCTGGCCGCCCGGGGCGCGCTGGTCGAGGCCGGGGGCCCCGACTTCCCGTTCGCGTTGGATTCCAGCGAGGTCGTCTGGACCGACGCCGCACCTGGGATCTACCGCCAGGCAGCGGCGGCCCAGTGGGACCCGGCAACCGCCGTGGAGTGGGACACCCCCTTCTCGCTGGCACCCGACGTCGAGGCCGCCGTAGTCCAGGTCATGACCTACCTGGTGGAGAACGAGAACGCCGCCCTGGTCGTACCCGCCCGCTTCCTGGGCCAGGTCCACCCCCATTTCCGCGAGGTGGTCGGCGTCCTCGCCGTTCAGGTGGCGGACGAAGCCCGCCATGTCGAGGTGTTCACTCGCCGGGCAACGATGAACGGCGGCGAGCTGGGCCTCTCCACGGTGGGAGGCCAGGCGTCACTGCTGACGCTGCTCGAGGAGCCCGACTACGCCCTCGCCCACTTCCTACTGTCGGTGCTCGGGGAGGGAACCTTCCTGCACCTCCTGTCGTTCCTCGAACGCCACGCACCGGACCCCGTCACCGCGCGTGTGTGCCACCTGGCCCTTGCCGACGAAGCCCGCCACGTGGCGTTCGGCATGGCCCACCTCGACTCCGCCCTGCGCGCCGACCCCGGGCTGCGGGCCCGACTGGCCGCCGCCATCCACCGCCGCCACGACGCCCTGGCCCAGACCGCCGGGCTCAACGCCGAGGTCTTCGACGCCCTGGTCGTGCTGGCCGCCGGCTCGTGGTCACCCGAGGCAGTGGGAACTGGGTTCGGCCACGTGCAGGCCCTGGCCGCGGAGATGGACGACGGCCGCCGTAGGCGCCTGGTCAAGCTCGGCTTCCCCGCCGACGAAGCCGCTTCCCTGTCGTCGCTGCACACCCGCAACCTCATGTGAGCCTCCGGCCGAAAGAGACCTTCTCAGGGCGCGGCAATGGCCGTCAGCACGTTGAGCCTCGCTGCCCGGCGGGCCGGTCGGATGGCGGCCAGGACCCCGGCTACGGCGCCCACGAACAGCACCAGGACGAGCTGGCCGGCCGGGACCGAGAAGGCGACGATGTCCTCCCCCGCCGCCTGCACCAGCGCCCAGCCGAGGAACACCCCGAGGCCGAGACCACCGACCGAGCCGAAGCTGGCTATGACCACCGACTCCCAACGGACCATCGACCGCATCTGCCGACGGGTCTGGCCGACGGCGCGGAGCAGGCCCAGCTCGCGCGTGCGCTCGTGCACCGACAGGGCAAGGGTGTTGGCGATGCCCATGAGGGCGATGACTATCGCCAGGGCCAAGAGCACGTAGATCAGGCCCAGTGCCTGGTTCACGCCCTGGGCAGCCGACTTGACGTACTCCTCACGGTCCTGGACCTCCGGGGCGCCGAAGGGCTCGGCCACCCGCTCGACCGCCGCCTTCCCGGCCGCGAGGCTCACGCCATCGGCCAGGCCGACCAGCACCGCGGCATCCACCTGCTGGACGGCGTGGGGAGCCCACGCCTCCCGGCTGAGCACGTAGTTGCCAACCAGGTCGGAGGAGCCGTAGACGGCGCCTACCCGGAGCGGGGTGGTGACCCCGTCGGGGAAGGTTGTGGGCAGCACGGTGCCGACCTTCCAGCCGTTCTCCTTTGCCACGTCGGCCGCCACCGCCAGCCCGCCCGCTCCTACGTCGGACAGGCTGCCGGAGGCGATCTCGAGGTCGAGCACCTTTCCGAGCGGCGCGATATCGGCCACCGTCAGCTGCTTGGTACCACCATCGACGACGACGGCACCGATGCCGATACCCAGGGCTGCCTCGACCTCGGGCAACCGGGCGATGCCGGCCGTCAACTGCGGGCTGAACCCGCCGCCGTCGAAACGGTTGGAGTTCAAAACCAGGTCGCCGCCGAACGACCGGGAGATGCTCTTGTCGACCGTTGCCTTCACCGACGCTGCGAAAACCGTGAACAGCGTCACGACACCGACACCCACCATGAGGGCGGCGGCGGTGCCGGCCGTCCGTCGCGGGTTGCGCATGGCGTTCTCCCGCGCCAGCGACCCCGTCATCCCCTTGAGGCGCGGAAGGGGCCAGCCGAGCACGCTCGTCACCGGTCGCGCCACCACCGGGCCGAGGACGACGATGCCGACGATGGTGAGCACGGCCCCGAACCCGGCCCGGGGCAGGACGTTGTCCCCGCCGCCGACCGCGCTCAGCACGGCAGCCACTCCGAGCCCGGTGACCACCAGACCGGCGAGGGTGCGGGTACGCGATGTCCCCGTCCGGTCGAGGGCCACGTCGCGAAGGGCGGCAAGCGGCGGGACCCGCGAAGCGCGCATCGCGGGCGCGACAGCGGCCAGGAGCGTGACGAGCACGCCAACCACCAGGGCCGCCACGACGGTGCTGGCCTCGAAGACGAGACCGCCCGCCGGCAGGGCGAGCCCGAAGCTGTCGAACAAGCCTTTGAGGAGGCCGGCCACCCCCAAGCCTCCGAAGAGGCCGGCGACCGACGCGATTACGGCCACCAGCGCGGCCTCGGCCACGACCGACGCCATTACCTGGCGGCGAGATGCCCCGACGGCGCGCAGCAACGCCGACTCGCGCGTCCGCTGGGCCACCAGGATCGAGAACGTGTTGTAGATGCTGAACGTGGCGACCAGCAGGGCCACGCCCGCGAACACCAGCAGGAGCGCCCTGAACACAGTCAGGAAGCCCCCGTTGACGTCGTCGGTCTGCTCCTTCACAAGCTCGTCGCCAGTGATCGCTTCGGTCCCTTCCTCGAGGACAGGACGGATGGAGCGCACCAGCTCTGCCTGGGAGACGCCCCGACGACCCCGGACCGAGATGCTGGTCAGCTTGCCGGGCTGCTTGATCACGTGCTCCTGGGCGCCCTCCAGGGTGAAGGCCGTATAGGTGACGCCCGCCGAGCCCCGCGCCGTCCCGAAAGCAGTCAGGCCGACGACGCTCACCTCCACGGGCTCCGGCGTCTGCAGCGTCACCGTGTCGCCCAATCCGAACTTGCCCTTGTCGGCCGCCGCCTGGTTCACCACCACCTCCAGACCGGACCGGGGCGCCCGCCCCTCGACGATCCGGTAGGGGTTGAGCTCGGGGTCGTCGATCCAGTTGCCCGCCAGTGTCGGCGGCCCGTTGCCGCCGATGGCCTTCCCGTCTGAGCCGATGAGCTGGCCGTAACCCTCCACCGCCGGTTCCGCCGCTGCCACTCCTTCTACACCGGCCACGGCCCCGAGCAGAGACTGGTCCAGCAGCCCTCGGCCGGCCGCCGACTGGGTGTCCACGTCGCTGGCCCGCCGCACGACCGCGTCGGTCCCGGCGTTGGCGTCGGAAAAGAGCCTGTCGAAGTTCGAGCTCAAGGTGTCGCCCAGCACCAGCGCCCCGGACAGGAACGCCACTCCCAGGAAAACCCCGAACACGGTGCCGACCAGGCGGCGCTTGTTGGCCCACATGCCCTTGAGGCTGATGGCGAGGACGATCACCCGCCCAGCGCCTTCATCCGGTCGAGCACGCTCTCCGGCGTGGGGTCGGCCAGCTCGCCGACGACGCGGCCGTCGGCCAGGAACACGACCTGCCCCGCGTACCCGGCCGCCATCGGGTCGTGTGTGACCATCACCACGGTCTGGCCCAGCTCGGCCACGGCTCGGCTCAGGAAAGAAAGGATCTCGGCGCCCGTGCGGGAATCGAGGTTGCCCGTGGGCTCGTCGGCGAAGACGATCGCCGGCCGGCTGGCCAGAGCCCTTGCCACCGCCACCCGTTGCTGCTGACCGCCGGACAGCTCGCTCGGCCGGTGGGTGAGCCGGTCGCCCAAGCCGACGGCGTCGACCACCGTCGAGATCCATCCGCTGTCCGGGCGCTCTCCGGCAAGTGCGATCGGAAGCGTGATGTTCTCGTACGCGGTGAGAGTCGGGACCAGGTTGAAGGCCTGGAAGACGAACCCCACCTTGTCCCTGCGCAACAGGGTGAGCCGCTTGTCGTCCAGCGTGGTGAGGTCGACGTCGCCTATGGAGACCGACCCGGACGTGAGCGAGTCCAGTCCGGCCAGGCAGTGCATCAGGGTGGACTTGCCCGACCCCGACGGCCCCATGATGGCGGTGAACCGGCCGGCCGCGAAGTCGACGCTGACCTCGTCGAGGGCGGTTACGGCCGTGGTGCCCGATCCGTAGACCTTGGTTGCGTTGACGGCCCGGGCGGCGACAGAGCCGGCGCCCGGGCGGGAGGTGGCGAGACTGGTGGACATCACCCGACGATAGGGGCCTCGAAGGGGGCCGGTTGGCCGGGCGTTGGCCGGGTGGCGGCTTGGCTACTACCGGTTCTGGACCCTCATGGACGACACCTGGTCGTTGCCGATCGAATTGTCGGAGAGGTTGGGATCGTCCGAGGTGAAGGTCTCGGTGGTCCCGTTGAAGTCGTTGTCCCGGTAGAGGACGGCTTTGACGTTGGCACCGACGCGGACCGACGTGACGTCGTCGTTGTTCAGCGGGGAAAGCGTGCCCGGGTTCGGGTAGTCCCCGAGACCCTTGACGACGCAGGGACCAGTGAAGTTGGCGTCGCGGAACAGGGAGACCTGGTCGGCGTTGGGAACACAAGGCCCGCGGGTCTCGACCCTCATGGAGGAGATCTGGTCGTTCCCTATGGGGTTGTCGGACAGGTTCGAATCGTCCGAAAGAAAGATCTCGGTCGTACCTGCGAAGTCGTTGTCACGGTAAACCACCCCCCTCACGTTGCCTCCCACCCTGATCGAGGAAGCTTCGTCATTGCCCAAGGGCGAGAGAGAAGCCGGGTTGGGATGGTTGCCGACGCCCTTGAGAACGCACGTCCCGCTGAAGTTGGCGTCGCGGAAGAGGGCAACCTGGTCGGCGTTCGGGCTGCAGCCGCCTCCGCCACCGCCTGTGAGGGTCAACGTGAGGACGTACTCACCGACCGAGGTACCGAAGCCCGACGATTGGATCTTGTACTTGCCCTTGACAGGTAAGAGGACGTCGTTGAGGAGGGCGTTTAGATCGCCTCCCGAGTCGTCATCCACAGCGAGCAGGCTCCCGCCGGGCCGGAACAGACGTAGGAACGGATCGAGCGAGCTTCCGGCAGTCTTGTTCATGCGTATGGTGACCCGCTGACCGGCTTTGGCGCTGAAGGTGACGTTGTCCTTGTCTCCGGCAGGGCTGATGGTCCGGGTCACGGTCTGTCCAAAGAGGAGGCTGCCGCCGTCGGCGTCCGACTCCGCCCGGGCTGGGGTTGCTGCCAACACCACCGATCCCACCAACAGAGCTCCGAAGAGACTTCGCCTCAGCATTGGTTCGCTCCCAACCTCGCGCATGGATCCAATCCCTCTGGGAAGTTTACCTCCGGCGCCGTCCGAAATCCGGGTTCTCCCCCACCCCACATGACAGAACCGCCGGCACTGGCCGGCGGTTCTGTTGTTGCTCTGTTTCGGGTCGTTCAGACTACGCGGACGTTCTGCGCTTCCTCGCCCTTGCGGCCCGGGGCCACGTCGAACTCGACGTGGTCGCCTTCCTCGAGCGACTTGTAGCCGCTGCCCTGAATGTTGGAGTAGTGGACGAAGACATCCTCGCCCTGCTCGCGGGAGATGAAGCCGAAGCCCTTCTCCGAGTTGAAAAACTTCACTGTTCCGGTTGCCAACGCTTGTGTTCCCTTCACTGCGAGCCAGTCCGAGTGACTATCTCGTCAGCCACCATCCTATGGGCAGGGAGCACCCGGCGCTGACCCAGGGCCATGGCCGTCGTTCTCGGCCTCGTCGGCCCACACCTCCATCACCTCGAGCTCGGCCGCTCCCCACGTCGTGACCATGGCCGCGTCGAGGGCATCGCGGCCCCTGGCGATCACCACCCGGCCGATGCGCGGCTCGTTGTTCCGGGGGTCGAACGTCCACCACCGGCCGTCGAGCCAGGCCTCGAACCACGAGCAGAAGTCCATGGGGAGATCGGGCCGGACAACCGCGATGTCTGGAAGGTAGCCGGCCACGTAGCGGGCCGGAACGTTCAGGGCGCGGCACAGGGTGATGCCGAGCTGGGTGAGGTCACGGCACACGCCGACACGCGATTCCCACACGTCGCAGGCGGTGGTGAGGGCCGTGCTGGCACCTACCTCGTACCGGATGTGCTCGTAGATCCAGTCGCATACCGCCTGCACGCGGGGCCAGCCCGGCTCGGCCGAGCCGAAGAGGTCCCACGCCTGGTCGTAGAGGACGTCGGGCCAACAAAACCGGCTGGGCAGCAGGTACACGAAGGCCTCGTCCGGCAGATCCTCGATGGCGGCCTGGGCCGCGGCCTTGTCGGCCTCGTCGAAGCTCGATGACACCTCAACCGTGGCGTCGTAGTGGAGGGTGGACCGCCCCGCCGGAAGGGTGACGCGATCGCAAAGGTTGCCGTAGGCGTCGACGTAGACCCGGGCCGGGGCGGGTGGCTCCCATCGTTCGCTGACGATCCGGTACTCACCTTCGGGACGCGGCCGCACCTGCCATAGAGACGGCGTGCTCTCGGGAGCTACGTAGTCGAACTGGCAACCGATCCGGACCAGCACCCCGCAAGTCTCGCCGATGGTTGTCAACGCCGCGCTGCCGGTGCATGTCGGTTGTGTGAAGTCAGCGGCGTTCCCCCGAGGAGGTTGTCGTACCGCATGACGGAGCGCGCCGCTGCGGCTCACTTGTCGCGGTACAGGCGCGTCGTCAGCGGCATGAACACCGCGGTCAACCCCGCCGCCACTGCCAGCACGATGGCGATGTCGCGGGCGGCCGCGTTCCCCTCCATCAAGCCGCGGGAGCCGCTGGCGAGGACCGAGATCGGGTTGACGTGGACGAACACCTCGAGGGGGCGAGGCAGAGTCTTCGGGTCGACGAAGACGTTCGACAGGAACGTGAGCGGGAAGATCCCCATGAAGCCCGCGTTCATCACCGCGCTGGGCGAGCGCAGCAGAAGCCCGAGAGTCGTGAACACCCAGGAGAGGGCGAAGGCGAACAGCACCACCAGACCCAGTGCCAGCACGACGCCACCCACGCCGGCGCCGGGGCGGAAGCCCAGGGCAAAGCCGAGGCCGATGATCACGGTGCCGTTGACCAGGTAGCGAACGCTGTCGCCCAACAGCGACCCCATCAGAGGCGCACCCCGCCAGATCGGCAGCGACCGGAACCGGTCGGCCACCCCCTTGGTGAGGTCGGTGTTGATGGCGACGCCGGAGTAGACGGTGGTGAACAGCACCGACATCACGAGGATGCCGGGCAGGATGTAGTCCAGGTACTCGCCGGTGGACCCGGCGATGGCGCCGCCGAAGATGTAGGTGAACATCAGGACGAACATCACCGGCGTGATCGTCACGTCGAGGAGCTGCTCGGGAACGTGCTTGACCTTGAGCATCCCCCGCCACCCGAAGGCGAGCGCAGACGACAACGCGCTCGCCCTCGCCGGGCGGTCGATCGAGGAGATCGCCATGCGAACCGCGGCTTCGTCGGCCGCGGTGGCGAGGTCGGCCTGGGCTGGGTTGTTGAGGCTCATGACGCCTGCTCCTCTTCAGTAGCACCAACGTGGTCGGCAGGTTCGTCGGCCGGACGGCCGGTGAGGGCGAGGAACACCTCGTCCAGTCTGGGCTGGCCGAGCGAGAAGTCCGCGATCCGCACCCCCGAGGCTGCCAGCTCGGCCAGGGCCGCGGCGCCACGATCGGCGTCGGAGCACGGCGCCGAGAGCGCGGCAGGATCCGCTTCGGCGGTTACGTCGCCCAGCTGCCCGCGCAGAACCCGCTCGGCCTCGGGGCGCTGTGAGGGGTCCATCAGGCGTACGTGCAGCCTGCCCGAGCCCACCGACGCCTTGAGCTGCCCGGGTGTCCCCTCGGCGATCACCCTGCCGTGGTCGATCACGGCGATGCCGTCCGCCAGCTGATCCGCCTCTTCCAGGTATTGCGTGCAGAGCAGGATCGTCGTACCCCCGGCGACGAGGGCCCGGATGATCCCCCAGACCTGGTTTCGCGAACGCGGGTCGAGGCCGGTCGTCGGCTCGTCGAGGAACATCAGCTCCGGGGTCACCACCATGCTGGCGGCGATGTCGAGGCGGCGTCTCATACCGCCGGAGAAGTTCTTAACCAGCCGGCTCGCTGCCTCCGAGAGGCCGAACGCCTCCAGTAGCTCGTCGGCACGACCCTTGGCCGCCGGGCGCTTCAGACCGAGGAGCCAGCCGAGCAGGATGAGGTTCTCGCGGCCCGTGAGGTCCTCGTCGACCGAGGCGAGCTGACCGGTGAGGCTCACGACGCGCCGGACGGCATCGGCTTTCTCCACGATGTCGTGGCCGAGCACCAGGGCAGTCCCCGCGTCCGGGCGTACCAACGTCGCCAGCATGCGGATGGTCGTCGTCTTACCGGCACCGTTCGGCCCCAGCACGCCGTAGACCGAGCCACGGCGCACGGCCAGATCCACGCCGTCGACGGCGCGTGTCTCGCCGAACGACTTGACGAGACCTGTGGCCTCGATGGCGAGGTGCGACTCCTTTGCCATCGGGCTCCTCGGGTGATGGATCGAAGGTTGGGTGTGGCGCGGATGCTCACCCTGAGACGGGAGCAGGCCACCGAACTAATCGCTGCGACGTCCGTCCGAACCTAGCCCTCGCCCGGATGCGCCTCAGTTCGGGCATACCCGGACCCGTCCGGTGTGGCTCCGCTGCGCTACAGGGACGGCCAGGGCCTGGTCCGACCGCGTGCTGGTAGGCGGGGCCATCGCCACCCGGCCCCTTCCGCCACCGGCCGGGGGTGGGCCCGTTAGCGGTCGGGGGCACGGCCCCCTCGGGGGTGGTTCTCCCGGCGCGGGCGGCGGCGCGGGGCCTCGCCGGCTTCGTCGTCGGGTTGGTGGCATCGTTCGCGGTGCGCTTCGGCAGTGCGGCTTTGGGCCTCCCCGACGCCGTCGTCTGGGGCACCTCGGCGGTCGCGCTTTGGGCAGGCCTTCTCTGGGCCTGCTGGTCGGCCAGCCGCAGGGACGGCACTGGCAACTTCAGATCGGGCTTCGCCCTCCGCGGTGACGCCGGCGATCTCGGGTGGGGCGTGATCACCGGGATCGCCGCCCGTGTTGCCGCCGGGGTTGCGACGATTCCCTTCATCCTGGCCGGCCACGACTTCAACCGCGGCGACACCGGCATCTTCGGAGAGCTCAGCAGCGACAAGGCCGCCATCTTGGTGCTGGCAATCGCCCTCATCGCGCTCGTCGTCTCGGCGATCCGGAACCGTAGGCGCATGCCGCCCCGAGCTCCCTGACCGTCGTTTCCTGATCGCTCCGCGCCCGGGAGTTCTGCACCCTAATGTGCCTTTGCGGGGGTCGACCCGAAAAGCGTTCTCCGCCGAAAGGAGCGCGCCGTGTCCGTGCACCTGAACCACACCATCGTCTCTGCCCGTGACAGCCGGGAGTCCGCCGAGTTCTTGGCCGAGATCCTCGGGCTCGGCCCGCCGACACCGTTCGGTCCGTTCCTCGGTGTCGAGACCGCCAACGGGGTCACCCTCGACTTCATCGACGACGACGGCGACATCGTCTCCCAGCACTACGCCTTCCTGATCAGCGACGCCGAGTTCGACCAGATCTTCGCCAGGATCGTCGAGCGCCAACTGCCGTACTGGGCCGATCCCGCCAGGAAGCGGTCCGGTGAGATCAACTCGGGTGAAGGCCTTGGAGCTGGGGGCCGCGGCGTCTACTTCGAGGACCCGAGCGGGCATTTCCTCGAGATCATCACCGAGCCTTACGCGATCGGAGGCTGAACGACCCGTCGTTCCGCCCGCTCGGCTACGACGACCATCGGCTGCGAACGGATCACCCTGCGAACAGTAATGACGCTGTCGCTAGAGCCGGCCCGGACCACCGGGTGAGCGCGACGGCGTCAGCTCGCTTCGAGGCAACGACGAAGCGCGTCGCGAATCAGGTCCGAGTTCGTACGCCCCTCGTGCTTGGCGCGCTCCCTCAGGGCCTCGCTGAGCTCAGGATCGAGCCGAACCGACTCCACCGACGCCGCCGCCGAGCCCATCGCGGGCGTCCGCCACGACGACGCAGTATCTCCTCGATATCGAAGCCTTCCTCGGCGTCCGCCGCCAGCTTTCCAAGAGCTCCTGAGTGATCGGCTTCCCGCCTCTGGTTCTCCCGTAGTCCTTGTTCGTCATTGTCAGTTCCCGGGAAGCAGCCGGCGATCACCGCGGGCAAGCTCGACATCGCCGAGCTCCAGCGGGCCGCTGCCCAGGCCTGAGGCGACCCGGTAGCGCGCGGCGCTATCTTGACCTGATGGCAGGCGAACGCGTGGTCCTGGGCCGTGTGGGGCACACCTCGATGGTGAGGATCCTCTGGACCGCCCAGGCCCCTCCGTCGGTGAACGATCCCGAGCTCCTAGAGGACCTGGGGGCGAGGTGGGAGGGTGAAGAGCTCGTCACCTACGACATGGACGAGCTGCTCGAGCGCATAGAGATGCACGAGACCGGCGACTACATGATCGACAACGACTGAGCCACCAAGCGCCTTGCCGCGCGGTTGGCGCTGCCCGGCCGACCATCCGAGCCTCCTACCATGCCCGGATGGACAAGCACGCCTTCCTCTCGACCGAGTGGATCGCCGCAGCCCGGGCCATTCGGTCCGAGCAGGGCACCCTCGGCCAGCCCATCCCCGGCGACATCCGCCTCAACCAGGTCATCACCGAGGTGCCCTTCGGCGACGGCACCATTGAGGCCCACATCGACACCACGTCGGGCCAGCTGGAGATGGAGCTCGGGCACCTGGAAGGAGCCGACGCCACCGTGAGCATGGAGTACGACACGGCCAAGATGGTCTTCGTAGAGGGCAGCCCCCAGGTGCTCATGCAGGCGTTCATGGCCGGCAAGGTGCGAGTACAGGGCGACCTGGCCAAGCTCATCGCCGCCATGCAGCAGGTGGCGCCGCCAGACGCCGAGACCATCGCCCCCGTCCACCAGCAGATCCGCGACATCACCGCTTAGGCCCGAGAGGCCCATCCCTCCAGGGCAGAGACCAGGCCCGTCACCGTCCACCGGCCGTCCGACCGGATCGTCTCCCCGAGGGACCAGGGCTCGAAGCGCTGCACCATGTCGCCGTGGGCCAGGAGGACCTGGCCGGTGAGAGCGCACCCCTCGGCGGCCAGGGCGGCGACGAGCGGAGAGACGTTGGCCGGGTGCCAGGCGTCGAAGTCGCCAGGGTCGGCCGGTGCCTTCACCACGTCGGCCAATCCGGGCGTGGCCTCGGTGAGCCGCGTCCGGGCCATCGGCACGACCGCGTTGCAACGGACGCCGTAGCGGCCGAGCTCGGAAGCGGCGATGGTGGTGAGGGCGGCGATGCCGGCCTTGGCCGCCCCGTAGTTGGCCTGCCCCGGGTTGCCCAGCAGCCCGGACGTGGACGACGTGTTCACGACCGAGGCCTTCACCGGCCGGCCGGCCTTGGCCTCCTCTCGCCAGTGGGCCGCCGCCCACCGCATCGGGACGAATGTGCCCTTCAGGTGGACACGGACCACGTCGTCCCACTCGACCTCGCTCATGGTCACGAGGAAGCGGTCGCGCAGGATCCCGGCGTTGTTGACGAGCACGTCGAGCCGACCGAATGCCTCTTGGGCCGCCTCGACCAGGCTCCGCCCGACGTCCCAGTCGGCGGCGTCGCCGGCGACGGCCGCCGCCTCCCCGCCCGCCGCACCAATCTCGGCGGCCACCGCCTCCACCGCCTCGGCGTCGACGTCGTTGACGACGACCTGAGCCGCCTCCGAAGCGAAGAGCAGGGCGTGCTCGCGGCCCAGACCGCGTGCGGCGCCGGTGATGACCGCCACCCGCCCGGCGAGGGCCGGCATCAGAGCGTGTAGACGACGACCGTGGAGCCCGGCTTCACCTTGGTTCCGGACGCCGGCACGGTGTTGAAGACCCTGCCGGTGATGCTGGGACCGAACGGTCCTGACGCCTTCAGCCCGGCGTCGGCCAGCTTGGCCTTGGCGGCGTCGAAGGAGAGACCGATCAGGCTCGGCACCGAGGGCCGGCCGCTCGACACGGTCAGGGTCACCTTCGACCCCTTGTCGACCCGCTCTCCGGGGTTGGGCGAGACGTCGACCACCTTTCCCTTGCTGTCGTCGTCGTCGCTGTACGCATCGGCTCGGACCCCGACCAGGCCGAGGCCGCGGAGACGGTCGACCACGTCGTCGAAGAGGTCGCCGATGACCTCGGGCACGGTTCGCTTCTCGGGGCCAGCCGACACGTTGAGGTCGATCTCGGTCCCCTTGGGCGGGGACTCGCCCCTGTGGGACCAGTCGAGGACCACCCCGGTACGGACAGTCTCGCTGTTGGTGGTGGTGACCTTGCCGACCTCGTGGCCGGCCTTCTCGATCTCGGCCTGGGCCTCAGCCTGGGTGAGGCCGGTCAGGTCGGGGACCGGCGAGGGCGGCGGGCCGTCGCTGACCAACAGCCTCACCTGCTTGCCCTCCTCCAGACGCACACCGGCCGCCGGGTCCTGGCTGATCACCTGACCTGCGGGCACCGTCTCGGAGAACTCGGGAGTGAACACAACGTCGAAGCCGAGGCCCTTCAGGGAGGCGGTGGCCTGGGCCTGGTCCAGCCCGGTGAGACGCGGCACCGCGTGCGTCGGCACCCGGGTCTTGACCACCAACGTCGCGACACCCGCACCCACGCCGGCGAGCACGAGGAACAA
Source organism: Acidimicrobiales bacterium (assembly GCA_050742415.1). Classification (GTDB taxonomy): domain Bacteria; phylum Actinomycetota; class Acidimicrobiia; order Acidimicrobiales; family AC-14; genus JBOGIF01. The sequence goes on along the minus strand of JBOGIF010000060.1, from coordinate 6,482 downwards.
CATGACCACCACCGGCCAGCGACGGCGCCGCCTTCCTGCAGGGTTTGCACCGGCAGCGACACCAGCCGGCGTTCCCTGGTCGTAGGCCGCAGGCGCGGCGCGCGTCGGCCCGGGCGCCCGCGAGTAAGCGGAGGTCGGGTCCTCCAGAGAAGCCGGGGCGGGAACGGCCACCGTGGGGTCGCCCTCGCCCAGGTCGGCCATGTAGGCACCGTCACCCAGGTCGCGCGGGTCGGCTACCGAGGCCACTGTCGCGTCGCCGATGTCGGTGGGGTCGACGAGCACCGGCCGTTGCAGCGGGTCGAAGGTGGAGGTGCCGGCCAGCGGCAGGCGCCCGGGGCTCGGCAGCTCCACGGCGCACGAGCGCAGGGCAGACGCGAGGGCGGCGGCGTCGAGGCGCTCGCCAGCGTCGACCCGGCCGGCCCGGGCGACCACCGGGCCGAGCGGCCCCAGCTCGGGCGGAGTCGGCAACGACTGATCGACCCTGCCCATCAGGGTGGCCACGGTCGTGTCGGCGGCGAAGGGCACCTGGCCGGTGACCGACTCGACGAGCACGAGCGCCAGCGCGTAGACGTCGGCCTTGCCATCGACGGGGGCGCCGCGGGCCTGCTCGGGCGAGGCGTAGCGGGCCGTGCCCAGCACGGCGCCGGCCGGCTCGGTCCAGGTGGCCTCCGCCAACGCCCGGGCCAGCCCAAAGTCGGCGATGCGCAGGCGCCCGTCGTCGTCGAAGAGCAGGTTGGCGGGCTTGATGTCGCGGTGGACGAGTCCTCGACGGTGGGCGTAGTCCAGGCCCTGGGCCGCCTCCAGCCCGACCATCAGCGCCTGCGACGGGCTCAGCCGGCTCCCCCGGTCGAGCATCGTTCGCAGGCTCCCGCCTCCGAGGTACTCGCACACCAGGTAGGGGCCGTCGGCCTCCTCGCCCCAGTCGTAGACCGCCATGATGTTGGGGTGGTTGAGGGCGGCGGCGGCGCGAGCCTCGGCCCGGAAACGGCGCAGGAACGACTCGTCGCTGGCCAGGGCCGGGTGCAGGATCTTGACCGCCACCCGGCGGCGGAGCCGCACGTCGTCGGCCAGGAAGACATGGGCCGACGAACCGGTGCCTATGGCAGCCACCAGCCGGTACCGGTCCCCGAGGACGCGCCCAATGTGATCCGCGATCCGTGTCGAGGCCACGATCCCGCAGGCTACCGTGCTGGCTCCGCTCCGCCGCGGCAACCGGTAGCGGCATTATGGGGCCCGATGATGCGCAAGATCGTCATGTCGCTGATAGGCGCAGCCGCGCTCGGCGGGTTCATCTTTGTGTTCACCGCCCCGAAGCCGACCAACCGCCAGCGGCCGCCCGCCATCGAGTCGGTGTTCCCGGAGGGTGGCAACCTCGACCTGCGGCAGGTGTCGATCTACGCCGACCTGGTCCCCGGCTACACCGGCTACCTGCTGCTCGACGGCAAGGAGGTGCCCCGCGACGACCTTCGGATCGTCGACGCCCTCAACACCGTGACCCTCAAGCCCCAGGCCGACAGCGACTACGCCCAGCTCCAGCCGGGGCCGCACTGCGCGACGATCGTCTACCGGCGGATCGGCGAGCCGGAGTCGGCGTCCAGCTCTTACGGCTGGTGCTTCAGCCTCCACTGATTCCCTCTGCGGCCGTGACGGAGTGCACGTTCTGCGCCATCGTGGCCGGCACGGTGCCAGCCGAGGTGGTGCTGGCCGACGAGTCCACCATCGCCTTCCTCGACCGCCGGCCGGTGTTCGCCGGGCACTGCCTGGTCGTGCCTCGCCTCCACCTCGAGACCCTCGGCGACGTGCCCGACGACCTGTTGGCCCCGCTCCTGGCATCCACCCGTCTCGTGGCCGGCGCGGTGGAGGCGGCCATCGAGGCGGAGGGCACGTTCGTGGCCATGAACAACCGGGTCAGCCAGAGCGTGCCTCACCTGCACGTCCACGTGGTTCCCCGCCGGCGCAAGGACGGGCTGCGCGGCTTCTTCTGGCCGAGGCAGCCGTACGCCGACGACTCCGAGATGGCCTCCGTCGCCGGGCGGGTGCGGGCGGAGGTCAGAAGCCGTTGTTGCTGAAGTAGGCCACGTAGATCCCGTACCGCGGGAGCAGGCGTGCGCACCGTCAAGAGCAGGTCCAGAAGGGAACGGCGGCGTCTTCGGGTACGGCGCGCAGCACGGCGACGACTCGCAGGCCGACGGCTGCCAAACCGCGGACGGCGACCAAGCCGCGAGCGTCGCGCCCGGCGGCCTCCCGTTCAGCTCTCGGGCCACCACGCCGCGGGTCACCACGCCGCGATCACATCGAGCCGGGCGACATCGGCCCGCTCCGGCGCGACGGCCGCTCGGCGGACGTCCACGGCGACGAGGTAGCGCCGATTCCGTAGCCGCTTCCGGAGTTAGCCCGCCAGCTCGTGACGCAGGGCGGGCTCCAGCTGCGGATGGGCAAAGGTAAACCCCGCCGCGGTGAGAGCGGCCGGCAGCACGCGCTGGCCGCCGAGAAGCTGGTCGTTCGTCATCTCCCGACCAAACAGCGCGTGAAGCGCGAGGTTTGGGACGGGCAGCACCGTGGGTCGGTGCAAAACTCGGCCGAGGGTGCGGGTGAACTCGGCGTTGGTGACCGGGTTGGGCGCGGTCAGGTTGACCGGGCCCGCCATGGACTCGTCGGCCAGGGTGTGGGTGATGGCTGCGACCAGGTCGGTGATGGCGATCCAGCTGAGGTACTGGCGGCCGGTACCCAACCGCCCGCCGATCCCAAGCTTGAACGGCAGCAACTGCTTGCGGAGCGCGCCGCCCTTGCAGCTCATGACCACACCCGTACGCAACCGGACCACCCGGATACCCGCGTCGTTCGCCGGCTCGGCGGCCTTCTCCCAAGCCTGCACCACCTCGGACAGGAAGCCGTCGCCCGGCCCGTCGGCCTCGGTGAGCTCCTCGTCGCCCCGATCCCCGTAGAACCCCACTGCGGAGCCCGAAGCCAGGACCCTGGGGGGATCGCGAAGCGCTGCCAGAGTGCGAGCCAGCAAGTCCGTCCCCCGCACCCGGCTGTCGCGGATCTCCGCCTTGTACGACTCGGTCCAGCGGTGATCGCCCACGCCGGCCCCGGCCAGATGGACCACAGCGTCGTGACCTTCCAAACCTTCGGCGTCGACGGTGCCGCCGGCTGGGTCCCAGCTCACGGCACGACCAATGCCGTGGGCCGCGGAGCCCCGAACGAGACGGGTTACGTCGTGGCCGGCCTCCTGCAACGAGGCCCGGAGCGCCCCTCCGATCAGGCCGTGGGAGCCGGTGACGACGACCTTCACGACGTCACCCGGCCCGGGCTCCTCCTCAGGCCGCCACCTGGCCGGAGCGCTCGATCACGCGGTCGATGATCCCGTAGTCGCGAGCGTCGCCGGCGGTGAACCAGCGGTCGCGGTCGAAGTCGTGCTCGATCTGCTCGATCGTCTGGCCGGTGTGGTGGGCGATCCGCTCAGCCATCTGCCGCTTGGTGTAGCCGATCTGCTCGGCGTAGATGGCGATGTCGGCAGCCACGCCCTGCATCTGGGCCGAGGGCTGGTGCATGAGCACACGCGAGTGCGGCAGGGCGTAACGCTTGCCGGGCGCACCGGCGCAAAGGAGGAACTGGCCCATGGAGGCGGCCAGTCCGAGGCAGATGGTGCCCACGTCGCAGCTGACGTACTGCATGGTGTCGTAGATGGCCATGCCAGCCGACACTGATCCCCCCGGAGAGTTGATGTAGAGGTAGACGTCGGCCTCGGGGTCCTCGCTCTGCAACAAGAGCAGCTGGGCGCAGATGAGGTTGGCCGATGAGTCGTCCACCTGGGAGCCCAGGAACACGATGCGCTCCTTCAGCAGGCGGGAGTACACCTCGCTCGACCGGTCGCCGAACTGGTTCTGGGACAAGACGGGGGGAACCGGCAGGTCGTTCATGTGCGCTCCTTAACGTGGCTGTTAGGGCCCGTCGAGCACGCTACCTGCCCGGCGGTAGGCTGTTCACCGCTACGGGGCGCGTGGTGGAATCGGTAGACACGCTGGCTTTAGGTGCCAGTGCTTCGGCGTGAGAGTTCGAGTCTCTCCGCGCCCACCGATGCGGCTGGTAACCGACCTCGCTAGTAGAGGGCGGGCGCGGGGTTCTCGACCGGGCGGTAGAAGGACGCCGTCGAGTTCGGGCCGTCCACCCGAGGAGTCGGCTCGTGCCGAGAGGCGACCACGGCGACCGCCGTCGGCATGCGGCGCTGGCGGTCCTCGATGGCAAGTCGGATCGCGGTGCGGCCCTGCCCGTCGATCTCAATATCGGCGAACGTGGGGATGCAGATCAGGTCGATGTTCGACGGGGCGACGAAGCCCCGGGCGATGGCGATCGCCTTCACGGCCTGGTTGAGGGCGCCTGCGCCCACGACCTGGACCTCGACGGAACCGGACTGCCGAACCACTCCGGCCAGTGCTCCGGCCACCGAGTTCGGGTTGGAACGGCTGGACACCTTCAGGACCTCGACCACGGCTCCGACTCTCCTGTTCCGGCGGACGCTAGCTGTATGTCTGCTACACCTACCGTTCGACGTCCTGGCGTCGGGTTCCTGCCTGTTTTTCAGTCGACCTCGGCGACCTGTCCGTTGGTGTGAGCCGCGGCCACCGCTTCGGCCGCTTCGCGCGGAGGGACGACGACCATCACCTTCTTGCGGATGAGCTCGGACAGCTCGACCATGATCTCGGGGTTCTCGGCCAGGAACGTCTTGGCGTTCTCCCTACCCTGCCCGAGCTGCTCGCCGTCGTAGGTGTACCAGGCACCCGACTTCTTGACGAAGCCCATGTCGACACCCACGTCGAGCAGAGAACCCTCACGGCTGATCCCCTTGCCGTACATGATGTCGAACTCGCACTGGCGGAAGGGAGCGGAGCAGTTCGAGACGACTACGTCGTTGGCCACGAACGTGTGGAGGTCATCTACCTCGAGGTCGTACACGTCACGCCACTCAGGCGGGCTCACCGTCTGGATCCGGTCGTACCAGACATCCTCATCGAGCATCGAACAGAGGAACTCGCTTTCAAGTGCCTCGGCCAGCCGCATCAGACGATCGCGCCGGAGCCGACTGTGGCCCAACACCTGCTTGAGGCCCCCGACCGGGTCGCCGGCTTCCTCGCCCACGAGCTGGGCCGCAAGAGCCGGAGTGACGCCAAGACCCCGCAGGTAAGCCAGCACAGGCTCGGTTTGGGTGCTCGGCAGATAGCCCCGCTGCGAGCCGCGGTGCTTACGGAGGCCGGGCCGGGCGAGCTCGGCGACCAACACTTGCCCCTTGGGCCCCCACATCGGCAGCGACTCCGAAAACCGAGCGACATTGTCGATACCACTGACCCGCACCTGCCAGCACAGACGCTTGCCCTGGACCCTTCGTCCCTTCACGATGCTCGGGCGTTGGTTCCTGGGATCACGCACCTGTAGCGAAGTTCCGATCCCCCACCGGAGCAGAAACCAATGGATCTGCTGAGCGAGCTGCTCCGATGTGGTGGTGAAGCCACAGCGGATCCCACCCGTCTGCTCCCGGCTCACGTAGCCGTCGCTCTCCCATATCCCGAAAAGGAGATTTCCAATGACCTCGGCGGATACGTCGGGGGCAAAGAAGGCCGGCGGGATCCGCTTGCTCGGGGCCAGGTGACCCCACACTCCGGCCCATCTCGCCAGCTCGAGCAGGGCGTTCTTCTCGCCCTTCCGGTGCGAGAAGCTCGTTTCGATCCCGTCTCTGTGGGAGTTGCAGCCGAGCTTCGCTGCAATGGCGATGGCGTCCTGCTGGAGCGACTCCTGAATGTTGATGAAGGTGCACGGGGTCTTCCCCCCAACGTAACCGTCGCCGATGAGATAGCCGAGCATGCGGGCATGGTCGGGAGCCACCGGTTCCGCCTGACCGAACACGCCGAGCCGGCGGGGACGAGCAACGGCATCGCCAGGATTCAACCGTCCGGCCTCCTGCCAGCCGCGTTCGGTGAGAACCCGATGGTCGGGAGTGGCCCACAGCGAAGTGCCGTCACGGAACCGGAGCTCGATGACCTGGGTCTCGCCCTGGTCCATTCTGGCGGTGATCGGACGTACATGGAGCTTGCCCAGCTTGTCGACAGCGACGACCGAACCACCCTCGTCACGCTCGACGATGTCCTCGATCGAGGAAGTGACGCCAGTCACGGGATCGAAGACCCTGGTGCCGGCCGCCAGGCACTTGTTCTTCACGACCTTCACCCGGGTGCGGTTGCCCACCACCTCCAGGCCGTCCTTGATCGACTCGATGCGGCGGATGTCGAGCCGTACCGACGAGTAGAACTTGAGCGCGCGCCCGCCCGGGGTCACCTCAGGAGACCCGTAGATCACGCCTATTTTGTCCCGCAGCTGGTTGATGAAGAGGGCGATGGTGTCGGTCTTGTTGAGCGTGGAGGTGAGCTTGCGCAGGGCCTGCGACATGAGGCGGGCCTGGAGGCCGACGTGGCTGTCGCCCATCTCGC
>JBOGIF010000059.1:0-3494 GCA_050742415.1 Acidimicrobiales bacterium | reverse complement strand
CCAGGAGGGTCATGTCGGACAACACCGCGACGAGCGCGACGGGCCCGAATCGGCCGTCCACCATCGCCGAGATCCTTCGAGACGTGGAGCCGATGGGGGACCTTCGTCGGTTCGTCATCGATGACCTGACGCCCGATGAGGAAGATGAGTTCTTCCGGATCATCGAGGACGCCTGATCGATGGCCTCGGCGGTCGTCGTCGACACGATGATCGCCAGCGCCTGGCTGGGCGTGCGGGACTCCGTACGCAAGATGCGGTGGCAACCGCTGCTCGAGAACGCCGTGTGGATCCTGCCCTTCGTCGTCGTGGCTGAGATGCGCTTCGGCGCCGAGGTGGCCGGCTGGGGTGCGCGAAGGCGGGGCGTGCTCGATCGACTCATCGCTCGAACAGGTGTTGTTCCGCCCCTCGACGAAGTGACCGACGCCTATGTCGACCTACGGAGCTGGGCCGTCCGAACCGGTCACGGGATCGGGGCCAAAGACCACGAGGCCGACCGGTGGGTCGCAGCAGTGGCCGTGGCTGCGAAGCTCCCGCTGGCAACCGAGGACGCCGTCTTCGACGGCGTCGCAGGACTCTCCCGTGCGCTCCCGAACGGTGTGTGAGCGCGGACCCATCCTGCACGACGGCGTGGCGGGTCCGCCCGCGGGTGCCGCAACCGTGAGAACTTCAAGACGGCCGTCCTCTACCACTGCGGGGGGCTACAGCTCTACCCACAAACCCACCGAGCTCCCGGATGAGCCGGATGGGCAATTCGGCCCATTCGCGGGAGCGCCGGGAAGGTCAGTCGAGCCGGATGATCCCCATGCGCACGGCACGCAGCACGGCCTGGGTCCGGTCCCGGGCGTCGAGCTTCGAGTAGGCCGACGCCAGGTGGTTCTTCACGGTCTTGGAGCTGACGAACAGCTTGGCGGCCACCTCGGGCAGTGAGAGGCCGTCGGCGAAGAGCTGGAGAACCTCCTCCTCCCGGGCGCTGATGACCCGCTCGCCGCGCGACACGCCCTCGGCCAGCATGGAAGACGCCACGTCGGGTGACAGCGTCGTCTCTCCCGAGGCGGCCCGGCGAACGGTGGTCACCACGTCGGAGATCGAGCAGTCCTTGACCAGGTACCCGATGGCCCCGGCGGCCAGGGCCTGGGCCAGGACGTCGGAGTCGTCGTGCATGGTGAGCATCACGACCCGCACCGCGGGAGCGTCGCGTGACAGCCGGCGGGTGGCCTCCACGCCGCCGAGGACCGGCATGGTCACGTCCATGAGCACGACATCGGGCGCCAGGTCCACCGCCATCTGCACGGCCTGCTCGCCGTCGTCGGCCTCGCCCACCACCTCGATGCCGTGGTCTTCCAACGAGCGGCGCAGGCCGTCGCGCAGCATCCGGTGGTCGTCGGCGAGGAGGAGCCGCACGGCGGCGTCGGTCACCGGTCGACGGTACCGATGCGGCACTCGACGAGCGTGCCAACGTAGGGCTCCGACTCGACGTTGAGCCGGGCGCCGATGGCGTCGGCCCGCTCGGTCATCCCCCGGATGCCGTAGGAGTCGGGTCGGCCACCCCTGCCCGCCGAGAAGCCGCGACCATCGTCGGCCACGGCCAGCGTGGCGCCCACGCCGTCGCAGTCCCACCGCACCCTGAGGTGGCGGGCCTTGGCGTGGCGCTCCACGTTCACGATCGCCTCCTGGGCGATGCGCCACAGCTCCCGCTCCTGCAGCAGGGGGAGGCGGTCGGTCGAGCTGTGCGAGAAGCTCACCTCTATGTCGGTGCGGGCCGACACCCGGTCCAGGAACGCCTGGAGCGTCTGGACCATGCCCCGGGTGTCCGAGACATCGGCCCGCAGGTCCGACAGCGTCTCGCGAACCTCGCCCAGCACGCCGCGGACCTCGGTGCGCAACCCGCCCAGCTCGTCTCGCAGCGGTCCCTCCTCGGCGAGGCTGGCCATGCGCTCGAGCTTGAACGAGAGATAGGCCAGCGACTGGCCGACCCGGTCGTGCATGTCGCGGGCGATGCGGTTGCGCTCCTCGTCGGCGCCCATCGCGCGCAGGCGGCCGAACCAGCGGGCGTTGTCGATAGCGAGGGCGGCGGGCTCCACGAACCCGTCGAGGAGGGCCAGCTCGCGCCGGCCGTAGTGGCCGGGCTCGTGGTGCTCGAGCGCCATCAGACCGATCAGGGCGCCCCTTGCCCGTAGCGGTGCGTAAAGGCCCGACCGGGCCACGGCGGCATCGCCCACGCCCTCTCCGGGGCCGAGGCTCACGATCAGGGACGCCACGCTGCTGGCGGTCGCGGCGCGAAGCGGCGCCGGCAGGGCGGCGTCGTCGAGCGACGCGGCCACCGTGGCCCCCTCGACCACGGCCGGGCTCCAACGCCCGGTGGTGTCGTCGCGGAACAGCAGCACGGCCACGTCGCAGTCCACGAGAGTGCGCAGGCGGGTGAGCGTCGATGCCGTCACCTCGGCCAGGTCCAGCGACGCCGGCAGGCTGCGGGCCACCCGGTGCAGCGAGACGAGCAACTCGTTGGCCTCGCTCAGCTGGCTGACCCGGTCGAGCGAGAGCGACACCCGCTGCTCGGCCTCTCCGAACAGGCGGCGGGCGTAGCCGGCCAGCGCGGCGACGAGTACCAGCTCGACGACCCATTGGCCACCGGTTCGCAGCCGTGGATGAGACAGTCCTCCCGAGAGGGCGTACGGGATGCTGACGGCCACCGTCACGGCAGCGGCCATCCGGCCGGCGGGGGCGAAGCCCCGGGCGAACCCGAAGGCGATCACCGGGGTGACCAGACACAGCGCGAATGGCGACTCCCAGGCCCCAGTCGTGCCGACCGCCACCACCGCCACGACTGCCTCCGGGAGCACGCTGGGCGTGTTCGCCCGGCTGCTCCAGAGAGCGCACGCCACCAGGGCGAGCACCCACATGGCCAGCACGACTCGGTTCGGCCCTTCGCCGACGGCCAGGAGGGCGGCCAGGGCGATGGCCGCCCACCTGACTCCGGATACCACCGGGCCAAAGGGGGCGGCCGTCATCGGCGTCGCCGCGCCCTACTTGACGCTCCGGATACCACCGGGCCGAAGGGGGCGGCCGTCATCGGCGGTTGCCGCGCCTTACTTCAGGGCCCGGTAGATGCCGCCGACCGCCGGGCCGAGGATGACGACCATGATCGACGGGAACACGAACAGCACCAGCGGGATCAGCATCTTCACCGGCAGCTTGGCCGCCTTCTCCCGCGCCCACTGGCGGCGCTTGGCCCGCATCTCGGTGGCCTGGGTCTTGAGGACCCGGCCGATCGGGATGCCCAGCGCGTCGGCCTGGAGCAGGGCGAGGACCAGGTTCGACAGCTCCGGAACCTGGGTGCGGCGCTTGAGGTTGCCGAAGGCGTCCTTACGGGGCAGGCCGAGCTCCATCTCCCGCAGCGTGCGGGCGAACTCGTCGGCCAGGGGTGACTGGAAGTGCGAGCACACGATCGCCAGCGCGCCCTCGAAGCCCATGCCCGCCTCGACCGAGATGGCCAG
>JBOGIF010000058.1:0-2013 GCA_050742415.1 Acidimicrobiales bacterium | reverse complement strand
GTGATGCACGCACCTAAGTTCTGGGATACCCAAATGCTGAACCAGTCGAACTCTGCCTGAATGTCGTCGGCCACAGCCGGGAACCCTAGCCTCGATTATTCGCGCGGAACCCTGAGAAGCCGGTCGTAGTTCCGCGAAAAAGCCCTCCTGACCTGGGAGAATGCGTGTTGTCGAGACAAGCATTCGAACCAAGAGGAGGGCTCCTTGAAGGTGCATCGTAGTCAGTGCGTCCGCCCCGTGCGGGTGACCACCGACGGTGAGGGACTGGTGTCGCACGCCGGCACCGGATTGTTGGCGGAGATGGCCGATCGCTCGGGACTGACCGAGGCGATGTCGGTGGCCATGGGCGACTGCGGGATCGACTGGCACACCCACGATCCGGGCGTTGTCCTGACCCACATGGCCGTCGCCATCGCCGATGGCGCCGACTGCCTGTCTCATCTGGCGGTGCTGCGCAACCAGGCCGAGCTGTTCGGTCCGGTGGCCTCTCAGGCCACCGCGTGGCGAGCAGTCCAGGCGGTGGCCTCGACCGAACTGCGAACCATCCCCATGGCCCGAGCCAAGGCAAGGGCGCGGGTGTGGGCCGCCGGAGCGGCACCGGAGACGGTGACGTTGGACTTCGACGCCACCCTGGTCAATGCCTACTCCGACAAGCAGGATGCCGCTCCCAACTACAAGAAGGGATTCGGCTTCCATCCCTTGGGCGTCTGGTGCGACGAGACCAACGAGGCCCTGGCTGCCATGTTGCGTCCGGGCAACGCCGGGGCCAATACCGCCACCGACCACATCGCCATGCTCGACGCCGCGCTGGCCCAGCTTCCGGCGCAGTGGCAGGCCGGCCACCACAGTGGTGATGACGCCGCGGCCGTGGTGCACCCGATCCTGGCCCGGGCCGACTCTGCCGGCGCTACCCACGATTTCGTGGATGCCCTCCTGGAGCGCAACATCGGCTATTCCATTGGCTTCGACGTTGACGGCCGGGTTCGTAACGCCCTGATGCTGGCCCAGGAAGAGGACTGGATACCGGCGGTCGAAACCGACGGCACCAATCGCCCCGGAGCCTGGGTGATCGAACTGACGGCGCTGGCCGATCTGGGGACCTGGCCGGAGCGGTCCCGGTTGATCTGTCGGCGTGAACGACCCCACCCTGGTGCCCAGTTGTCGCTGTTCGACATCGGTGAGGGCTTCCGTCATACCTGCTTCATCACCGACTCGCCCGGCGAGGCCGCCACCCTCGAGCTTCGCCAACGAGGACATGCCCGGGTGGAGGACCGCATCCGGGGGGCCAAGGACTGTGGCCTTCGTAACTTCCCCTTCGAGGACTTCGTTCGCAACCAGGCGTGGTTGGTCATGGTCCTGATTGCCCAGGATCTGTTGGCCTGGACCGCTGGGGTGTGCCTCACGGGAGCCCTGGCCAAAGCCGAGCCGGCCACGCTGCGCTATCGGATCCTTCACGTTGCTGCCCGTCTGGCTCGGCGGGGCCGGGACCTGCACCTGCGTATCGACGAGAACTGGCCGTGGCGAGACCAACTCGATGCCGCCTTCGGTCGTCTCCGTGCCGCCCTCTGCTGAGAGATCCCTCGGGCTTGCGCCAGCCCGGAAGGTCCCACCGAGGCGCACCAACCCCAACACCACGGAGTCCTCGTTCAACCACGGCCCAGCTTCGGTCCTCACCTACCGTGGCCATCGTCGGTGCCGTTGCCCGACCACACCCGTGGGCTACGACGCCGGATGAATAATCGAGGCTAAAGGACCTCTACAGGCCCGCCGGCGCTTGGCTACCCGTCCCCACCAGCTGACTGGTTACAACTATCCCGATGGTAGATCGGAGATATTAGTGCCAACAGCGGCGTAGCCATCAAGGTAGTCGTAAGGGCCATCAACACCATGATTGTGTATAGCGTGGCCGTTATGACGCCGAGTTCAAGGCCGACCCTCAGAATCACTAGTTCCGTGAGGCCGCGTGTATTCATAAGAATGCCTATGGAAGCGGCGTCGCGCCATCCCTCGCCC
>JBOGIF010000057.1:0-19678 GCA_050742415.1 Acidimicrobiales bacterium | reverse complement strand
CTGGTGGACCGCACAGTGCTCGGAGTCGACCGGGACGATCTCGGCTCCGGGTGTCGCCCTGGACCGCTGCACGACCGGGCCACCGGCGATCAGCGACTCCTTGTTGGCGAGAGCCAGCCGACGGCCGGCCTCGAGAGCGGTGATCGTCACCTCGAGTCCGGCGAAGCCGACAACGCCGTTCACGACGACATCGGCGTCGCGCGCCACCGCCGCCAGGGCACCATGGCCGGCCCACACCTCGGTCCCAACCGGAACGCGGGCTTCCAGCGTCGCGGCCAGCGATGCGTCGGCTATCGCCACGCGCTCGGGGCGGAGCTCGCAAGCCTGCTCGGCCAGCATGTCGACCGATGTGGCGGCAGCCAGCGCTACCACTCGGTAACGGTCCGGGTCGGCCCGGATGACCTCCAGCGCCTGGGTGCCGATGGACCCGGTGGAGCCGACGACGCTGACCGAGATGGGTGCGTTCAACCGGCCGGTCCGCCGGCTCTCCGGGCCCTAGCCAAAGTTGAGGATCCGCACCAGATAGAAGGTGGCGGGCACCACGAACAGCATCGCGTCGATCCGGTCGAGCACGCCGCCGTGGCCGGGCAGCGTGCTTCCCATGTCCTTGACGTCGAGGTCGCGCTTGATCATCGACTCGCACAGGTCGCCGAGGGGAGCGGCCACGGCCACGATCACGCCCAGCCACAGTGCCCGGCCGAAGTTCCACGGGGTGATCAGTCGCACCACCAGCACGCTGGCCAGCAAAGTGGCGACGGTGCCCCCCACCAGGCCCTCGACCGTCTTGCGGGGGCTGATCGACGGTGCCAACAGCGTCCTGCCCCTCCACCGGCCGACAAAGAACGAGCCCACGTCGTGGGCCACGGTGGCCAGGATGGCCCCGAGGAGCACGCCCACCCCGCGTTCGCCGGGCGCCCGAAGGATCACGGCCGCGAACGACCCGAGGAACCCGACGTAGAGGAACGCCAACAGCGACACGGCCACGTTCATGGTGGGCCTGGCCCGGACCACCCCGAGCAGGTACCAGAGCAGTGCGAAGACCACGAAGAGCGACAAGACGAGCGGAAAGGCCTGCTCCCCTCGGGCGTAAGCGCCGGCGACCATTGCGCCGGTGCCCACCACCCCGAGCAGCGTCGCCGGCTGGTAGCCACGGGCCCGCAGCGCCTGGAACAGCTCGCCGGAGGCGACCACGAGCACGGCTCCGAGAAGGACGATCAAGGCCGCCGGCCCGACCACCGCGGCCACCAGCACGACCGCTCCCGCTATCGCCCCCGTCACGACCCGCGTGCCGACGTCGCCGCCCTTGTCCGCCGGTGGCCGAGAAGCTCCTCCGCCCCCCGGGCGGGCCCTGGGGGACTGGGCGCCGGCACGGCTGGTGATCGGCCTCAGGTCGGCATCCAATGGGGCCGACGCCGCCCGCTCCGAGAAGAGCTCGTCCTCAGCGGGATCCTCCCGCAACGCCCCCACCCGGGCGCTTCCATCGTCGAGCGAGCGGTCGTCGAAGTCGTTGTCCTCCCAGTCGCTGGACTGGTCCCGCCAGCGGGGGCCGGTGGTCATCGCCCCCCACGCGCCGAGGTCGTCCTGGTCACTGGAAGCCTGAGCCTCACCCCCGAACCTCGGGTTCTCCCCGGTAGGTGGCTCCGTCCAGTGAGGGAGCGAGGGCGGTCCCGAGGGCTCGCCGGCGGCGGGGATGGAGAAGGCGCCCTCTTCCGGGTCCGGGTCGCCAAGGTCCTCGTCGGCCGGGCCGGCAGCCGACTCCCAGAAGCTGCGGGTCGGACGGACCGGCGGGTCGGGCACCATCGCCGGGGGCTTGGCCACGGTGGCGGGGTCGGCGCCCGGGAAGCGCAAGGGTGACCTCGGTTCGGGGGGAACGGCGGGCACGTCGCCGTACCTGGGGACGTCGTCGGGCACCCTGGGCGCGACGTGACCGGACTCGATCGCCGCCGCCGCCTCCTCGGCTCCGATGATCCTCACCCCTTCAGCCGGGGGCCGCGGCCCGCGAGCCGCCAGGCCCGACCAGGCGGCGGGATCGGTCAAGAGGCCGTCCACCAGCATCTCGGTGCGTTCGTCGTCGCGCTCGTCGTCCACATCGGCCTCCTCGGGTGACCGGCCGGACGGCCGGTTCTCACGGGCCATCTAGATCTCCAGGAGCTCCTGTTCCTTGCGGTGCAGGAGGCGGTCGATCTCGGCCACGTGCTCGGAGGTCAGCTTCTCGAGCTCGCGCTCCGCTCTGTCCAGCTCGTCGCTCGAGATGTCGCCGTCGTGCTCGAGCGCCTCGAGGTCGTGGCGGGCGGAGCGCCTCAGGTTGCGCACCGCGATCCGACCGTCCTCCGCCTTGTGCTTCACCACCTTCACCAGCTCCTTGCGCCGGTCGGAGGTGAGCTGCGGGAACATCAGCCGGATCACCTGCCCGTCGTTGGACGGCGTGATGCCGAGATCGGAGTGCTGGATGGCGCGCTCTATGGCCTTGATGGCGCCCTTGTCGTAGGGCAGCACAACGAGCAGCCGAGCCTCGGGCACGTTGAAGCCGGCGAGCTGTTGAAGCGGGACCTCACTGCCGTAGTAGTCGACCCGGAGCTTCTCGACCAGGGCCGGTGTGGCCCTCCCGGTGCGAATGGACGCCATGTCGGCCCCGGTGTGGCCGACCGCCTTCGTCATCTTCTCGGCGGTCTCGACGAGGACATCGTCGATCATGCCAAGCCCCTCATGAGACCAGGGTACCGATCGGCTCACCCTCCAGGGCGCGGCGGATGTTGCCCGCCATCATCACGTCGAACACCACGATCGGCAGCTTGTTGTCCATGCAGAAGGTGATGGCAGTGGAGTCCATGATCTTCAGGCCCCGGTTGAGCACCTCGATGTAGGCGACCTCGCTGAACTTGGTCGCCTCCGGGTTCTGCAGCGGGTCGTCGGTGTAGACGCCGTCGACGCCCGAATGGGTGCCCTTCAGGATCGCCTCGGCCCCGATCTCGGCGGCGCGGAGGGCGGCCGTCGTGTCGGTGGTGAAGTAGGGGTTCCCCGTGCCACCGGCCAGGATCACGACCCGGCCCTTCTCCAGGTGCCGGGTAGCCCTGCGCCGGATGTAGGGCTCGGCCACCTCGGCCATCTGGATCGCGGTCATGACCCGCGTGGGCTCCCCCACCTTCTCCAGGGCGTCCTGGAGGGCGAGGCCGTTGATGACGGTGGCGAGCATGCCCATGGTGTCGGCCTGGGCTCGGTCCATCCCCGCTCCGGCTCCGGCCATCCCCCGCCAGATGTTGCCGCCGCCGACCACGATGGCGATCTCGGTGCCGAGCTCGCGCCGTACCTCGGCCAGCTCCGCCGCCATCCGGGCGACCACGAGGCCGTCGATCCCGTAGCCGATCGACGTGTCGGAGAACGACTCACCGGAGAGCTTCAGGACGACCCGCGCCCAGCGATCGCGCCGGCCAGGCTGCGTCACCTCAGCGGCCTATCTCCACCTGGGCGAAGCGGGTCAGGCGGGCGTCGCCGAGCCGCTGGGAGATGGACTGCTTGGGCTCGCGCACGAACGGCTGCTCGAGCAGGCAGTACTCGCGGTACCAACCCTCCAGGCGTCCCTCGACGATCTTCGACATCGCCGCCTCGGGCTTGCCCTCGTTGCGTGTGCGGGTCTCGAGGACCTCACGCTCCTCCGCCACCCTCTCGGCCGGGACGTCGGTACGGGAGAGCCACTGCGGGCGCATCGAGGCGATGTGGAGGGCCACGTCGTGGGCCAGTGCCACGTCGCCCCCAGCCAGCTCCACGAGAACGCCGTTGACGCCCCGCTCGTTCTGCACGTGGAGGTAGCTGTCGAGCACCGCCCCATTGACCGCCTCGAACCTCGCCGAGCGGCCGAGGGCGATGTTCTCCTTGAGCGTGATCTTCAGCTCGTCGATACGGTCGGCATGGGCCGCGAGCGCCGCCTCGCCGTCGGCGGCGAGGGCTTCCGCCAGCTCGTCCAGCAAGGCCTTGAAGGCGGGGGACTTGGCCACGTAGTCGGTCTCGCACCGCAGCTCGACTAGGGCCGCGGCACCCTCGCGCCGGGCCACGGCCACCGCTCCCTGGCTGTTCGTGCGCCCCGATCGGTCGCCGGCCTTGGCCAGCCCCTGCTCCCTCAGCCACCGTGAGGCGGCTTCGGGGTCTCCGGCATTCTCCTGTAAGGCGCGCTTGGCGTCCATCATGCCAGCGCCCGTGGCCTGCCGGAGCGCCTGCACGTCCTTCGCCGTGAAGTCGGACATGCCTCAGCCCTCGCCCGGGGTGTCGCCTGGCGCGGCCGCTTCGGCGGACTCCAACGTCGCGCTCGCCTCGGACGTGGCCGCGGTCTCGGGTGTGGCGGCTTCGGGCGCGGCGCTCGCCGGCTCGGCGGTCGGCTCGGCCGGCGTCTCGTCGGTCGAGCCCGCATAGCGCTCCTGCTGGCGTCGGACGGCGGCCACGCGGGCTTCCCGCTCCTGAGCCTGCACCGCCGCCTGGCGGCGAGCCTCGGCCTGCTGCTGGGTGCGCTTCTCCTCGCTCTCGGCGTCGGGGACCGGCCGCGAAGGCGCCGACGCGGCGGCCTGGGCCCGCTTGTGGGCGCCGATGTGGCGGCCCTCCTCCACTGCGTCGGAGATGACCCTGCACATCAGGGTGCCGGCGCGGATGGCGTCGTCGTTGCCGGGGATCACGTACTGGATCACGTCGGGGTCACAGTTGGTGTCGACCACTGCCACGATGGGCATCCGCAGCTTGTTGGCCTCGGTGACGGCGATGTGCTCCTTCTTCGTGTCGATGATGAAGACGGCGTCGGGCAGCCGGCCGAGGTTGCGGATCCCGCCCAGGTTGCGCTGCAGCTTCTCCAGCTCGCGGCTGAGGATCAACGCCTCCTTCTTGGGCATGGCCTCGAAGTCGCCGACCTCCTTCATCCGCTCGTACTCCTGCATCTTCTTCACCCGGGCGCTGATGGTGGAGAAGTTCGTGAGCATCCCGCCGAGCCAGCGCTCGTTGACGTAAGGCATCCCGCACTTACGCGCGTGGAAAGCGATGGGGTCCTGGGTCTGCTTCTTCGTGCCGACGAAGAGAACGGTGCCGCCGTTGGCGGCGAGGTCACGCACGAACGTGTAGGCGCTGTCAATGCGCTGCAACGTCTGGTTCAGGTCGATTATGTAGATGCCGTTTCGCTCGCCGAAGATGAAGCGCCTCATCTTGGGGTTCCAGCACCGGGTCTGATGTCCGAAGTGGACACCCGCTTCCAAGAGCTGCTTCATCGATACGACGGCCATGGTTCTCCTCCCATCGGTTCGTTTAGTGCGGCTGGCGCCGCGCCCCGAAGGGCGACCGTGGGACAGCGCCAAGCCAAACATTCGCCGCCGGTCGGCAGCGCCGGGCAACTCTAGCAACGCTCAGAGGCCGGAGATGGCGTAGAGACGGTTCTGGTCCGCGCCCGCGATGGCCACGATCAGCACGCCTCGGCCAACCGTGACGATCCCGCTGACCATGCCCGGTGGGTCGAGGATCTCCCCCCCGCCGGGGCCGGCCACCATCAGCCGACCGTCGTCCAGAGGCAAGGCGTGGCGGCCGCTGGGCAGGGGCCCGCCGGGGCCTCCTCTCACCGCCGCCGATCCCGTTCCCGCCTGCCATTCCAACCGCCCGCTTCGGGAGTCGAGGACGGCGAGTCCCCCGAGCCGGTGAGCCACGACCACCTGGTCACCGACCGGGAGGGGCGGGACCTCCGGCGACCCCGCGCCGCCGACGGCTGTCCGCCAGGCGACGGCCCCGGTGGCCGCGTCCAGGGCCAGCGCGCTGCCATCGCCGGCCACCACGACGAGTCGGTCGGCCACGAGGGCCGGGCTGCTGACACCTTCGGGCGGAAGAGGCGCCGACCACGTGGGCCGCCCGGTGCGGCCGTCGAACGCGGCGATTCCCGCGGCGTCACCTCCCTCGGCCTCCCAGGTGACCGCGGCCACGTTGCCATCGGTGGCGACCGGTCCGAGGGCGGCACCGGGTAGCTGGCGCCGCCACAGCTCGCGGCCGCCGGCGAGGTCGACGGCGATTACCGATCCCCCCCAGGTGCTGGCCACAGCCATGCCGCCCGCGGCCACCGGCGTGTTCGGCCGGTCGCCGAGCTCGACCTCCCAGCGAGGCTCCCCCGTACGGCGGTCGAACGCCACCATTCCCGACTCGGTCGAGGCCACCACCAGGTCGGCCGTGAGCAACGGTGCGACGTCGCGGACGCCGACGCTTGTCGAGCGCCACCGCTCCCGGCCGTCGTGACCCAACAGCACCACGCCGACGTGGCCGAACGTGGCCACGACGGAGTCGGCGTCGGCTGCCGGCATGCCGACCGACGCAAGGGGCGGAGCGTCCCACCGCCACGCCTGGGCCGGGCCCGCGATCGGTGCGGGCACAAGCGTGCTCTCCGGTGGCGCGGGCAGGGTCGCTCGTGGCCCGGTTGCCGGGCCGGCTGCGCAGCCCGCGAGCGCAACCGCCAGAGCGAGGGCCGACGACATGGCAACGGCGCGTGCTCTCATCGGCCGGCCACCGTCTTGCGCCGGCCCCTCGGCGGAGGAGTCGCGTAGCCGTCCACGGCGGCGGTGCCCGCCCACAGGGCGATGCCGGCGGCGCTCTCCCCTGTGCTGAGCGAAGCGGGGACAACCGCGTCGGCCACGGAATCCACCAAGCCTTGGCACGTCGGTGGTAGGCCAGCCAGACCCAGCGCTACCTCCCGGCGGGCAACGGGCGAGCCCGGGAGCGACGAGTGGTCCGAGAGGACGCCGCTGACCGACACGGTCACGGTCTCGGCACCGTCGACTCGTGTCCTTCCTGCCGTCACGATGAGGTCGCCGCGAGCGGCTATGGACGTAAACCTCAATCCTTGCGGGAGTGGCTGGCGGTTCAGCCGCTCCATGAAGGGTGACGAGACGGCCAGCTGGCGCACCGACTTCCATCCCGGGTCGAGGCCGCCCCCGGAGACGGTGCTCACCACGCCACCGACATGGCGTCCGGTGTTGGTGGTGTCGAGGAGGGCGGCCGCCGTTCCGAGATCGGCTCCCTCGTGGGGTGAGCCGAGGGTCACCAGGGAGCTGATAGGCGGAAGGGCCGGATCGAGTCCGTCGACCTCGTAGGCGAGGGCGGCTCGGGCCACGACGCCTCCTTGGGAGTGGGCCAGTAGGTCGATCGGGACGCCCGGGTGCCGCGCCGCCAGCTCCTGGAGCAGGAGGCGCAGCCGCCGGGCCGACGTCCGCATGTCGATCCCGGTGTCCACCGGCCGGTAGGGGCTCTCGGCCACCGTGCCCCCGGCGTAGGAGAACCGCACGACATCGGCCGGGGCAAACCCGAGCGACGAAGTGTCCACGTCGTCGATCGAGGCGTTCTCGCTGGACGACCCCAGACCACCCACCAGCACGGCCAGGTGGCGCTCGGTGGGCCGCGGTGGCGCCACGTCTGGCGGGGTGCAGCGCCCACGTTGGCGCCACCAGTCCACCGTGGCCGCCGCCACCTCGCCCAGCTGCTCGAGACCGGCGGCTCCAGGGGCCAACACCCGACCACCGACGGCTTTGGCGCCGGCCAGCAGGCGAGACAGGCCGGCTCGTTCCTCGGCGGCCGTCCCGGGTCTGCGGTCGTGGTCGGGGACCAGGTGGACAACCGGCTGGCTCCCGGCGAAGAGGCCCGTGGGGTCGAGGTACTCGTCCCCGGCGCGGGCGCCGAAGTGAAGGCTTGCCCCCGCGGAACCGACGGGTTGGCCGGCTCGGACCCGCTGGCCGCGCCGGACGGCGGTGGCTTGCAGGAACGAGTAGCTGGTGCGGATGCCATCGGCGTGGAGGACGACGACGTGGAGCGAACCGGCGACGTGACCGACAAAGACGACCTCGCCGTCAGCCGAGGCGGTGACCGAAGTGCCAGGCGAGGCGCCGTAGTCGATGCCCCGGTTTCCCGGGCCCCACGGCACCGAAGGGCGCCGGAACCCGTCGACCACCGGCGCCACCACTGGCGGGCGGTAGCTGGCCGCCGGCGGGCCGGGGTAACGGCCGGCCGGCGGCTCGGGAGGCGGATCAGAAGGCGATGGCGGACGAGCCCAGGCGGGCGAAGCCGGCGCCAGCGCGACGAGGACGGCCACTGCCAGGGCCAACCTGCGCATGCGAACCCCCGGGACGGCGGGTCATCTGCCGAAGGGGGAGGTGCGTCACCGGGGCCGTGAAGGCCGGCTCGGGAGAGCAAGAAGCCGCGGCGCCAGGTGCAACGCAGCCGGCGAATGGTAGCGCGCGGCAGCTAGGCGGGCTCGCGGGCTGCGTCGCGGGGGCGGGCGCCGGTGGGCTTGCCGAGCGGGGGCTGGGGGGCGCCCAGCTTGGAACGCAGCTGCAGGACGGCCTTCGAGTGGATCTGGCAGACCCGGCTCTCGGTGATGCCCAGGATCCCGCCTATGTCGGCCAGCGTCAGGCTCTCGTAGTAGTAGAGCGTGAGCACGAGCTTCTCCCGCTCGGGCAGGCGGTTGATGGCACCGGCCAGGATCTGCTTGGTCTCCTCGACCTCGAAAGCACCCACCGGGCCGACGCCGGGATCGGCGATGGTATCGCCCACCGTCGCTCCTTCGCCCCCGTCGGTCGCCCGGGAAACCGTCTCCTCGAGAGCGACCAGGCCGAAGAACGAGATCTTGCCGAAGAGGTCCTGCAGCTCGGGCTCGCTGATGTCGAGCTCCTCGGCCACCTCGGCGTCGCTGGGTGTGCGCAGCAGGTCGTGCTCGAGCTTCGTGTACGCCCTCTGCACGGCCCGCGACTTGGCCCGCAGCGAGCGCGGCACCCAGTCGATCGAACGCAGCTCGTCGATGATGGAGCCACGGATGCGGGCCATTGCATATGTCTCGAACTTGAAGCCCCGCCCTGGATCGAATCGGCTGATGGCGTCGATCAGCCCGAACATCCCGTAGCTGACGAGGTCGGCCTGCTCGACGGTGTTGGGCAGCCCGGCGGCCAGGCGCCCAGCCACGTACTTGACCAACGGCGAGTAATGAAGGACCAACCGGTTTCGGTCGTCCAGCGACCCGCTGCGTTTGAACTCGCCCCAGAGCCGGGCGACGCCTGTCGGGTCCTGGGTGGTTTCCATGGCTTGACTGGTTTCGGGCCTCTACGCCCGAGGATGTGTGGCCCGGTGCACCGATCGGAGGCGCTCCTTGCTCACGTGAGTGTACAGCTGGGTCGTAGCCAGGTCGGCGTGGCCCAGCAGCTCCTGGACCGCACGCAGGTCGGCGCCTCCGTCGAGCAGGTGCGTAGCGAAGGTGTGGCGCAGGGCGTGGGGGTGAGTGGGGCGCGACGCGCGGCGGTCCAGCACCCGGCGCACGTCGCGGGGCGTGAGGCGCCGGCCCGGGCGGTTGAGGAAGAGCGCTTCGGCCGGGGACCCGGGGGTCACGAGGCGGGGCCGGCCCCGATCGATCCACTCCCTCACGGCCTCTACCGACGGCTCGCTCATCGGGAGCTGGCGTTGCTTGGAGCCCTTCCCCCAGACCACCAGACGGCCTCGCCGCAAGTCGACGTCGTCGAGTCGGAGACCGCACAGCTCCGCTACCCGCAGGCCGCTGCCGTAGAGCAGCTCGACGATGGAGCGGTCGCGCACCGCGAGGGGGTCGGTCGGATCGACGGGGGCGAGCAGCGCCGACAGCTCCGCGCCCTGAAGCACGCGCGGGAGGCGGGCCTCGCCCTTGGGCGCCGAGAGGCTGATCGCCGGATCGATCTCGATCAGGTCGCGGCGGCGGAGCCACGAGAAGTAGCGGCGCAGCGATGCCGCCTTTCGAGCGATCGACCGCCTCGCGTAGGCCCTCGTGGCCAGGTAGGCGAGATAGCGGCGGAGGAGCAGACGCTCGACTTGGTCGGGACCGGCGGCACCGCCCCTCTCGGCCCACACGACGAACTGGGCGACGTCTCCAGAGTAAGCCGACCGGGTGTGGGCCGACGCGGAGGAAAGGGAGGTCGAGAAGTCCTCCAGGTACCAGCCCATCGAAGCCACGGTACCGGCCTCCTCCACCTTTACATGCGACCTTCACCCGGCGGCCGCCCGGCGCTCCCACCACCCCGAACCCCCGGCGACCCAGCCGTCGCGCTCGAGGTGGGCGAGGGCGACACTGACCTCGAGTGGGCTCCGGCCGCACCGCCCGACGATCTGGTCCAGGCTGGCAGCCTCCCAACCGATGCCCTCCAGCACGTGCTCCTCCGACGGTGAGGGCCGCGGCCGCGGGTCGGTGGCGGCGCGACGGGTGGCCGACGTGAGGCCGAGGGCGACGAGCACGTCGGTGGCGTCTCGCGCCGGCGGGCACCCGTCGGCGAGAAGTGCGTTGGGGTATGACGATGCCGAGCTGCGTACCGACCCCGGGACCACCATCACCGTGCGCCCACGCGCCATCGCAGCCTCCACCGTGTGGTGCGAACCACCCGCGGCATGGGATTCCACCACCACGACCACCTCGGCCAGAGCGGCGATGATCCGGTTGCGCACTGGGAACCTCCACGCCTCCGGCCGGCATCCCAGCGGCGCCTCGCTCAGCAGGAGCCCGTGCTCGCCTACGCGTCGCCACAGACCCGCGTGCCGGCGTGGGTAGACCACGTCGAGGCCGCTGCCGACCACCGCGACAGGCGGCGCGGCCGCCGCCGCCAGCGCCCCCTCGTGGGCGGCGCCGTCGATTCCCAGGGCCAGTCCCGACACCACCGACACTCCCGCTGCGGCGAGCTCCCGTCCCAGCTCCTCCGCCACCTCGCGGCCGTAGCGGGTGCACCGGCGGGTGCCGACCACGGCCACCCTCCGGCGCTCCAGCGCGAGCTTGGAGCCGAGCGAGAAGAGGACGGCGGGCGGCTCGTGGTCGGCGGCGAGCAGGTCCGGGTACCCGGTGGACCCCACGACGTCGACCTGTACGCCGGCCGCCTCGTGGGCCGCCCATACCTGCGGGACAGACACCCCGGACGCGACCGCGGCTGCCGGCCCGGAACCCATCCGGGCCCACGCCTCCTTCGCCGATCCCTGTCCCAACTCGGTCAGTAGCCGCTTCGGCCCCATTCCGGGCAGGCCGGCCAGGGCCACGGCGTAGGCGGGGTCCGGATGGCAACCGGTCACGCCGGGGCCGCCGCACTCAGGGCTGCGGGCTCGCCTCGCAGGCCGAGGGCCAGGCACACGTGCTCCTCCCCCACCACGCCGTCGCAGCCGGCGAGGTCGGCCAGCGTGCGGGCAACGCGTCGCACTCGGTGAAACCCGCGGCCCGTGAGCAGCCCCGCCCGCAGCCGAGCCTCCAGAAGGGACGCGGCGCCCGGAGCGAGAGGTGCCAGCTCGTCCAGCCTCTCGGCCGGCAGCTCGGCATTGGCCCGGTACCCACGTTGCCGGGCGATCTGGCGCGCCGAGGCGACGCGGGCAGCCACGACCACGCTCGGCTCGCCAGCCGGGCCGGCAACAAGGGCGCCCGCCTCCGGGCGGCCCACGGCGACGCGGAGATCGAAACGGTCGAGCAAGGGACCAGACAACCGCCGCCGGTAGCGGGCGAGCGCCGCCGGGCTGCAGCCACAGGACCCCTCCGGCCCCCCGATCCCGCACGGGCACGGGTTCGTGGCACCCACCAGCAGGACACGGGCAGGGAAGGTCACGCTGGCCCGGGCCCGACAGACCCGAACGACGCCCTCCTCCAGCGGTTGGCGCAGGGTGTCGAGCACCGAAGCCGAGAACTCGGCCATCTCATCCAGGAGCAGGACTCCACCGTGGGCGAGGCTGATCTCGCCCGGCCGCATCCACGCCGTGCCGCCGCCGACGAGCGAAACCGCCGAAGCGCCGTGATGGGGAGCGCGGAAGGGCGGCCGCACCACCAGCCCATTGGCCGGCAGGACCATGCCGGCCGCCGAATGGACCCGGGTGGCGTCGAGCGCGTCGTCGCCCTCGAGCGGCGGCAGCAGACCCGGCAGCCGGCGGGCGAGCATCGTCTTGCCGGAGCCGGGCGGTCCCGAAAGCAGGAGGTGGTGTCCACCGGCCGCGCACACCTCCAGCGCCGCCCGGCCCACGGGCTGGCCGCGGACGTCGGCGAGGTCCGGCCAGAGCGCCGGTGGTTCCACATGGCTGGGCTTGCACGCCTCGGGCCAGGCCTCGTTGCCGCGAAGGCACTCCACCAGGTCGCGGAGGCACCGGGCGACCCGCACGGTGTGGCGCCCCACGACCGCGGCCTGCGCCTCGCAGCCGGCGGGGACCACCACGGCCCGGGACTCCAACGCCGCCACCATCGGGACGATCCCCGGCACCGGCCGGAGGGACCCGTCGAGGCCGAGCTCGCCGAGGAACCCGTGGCCCTCGACGCATTCGGGCGCCAGCTCCTCGGCGGCCACGAGCAGGCCTACCGCTATGGCCACGTCGAGGCCCGGGCCGCCCTTGCGGACGCCGCCAGGAGCGAGGTTCACGGTCACCCGCCGGGTCGGCCAGGGCAGCCCGCTCGACAGCAGGGCCGCCCGGACCCGGTCACGCGCCTCGCGACAGGACGCGTCGGGCAGGCCGACGATCGTCAGCCCGGGCAGCCCGAGCGAGACGTGGACCTCTATGGCGACAGGGCGGCCCTCGACCCCGAGCAGGGTGGCAGAAGGGATGATCGAGATCACGGTGGCTCCTCGGACAGGTGACGGATCCGGGGAGTGGCGCCGCCAACTTACCCAGGCCCTATGACAGGGTCCGGGCTGGCGGACGCCCACAACTCCGCTCCGGGGACTCTCAGGGTCGCCAGACCGCCATCAGCGTCCCCGGAACGAAATGGCGTCTGGCACTCGGAGCGGCCCCTGCGGAACAATCCGGCGTGGGCTACAACCCGTACCGCCATCACCGGCGGCGCCAGTCGGACTACTTGTTGGTGGCTGCCGCTCTCGCCGCCGTCGTGGTCCTCCTCTGGTGGGCCTTCACTGGATGACTGGAGCCAGCTGATGCGAATCGCAGTCGCCGCCGACCACGCCGGCTACCGCCTCAAGACGGTCATCGGCGAAAGCCTGGCCGGAGCGGGGCACGAAGTGGCCGACATGGGGACCGACTCGGAGGCGTCGGTCGATTACCCCGGCTTCTGCGCCGCCGCCGCCCGCGAGGTGGTGGCCGGCCGGGCGGACGTCGCCATCGTGATGGGCGGGAGCGGCCAGGGCGAGGCGATCGCCGCCAACAAGGTCAACGGGGCCCGGGCCGCCCTGTGCCTGGACGAGTACACGGCCCGCCTGGCCCGCCAGCACAACGACGCCAACGTGCTGTCCCTCGGTGCCCGTATCCTGGCCGACGCCTTCGCCCTGATCATCGTCGACATCTTCCTGACGACTCCGTTCGAGGGTGGGCGCCACCAGGCCCGACTCGACCAGCTGCGGGTAATCGAGCGCGAGGAGTGTGCCGACCGGTTCGCCGAAGAGCCGCCGGTGACGTAGGGCTCCAAAGCTAGAAGGCGGCTTCCAGCACCTCGATGCGCCCGTTCAGCACCGATGCCACGTCGAATCGAATTTCCGCGGCGCGGACCGGCGACTCCCCCAGCCAGAGGGCCGCGAGCTGGCGCAGCCTCGCCTGCTTGGACCTGGTGACCGCCTCGGCCGGGACGCCGAACGCCGTCGACGAGCGGGACTTGACCTCGCAGATCACGACGGTCGATCCCTTGCGCGCCACGATGTCGAGCTCTCCGGTACGGCAACGCCAATTGCGGTCGAGCACCTCGTAGCCCCCAGCCTGGTACCAGGCCGCCACCGCTTCCTCGCCACTGGCCCCGAGGGCCCGGGCGTCCCCCGACCGAGACCGGCCGTCAGGTGTCGCGGCGGACCTCCTCGACGTTGACGTCCTTGAACGTCAACACCCGCACTGCCGGCACGAACCGGGCCGGGCCGGGACGGTAAATGTCCCAGACCCAGGCGTCGCGTAGCTCCAGCTCGATGGGCCCGGTGTTTCCCTCGCGGTCCACCTTCATCTCCACCGAGTTCGCCAGGTAGAAACGGCGCTCGGTCTCCACCACGTAGCTGAACAGGGCCAGCACGTCGCGGTACTCCTTGTAGAGCTGGAGCTCCATCTCGGTCTCGTAACGCTCGAGATCCTCTTCGCTCATCGGGGCTCCCCGCTCACGAGCGGACCGTGCGCTTCTCCTTGATCTTCGCAGCACGCCCCGCCAGGTCACGCAGGTAATAGAGCTTCGCCCGGCGCACATCCCCCAGGGTCACGACCTCGATGCGGGCGAGGACCGGCGAATGGACCGGGAACGTCCGCTCGACGCCTACGCCGAAGCTCACCTTGCGAACAGTGAAGGTCTCGCGAACGCCCGATCCCTGACGCCGGATCACCGCCCCCTGGAAGACCTGGACCCGCTCGCGGTTGCCCTCCACGACCCGCACGTGGACCTTCACCGTGTCCCCCGGCGAGAACTCCGGGATGTCGTCGCGGAGGCTCTGACGGTCAACGATGTCAGTGGGGTTCATGACGGACACATGATGCTGTCGGCTCCTCGCGAAGGCGGAGGCTCCAGACTACTCCCGGTCGCCCTCATCCGACGCCCGAAGCTCGGCCAGCAACTCGAGATCCTCCGGCAACAGCCCGCCCCGCGCCTCGATCAGGTCCGGCCGCCGGGCCACGGTACGGGCCAGCGCCTGCGCCCGGCGCCACCTGGCGATGCGGGCGTGATCCCCCGACCTCAGCACCTCCGGGACCTCCATGCCGCGAAAGTCCGCCGGACGGGTGTAATGCGGGTGCTCCAGGAGGCCCCTGGCGAAGGACTCGTCGGCGACCGAGTCGGCGTTGCCCATAACCCCCGGGACCAGGCGGGTGACCGCCTCAACCACGACGAAAGCGGCCGCCTCGCCGCCGGCCAGCACGTAGTCGCCGATCGACAGCTCGCCGTCGACGACCTCCCGAACCCGCTCGTCCACGCCCTCGTACCGCCCGCACAGCAAGGAGAAACCTCCGCCGGCGGCCAACGACTCCGCGCGGGACTGGTCGAACCGCTCGCCGCCGGGTCCCAGCAACAGCAGCGGTCGGGGCGGCGCCACCGCCTCGACGGCGCGGAACACGGGCTCGGGCAGGAGCACCATGCCAGGCCCGCCGCCGAAGGGAGCGTCGTCGACCGACCGGTGACGGTCGGTGGCGTGGTCCCGCAGGTCGTGGACGCGCAGCTCCACGACCCCGCGCCGGCGGGCCTTGCCGAGCAGCCCTCCCTCGAAGGCCGAGGTCAAAAGCTCGGGCAGGACGCTGAAGACGTGGATCTCCACGGCTTACGTCTACAGGGACGCGGCCAGCTCCCGCATCCCCTCGTGCAAATCGACCTCGGCGCGGAACCCCATGAGCTCCTCGGCCCGGGTGGGCGAAGCGAAGACATGACGGACGTCGCCCAGCCGGTAACCACCCGTGATCACCGGTTGCGGAGCACCGGGCCCGAAGGCGTCGGCCAGTGCGGCCGCCAGGCCGCCGACGCTGCGCGGGAAACCGGTGGCCACGTTCACGGGACCCTCGACCGGCGGCTCGCAGGTGAGGGCCAAGAGGTTGGCGCGCGCCACGTCGGACGCGTGGACGAAGTCCCGGCGCTGCCTGCCGTCCTCGAACACGCGGGGAGCCTCACCCGATCGCAGTGAGCTGGCGAAGATGGCCGCCACCCCGGAGTACGGGTTGTCCCGGGGCATCCCCGGTCCATACACGTTGTGATAGCGCAGGGCGGTCACGGCCACGCCGCGCTGCCAACCGAACACCGCGCACAGATGCTCCTGGTGGAGCTTGGTGGCGGCGTACACGTTTCGAGGGTCCGTGACCGCGTCCTCAGTGACCGGTTCGGCGACCAGCGCCCCGCCGCACCGCGGGCAAGTGGGATCGAAGTCGCCGGCCGCCAGGCGCTCGGCGGCCCGCGGTGGCGGCCGGACCACAGCGTGCTCTACGCATCGGTAGCGGCCTTCGCCGTAGACCACCATGCTGCTCGCCAGCACCAGCCGCCCGGAACCACCGGAGCCGAAGCCGGCCTCGTCCAGGGCCGCGAGCAGCACGGCGGTGCCAACGTCGTTGGTACTGGCGTAGTCGACGGCGTCGGCCATTCCCGCTTCCAGGCCCACCTTGGCTGCCTGGTGGCTGACCGCGTCGACCCCCCGAACAGCGGCGCGGACGGCGTCGTGGTCGCGGAGGTCGGCCTTCAGGTACTCGGCGCCAGCGTTGGGACGGGCCGGCTCCGCCTGGTCGAGCACCCGGACGCGGTGGCCAGCCGTTACGAGCGCGTCCACCACGGCCGAGCCGATGAACCCGCTACCGCCGGTGACCAGGATCCTCGCCATCGACGCGCGAGGCTAAGGGCAGCGCGAAGGCCGTAGCTTTCGTGCCGTGCCGGATGTGGTCCTCCCCGTGCTCGACGAGGCCGAGGCCCTCCCTTGGGTGCTGGGCCGGATGCCTGCCGGGTACCGGCCCATCGTCGTCGACAACGGCTCGGTCGACGGCTCGGCCGCCATCGCCTCGTCGCTCGGGGCGCTGGTCGTCACCGAGAGCAGCCGGGGCTTCGGCGCCGCCTGTCACGCCGGTCTGGCGGCGTCCGACGACGACATCGTGTGCTTCATGGACTGCGACGCCTCACTCGACCCGGCCGAGCTGCCCAACGTGGCGGGGCCCGTGATGTCCGGCGTCGCCGACCTGTGCCTGGGCCGGCGGGTGGCCGAGCCGGGCGCCTGGCCGGTACACGCCCGGCTGGCCAACCGGATCTTGGCCCTGGAATTGCGCCGGCGTACCGGTGTCGCGCTTGGCGACCTGGGGCCGATGCGCGCCGCCCGGCGCGAGCCCCTGCTCGATCTCGGTCTGGCCGACCGGCGCTCCGGCTGGCCCCTGGAGATGGTGCTCCGCGCCGTCGAGGCGGGTTGGACGTTGACGGATGTCCCGGTGGCCTATCGAGCGCGAGCCGGCAGGTCGAAGGTCACGGGCACTCTCGCGGGGACCTTCCGGGCGGTGCGCGACATGGCCGGGCTGCTCCGGTGAAGGCGGGCGCTGGGATCATCGTCATGGCCAAGGCGCCCGTGGCCGGGCGGGTCAAGACCCGCCTTTCCCCACCATTCACGGCCGAGCAGGCAGCTGCACTGGCCGAGGCCTCGCTCGTCGACACGTTGGCGGCGGTGCGAGCCACGCCGGCGGCGTGGCGAGTCGTCGCCCTGGACGGCCACCCCGGCTCTTGGCTTCCCGACGACCTCACCGTCGTGTTCCAACGGGGCGCCGGCGTCGAAGAGAGGCTGGCGTGCGCCTTCGTCGACGCCGGCGCCCCGGCCGTGGTGATCGGGGCCGACACGCCCCAGGTCTGCGCCGACCTCTTGAAGGAAGCGCTCGACACCCTGTGCCGCCCGGGTGTCGACGCGGTCCTGGGCCCGTCACCCGACGGCGGCTACTGGGCGCTAGGCCTGCGTCGACCGGACGCCCGGGTGTTCCTCGGCGTGCCCATGAGCCAGGCATGCACCTTCACCGCGCAATGGGCGCGCTTGGCCGACCTCGGCTTGGCGACGGTGCAGCTCGAGGCCCTCCGCGATGTCGACACCGTCGACGACGCCATAGCGGTGGCCGCCGAGGCCCCGACTTCGCGATTCGCCGCCGTCCTGGACCGGGAGCTGGCGTCCGCGGCCCGAAAGCAGTGATGAGGCTGGCCCGGCCCGACGCCGACAGCTTCACCAGCCGGCTGCACAGCCAGAGGACCGCAGCCATGCTCGGGATTGCCCTGGGGGTGACGTTCAGCGTCTGCTTCCTCACCGGGCTCGTGTCCCACACCCTCCAACGACCGCCTTCGTGGCTCACCTGGCCGTCCCGCCCGGCCGGCTTCTACCGGCTCACCCAGGGCCTGCACATCGCCACCGGGACGGCTTCGATCCCTCTCCTCCTCGCCAAGCTCTGGACCGTCTACCCCCACTTTTGGGCCCGCCCGGTGGTACGGGACGCCGCCCACCTGGTCGAGCGCGTTAGCCTCCTGCCGCTGGTCGGCGGGAGCCTGTTCATGCTGTTCACGGGCACCGTCAACGTGGCCCGGTGGTACCGGCCCATGCCGTTCTTCTTCACCGTCACCCATTACTGGGCGGCGTGGATCACCATCGGCGCGCTGGTCGCCCATGTGGGCGCCAAGATCTCGGTCACTCGCGTCGCCCTCGGCTCACGAAGCCCCGACCTGCCGGAGACGCCGGGGCCCGGGCTGGGGCGGCGGGGCTTCCTCGGAGCGGTCGCCGCCGCGTCGGCCACCCTCGTGGTGACCACCGTCGGGCAGACGCTGCGCCCGCTCCAACGCCTGGGCCTGCTCGCGCCCCGCAGGCCCGACTTCGGCCCTCAGGGCTTCCCCGTCAACCGCAGCGCGGTGGAGGCGGCGGTGGTGGAGGCGGCCAACGACCCGGCGTGGCGGCTGTCGGTGGAGGGCCGAGTGGCCAGCCCGTTCCAGCTGACCCTGGCCGAGCTCGGAGCCCTCCCCCAACACGAGGCGGTCCTGCCCATCGCCTGCGTCGAGGGCTGGAGCGCGTCAGCCACCTGGCGGGGCGTGCAGGTCCGGGAGCTCTTGGCGCGCGCCGGCGCCGGGGCGGGCGCCGAGGTCGTCGTGGAGTCGCTGGAGGCTCGCGGCCTCTACCGCCGGTCCGTCCTGAACCCCGTCCAGGCCGAGGACCGCGACACCCTGCTCGCCCTGGCGCTCGACGGCCAGGTTCTCCACGTGGACCACGGGTTCCCGGTCCGGCTCATCTCGCCCAACCGCCCCGGAGTGATGTGCACCAAGTGGGTTCACCGGATAGTGGTGCGGTGAGCGAGGTGCGCCAGCCGCGGACCGGCACCCGGACCTTCTGGGTCTCCGCCGCCGCTGGCTGGGCGCTGATGGCCTTTGGTGTCCGCGGCCTGCTGGATCAGCACCTCGCCACCAACCCGACCGGCTTCGGCCGACTGCTGGTCGGCACCGCCCTGGTGCACGACCTCCTCGTCGCTCCCCTGGTCTTCGGTGCCGGGCTTCTCGTCGGCCGGCTCGTGCCGGCCCCCGTGCGATCGGTCGTACAGGGCGGTCTCATATGCAGCGGACTGGTGACGCTCTACGCCTTCCCGTTCGTGCGCGGCTACGGAAGGGCCCCCACCAATCCCAGCGCTCTGCCCGGCAACTACGGCCGCGGGCTCGCGGTCATCCTTCTCGCCATCTGGGTCGTCACCGCCGCCCTCGCCGCCCTCAGGACCCGCTCCACCCGCAGTTGACCCACCTGTATGCGGGTCAACTGCAGAAGAATGGGGCCGACGTGCCGCGAACGCCCCTTCGACACCGCCTGCTCGTACTCGTGGGCGTCCTCGCCACGTTGGTGGCTGGCTGCCGGGTGGACCCGTCCTCGCCCTCGGCGGCACCCGCCGCCACCACGACGACCGCTCCGGGTCTGTATGTGGCCATCGGAGCCAGCGACTCGGTGGGCATCGGCAGCACCAACCCGGCCCGGGACGCCTGGCCCGAGGTCTTCCGACGGATGGCCCTGCCGGACGGCACCCGTTACGCCAACCTCGCGGTGCCGGGAGCGACGCTGGCGAGCGCCCTTGCCGACCAGCTTCCCAAGGCGGTGGCCATGAGGCCCTCCCTGGTCACCGTGTGGCTGAACGTGAACGACCTGCGGCACCGCGTGAGGCCGCCCGACTTCGAGAGGGGCCTGGAGCAGATCGTCGAACAGCTCCGTGACGAGGGTGGGACCCGCGTGCTCGTCGCCAACGTGCCGCCGCTGGACCGCCTGCCCGCCCTGCGCTTCGTGCC
>JBOGIF010000056.1:0-4536 GCA_050742415.1 Acidimicrobiales bacterium | reverse complement strand
GGGCATCGCGCAGTTCGGCGAGCGTTGTCGACTCGATGTGCGCAGGATGCAGCTCGGAGCCGGCGCATCGCCCGGCATTCCAAGGACAGATGATCGACGTATCATACGACGTATGCGCGACGTTTCGCTACATGTTAGGGCGACGAGGAGACCATGACGGCACTCACCTCCCTGCTGGACCACCTCTACGAGGGCGATGTGGTCGACACCAGCGACCTGGCGCGGGTGAGCGATACCAATCCTCGAAGCGTGGCCCGATGGAGGGCCGAGGCCGCGACGCCACGCCGGGAGGCAGAGGAGCGCCTGCTCGAGCTCCGCGCTGTCGTCGACCTCGCTCGGCGGGTCATGCGCGATGACGCAGCCCGGTTCTGGATGCGCTCGCCGAACCCCGACCTCGGCTACGAGAAGCCTCTCGATCTCATCGCCGCTGGTCAGTACCAGCGGGTGGTCGACCTCCTCCTGGCGTTGGCGGAGGGCATGACCATCTGACATGTCATCGTTCGACCCCCGGGCGCTGGGCCAGCTCACAGGAACCGCCGTCTCCGCGGTCGCCTACCGGAACCAGGCGAAGGGCTTCGACCCTCGAAGCGGTGACGGCGCACGTCGACTCGGCGGGCGGTTCAACCCACCGCACAGCTTCCCCGTCCTCTACCTCTGCCTCACCCGACCCTGCGTCGTCGCCGAACTGACCCGACAAGCCGAGCGACAAGGGCTCAACGTCGAGGCGCTACTGCGGCGCGAGCTGTTCGAGATAATGGCCGATCTCGGCAAGGTGCTCGACCTCACCGACGCCGAGACCCTCGACGCGATCGGGATCGCTCCGCCCGACCTCGTCCGGGAGGACCAGCGGTTCACCCAGGAGATCGGCGAGGCCGCCCACGAGCACGCCTTCCAAGCCATCCGCTCGCCGTCCGCCACCGGGATCGACAGCGTTCTGGCGATCTTCCCCGAGAAGCTCGCGGGCGCCGTCGTCGACGTGAAGCTCCTCGGCGAGTGGAGCACCGCCGATGACCTGGCTGGCCTGTAGCGACGTGACCCTAGCGTGACCGGCCGGTACAGGGCGACACTTTGCGCCACGGCTGACCTGGGCGAACGGCCGAACCGGCAGGTAAGCGAGGAGGTGTCGTCATTGGCGGCCAGCCTGCGAGGGCTGGCCGATGCCCTCGACGCCTTCAACAACTACCGGCCAGGAACTTTCTTCGACTCCGACGAGGTGCAGGACACAGGCGCACACGGCCAGACGGGACCGGACAGGTGACCCGGCAACGCCGAATTCGGGAGGAAGTCCTCGCTGGCGACATCATCCTGGTGCGCGGCGACGTCATGCACGACGCGGTCCTGCGCGAGGACGCAGTGCGAACCTTCCTGGCCTACGGCTCATACGGTGTCTCGGCCTTCGCCGCGACCGAGCGGGGTGTCGATTGGGTCGCAGAGCACCGCCTGGTTCGCTTCCACCGCCTCACCCTCATGCTCGCTGGCGACCTGCGCCAAAGCGGGATCAAGCTGGTACCCACCGGACGGTCCCCTCACTACACTCTGGAGATGGGCGACCTCGAGGATGGGGTGGCCAGGTTGGTGGCATGCCCGCAGCGCCTACTCATGAACCGTTACCACGGGACGACACGAGAATGACCGACAAGATCGACATTCGCGCCGACCTCAACGACGAGGACGACGACGGGAACGGCTGGTCCCTGCTGTCCTGCGCGCCCGATCCGAGCCGGGTGACGGTTGGCCGGGTGCTCGTGGTCGGCAACGAATCGGCTACTGCGGCGGCCCGGATAGTCGCCGTAGATCCCGACGGAATGGTCCACTTCAGCTGTCTCCCGGGTCCCGTCGCGGATCACCCGGCTTTGCTCGCCAAAGCTCAGCTCTAACAGTCCGCACCGGGGTTGCCCTCCCGCAGCAAGCTCCCTCATGCTCCCAAAGGTGCAGCTCACCCCTACCGATCCGCGAGACGGAGGCAACTGTCCAAGAACTCGGACATGGTCGTCTCGTCCGATCGGGTCAGCGGCCGTGGCAGAGCTTGTACTTCTTGCCGCTGCCGCAATAGCAGGGCTGGTTGCGGCCGATCTTCTCCTCAGCGGACCTGACGATCGGCGCCTGGGCCGGATCGTCCTCGCCCGAGGCGACAGCCATGTCGGGGTTGCCGGTGGCAGCGGCCTCGCGCTGTGCCGCCGGACGGAGGCCGCCGGTGCTCTGGGAGGGGTCCTCGGGAGCGGAGTACTGCACGTTGCGCAGCTTGGGCTGCTCGGCCTGCTCCACCACCACGTCGAGGTGCATCACGTAGCGCACGAAGTCATCGGCGATGGCGTCGATCATCTGGCCGAACATCGAGTAGCCCTCGCGCTGCCACTCCGAGAGGGGGTCCTTCTGGCCCATGGCCCGCAGGTTGATGCCCTCTTCGAGGTAGTCCATCTCGTAGAGGTGCTCGCGCCAGCGCTGGTCGAGGATCGAGAGCATCACCTGGCGCTCCAGTTCCCGCACCAGCTCCTCGCCCAGCTGCTCCTCGCGTTGCTCGTAGTAGGCCACCGCCTCCGCCACCAGGCTGTCCTTGATGCGGTCCGCGCTGTCGGCCCCCGCCAGCTCCTCCTCAGTGAACTTCGTGGGGAAGTAGAGCCTGACGTCGGCCACCAGGCTCTCGATGTTCCAGTCCTCGGAGTAGTCGGTCGGGCAGAAGGTGGAGACCACCCGGCCGATCACCTGTTCCAGGTGGCCGATGGCCTCTTCGCGCAGGTCGGCGCCTTCGAGGATCTGGTGTCGGCGCCGGTAGATGACCTTGCGCTGCTCGTTCATCACCTCGTCGTATTTGAGGACGTCCTTGCGGATCTCGGCGTTGCGCGACTCGACGGTGCCCTGGGCCTTCTCGATCGCCTTGGTGACCATCTTCGCCTCGATGGGCACGTCGTCGGGGAGGGCCTTGCCCATGACCCAGCTCATGGCCCCGGTGGCGAACAGGCGCATCAGGTCGTCGCCCAGGGACAGGTAGAACCGGCTCTCGCCGGGGTCGCCCTGGCGGCCCGAACGGCCCCGTAGCTGGTTGTCGATGCGACGGCTCTCGTGGCGCTCGGTGCCGAGCACGTAGAGCCCGCCAAGCGCCCGGACCTTGTCGCCCTCGGTGGCGCACTCGGCCTCGAAGCGCTTGGTCAGCTCGTCGAGGCGGGCCTGGCCCTCGGGCGTGTCGAGCGCGGCCCCCTCGGCCAGCGCGTCGAGGCGCGCCATGCTCTCGGGGTTGCCGCCGAGGATGATGTCGACGCCGCGCCCGGCCATGTTCGTAGCGACGGTGACGGTGTGCAGACGGCCGGCCTGGGCCACGACCGAAGCTTCCCGTTCGTGCTGCTTGGCGTTGAGCACCGAATGGGGGACGCCCCGCTTGTCGAGCAGCCTGGAGAGCCTCTCGGACTTCTCGACCGACACGGTGCCGACCAGCACCGGCTGGCCGGCCTCCTGGCGGGCGACGATGTCCTCCACGACGGCGTCGAACTTGGCTTCCTCGGTCTTGTAGATGAGGTCGGGGTGGTCGACCCGCACCATCGGCCGGTGGGTGGGGACCGGCACCACCGGGAGGTTGTAGGTATGGGCGAACTCGGCGGCCTCGGTCTCGGCCGTGCCGGTCATCCCCGCCAACTTGTCGTACATGCGGAAGTAGTTCTGCAGGGTGATGGTGGCCAGCGTCTGGTTCTCCTCCTTGATCCTCACCCGCTCCTTGGCCTCGACGGCCTGGTGGAGGCCCTCCGACCAACGCCGGCCCTCCAGGATGCGGCCGGTGAACTCGTCGACGATCTTCACCTCGCCGTGCTGGACCACGTAGTCGACGTCGCGCTTGTAGAGCTCCTTGGCGCGAAGGGCGGCCTGGAGCTGGTGCACGAAGTTCTGGGAGACGGCGTCGTAGAGGTTGTCGACGCCGAGCGCCCTCTCGACCTTGTCCATCCCCTCCTCGGTGGGGACGACGGTGCGCTTCTCCTCGTCGACCTCGTAGTCCGAGTCGCGCTCGAGGCCCCGGACCACGCCGGCGAACTTGTTGTACAGCGACGCCGCGTCCTGGACCTGGCCGCTGATGATCAGGGGCGTGCGGGCCTCGTCGACCAGGATCGAGTCGACCTCGTCGACGATGGCATAGGGGTGCCCGCGCTGGACCATCTGCCCGAGGGACATGGCCATGTTGTCGCGCAGGTAGTCGAAGCCGAACTCGTTGTTCGTGCCGTAGGTGATGTCGCAGCCGTAGGCCGCCCGCTTCTGCTCGGAGCCCTCGAACTCGGGGAGGACCATGCCGACGGTGAGGCCCAGCCAGTGGTGTATGCGGCCCATCCACTCGGCGTCGCGCTTGGCCAGGTAATCGTTGACGGTGATGACGTGGACGCCGCGGCCACTCAGGCCGTTCAGGTACACGGGCAGGGTGGACACGAGCGTCTTACCCTCGCCCGTCTTCATCTCGGCGATCCACCCGAAGTGGAGGGCGGCGGCGCCCATGAGCTGGACGTCGTAGTGGCGCTGGCCGATCGCCCGCTTGGCCGCCTCCCGCACGACGGCGAAGGC
>JBOGIF010000055.1:0-6879 GCA_050742415.1 Acidimicrobiales bacterium | reverse complement strand
CCCGAGGCCGACCTGGTCGAGCTGCTCGCTCCTTTCCCGGTGGTCGTCACGGTGGAGGCCCACTCGGTGGTCGGGGGCCTGGGTTCGCTCGTCTCCGAGGTGGTGGCCGAGCACGGGCTGGGTTGCCGGGTGCTCCGGTGTGGCGTGCGGGCGGCGCCCGACGGCATCGGCGGCAGCGAGGCCTTCCTCAACGCCCGCCACGGCCTGTCCGCCGACGGCATCGCCGCGGCCGTGCAACGGGCCGTGGCCTGAAGGTCGAGGTGCGCGGCCCGATTCATTCAGGTCGATCCTCAGGGAGGCGCCGTTGTGGATGAGCGATGGCGTGAACCTCGAGATCAGCGATGCCGGCGAAGTCGCCGGGGTTGCACGTGAAGAGGGGAAGATCGTTGGCCAAGGCGATGGCGGCGATCATGGCGTCGTAGGTGCGGGCCTGCACCTTCCGCCCCGACCTGCGAAGAGAGGCTGCCACCCGAGCGAAGGCACGGGCCGACTCGGCATCGAACGGCAACGGATCGAAGTCGGCCTCTGCCTGCTGCAGTCGTGCCTGCCGGGCGGCCCGTTCCCGATCGTCGGTTGCCACCAGGGGACCTACCGACAGCTCGGCAAGCGTGACGGCGCTGATGAACGGCTCGACCGGCAGGATCGCTTGGGGGAGCTGACCGAGGAGAACGACAGTGCTGGTGTCCAGCAGGCCCTTCGGGGGTCTCTCAACCGCCACTGCCCCGCTCGCCGGCACCTGTCGTTCCTGTCCCGTCAGAGGGCACTGTCGATCAGGGCATCGATATCAGCCTGCATCGCCCTTGGGTCGACCCGGGGGAGTCGCGACCACCGCTCGGTCAGGACCTCCGCCGGTACCGCGGCTCGTATCGGTCGGAGCTCGGCCACCGGACGGCCTGATCGCGTAATGGTGATCCGCTCGCCGGACGCCACTCGATCCATGACGTCACCCCCATGGTTACGCAGCTCGCGTATCGAGACCTCGCTCACTGTCCGAGTGTATCACCAGTGAGACATTTGGGGAGAGTGTCGGCGCCGCCCTGGTCGTCGCGCCCTCACCACGACAGGCTCGGGTCGTGCCACCGAAGTCCCGGGTAGCGGGCGAAGTCACGGTCGGCGCTGACCAGGGCCAGGCCCCACTCCACGGCCAGCGCGGCCAGGTGGGCGTCGCTGGCATGGTTCCCGGTGGCGTGACCGCCCCTGAGCATCCCCCCGTAGAGATCCCGGTGGCGTTCGGTCGGGGTCGGCGTCGTGACGTTGCGTCGAGCCAGCCAGCCTTCGACCACCGAGTAGGCCACGGTGACGTCGAGGGGACGCGCCAGGGCACGGGGGTGGGTCGAGATCCTCACGAAGGCGAGCACCGTGGGCCACGGGATGGCGACGACGGTGGTTGCGCTGAGGGTCGACGCCCACCAGGAGCGAGCCTTGTCGTGCTGGTCGAACTGCCGGTGGTGGGCCCACAGCAGGAGGTTGGCGTCGACGAGTATCGCTTCGCCCTGCTCAGCCTCCATCAGCGATCGTCTCGATCGCCTGGGCGATGTCGCGCACGTCCAGGAGCGGAGGTCCGGTGTCGAAGGTG
The DNA here is from genome assembly GCA_050742415.1 of Acidimicrobiales bacterium. GTDB lineage: Bacteria > Actinomycetota > Acidimicrobiia > Acidimicrobiales > AC-14 > JBOGIF01. The sequence continues at coordinate 5,303 of JBOGIF010000055.1, read as the reverse complement.
GGCGGCTCGTAGGGATCCGGCTCGCCTGGGTGGTCCGACGCCCGAAGGCCGGCTCTGATCAGATCGTTGGCTATTCGGGACAGAGGCCGGCCCCGCAGCCGGGCGAGCTCTTTGAGCCTCGTCTCGACATCTCCGTCGAGGTTGAGCGTCGTCCGCATCGACCGGCATCATACCTGATGCGTCCGCTAACGTGGTCCCATGTCGCTGGCGACGGGCCTGAGCGCAGAGGAGTTCTTGGCCCGCGACGACTGGCCTCGCGGATCCCAGCTCATCGGCGGAGAAGTCATCGTGAGCCAGCCAGCCCTTCCTCACCAGCTCGTCGTAGGTCGGCTGTATGCCGCGCTACTCACGTGGAGCGATGCCGCCCCCGGCCGGGGCCTGGTGGCACTGCCGGTCGACCTCCGCCTGGGCCCGGCCGACGTGTACGCGCCCGACGTGTGGTGGGTGAGCGAGACCCGCCGACCGGCGCCCGGCGCCCCGGCCCTGGAGGGCCTGCCCGACCTGGTGGCCGAGGTGCGGTCACCGTCCACCTGGCGCTACGACACCGGGATCAAGCGCCGCCGCTACGAGGAGGGCGGCGTCGGCGAGCTGTGGCTCGTCGACACACCCGCCAGGCGGGTGCGGGTCCACCGGCGAACGAGCCCCGAGGCCCGTACCTTTGACGCCTCTCTCGAGGTCGATGCCGACGGTGCGCTGACCTCCCCGCAGCTCGACGGATTCGTCCTCGGTCTGGACCGGCTCTTCGGCGACTGACCACCCGGCGGACCGGCAACATCATCCGCTGCGGGTGATGTTCGTACCCCCACCCCGGGCGACGCTGCAGGATGGAGCTGACCGCGGAAAACACCGCGCCGACGAAGCCGCAGCCGGCGGAGGACGGGCCGCGGATCGAGCCCTTCGGGCCGACCACGCGTGCCCGCCAGATCGTCGGCGCGGTGGTGGTGATGGCCGGGGCGATCCCGACGGCGATGATCGCCGGGTCCGACACCCAGCCGCTCTACCGGATCCTCCTGGTCATCGGGGGGGCGGCAACGCTCGGCTGGCTCATCGACGGCAGCCGCTACGTCGGCGCCGGGAGCGCGGCACTGGCGCTCGGGCTGGCCTTCATCATCTCCGAGAAGACCGAGCTCGACCTCTTCGCCCTGCTCTTCGGGCTCCTGGCCGCGCAGCTGTTCATCGTCTCGCATGTCAACCCGCGGGCGGTGAAGGGAACCGTCGGGCTCTTCCTCTACGTGGCCACCACCAGCCTCAGCCTCCACGGCTCGACGACCGTGCTACCCCGGCCGTGGATCTTCGCCATCGTCATGCTGTTGTGGGGCGGCCTTCCCCTGCGCCGGGCTCTGTAGGCGGCATTCCGGCGCCAGCAGGGCTTTCCGATTCCAAGCCGGTCGGCGCTCCTCGCTGGCAGACCGGCCGCTCGATCAGGTTGTCGACTATGTAAGGGGGTCGACGTTTCGGTAGCGAGGCGATCGAATGACACGCGTGTAGTCCTGGCCTGGTAGGCACGAGGCTCCATCCGAACTGTGAGAACAGAAGGAGCCCCGTGCCGAAGTCGGAACGTACACGCAGGGTGAGGATCGAGTTCGACGGGATCGTCGGGCTGGGAGAGCTGGAGGGGGCGGCCATGGCCTTCGCCCGGGAGGCGCCCGCCCAGCTGGTCGCCGATGCCATCGAGTCGATGATCGCCGACCTCGTCGACGCGGTGGTCGGCCCTTCGGGCTGCCGCTGCTCGACGACGAGCAACTGGAGGCACCGTGGTCCTGCACCGGGTGCGGGAGCCGGCGCGGGTTCCGCCGCCGAGGGTTCCGGCCGAAGCCGCGAAAGGTGACTACGGCGTGCGGGCAGGTGGCGTTCCGCTCCCAGCAGCTGGCCTGCCAGTCCTGTGACCGCCGCTTCGCCCCCGCCGCCGACCTGCTGGGCCTGCGCCCCCACCAGCGCCGCACCGAGCGCCTCAGCGAGCTGGCGGCATCGCTTGCCGTCGAGGTGGCCTACGCCAAGGCGTCCCGGCTGCTGGCCGCCCTGGCCGGCCCGTCGGTGTCGGCGCGCAGCATCCGCCGCGACGTGATGGCCATGGCCCCCGAGCGCGTCGGCCCCGAGATCGACGACGTGCCCGTGCTGCTGCTGGACGGGACCGGGGAGCGGGCCGGCGAGCGCAAGGGCGGGGTGGCGTTGCACCTGGCCATCGGCCTGGTGGCCCGCCGTCGGGAGGGCAAGAAGGTGTGCGTGCAGGCCCGCCTGCTCGGGGCCACGGTGGCCGAGGGCTGGGCAGTGATGGGCGACCTGCTGGCCGGGTTGCGCCCGGGACTGATCCTCGTCGACGGCGAGGGAGGAGCTGTCGGCCCTGGCCGCTGAGCGCTTCGGTGGCGTGCCCGTGCAGCGCTGCCTGTGGCACCTCGCCCGGGGCGTCTACCGGGCGGCCCGCTACACCGACCGGGCTAGCGAGCACCTGGCCGACGACTTCCGCCGCCAGCTCGAGGTTCTGCTCACCGCCGCCTACCGGGATCAGAATCTCGCCGCCGCCCGGACCGCCTACGCCGAGCTCGTCGACGACGCCACCGGCTGCGGGGCGATGGCCGCGGCAGCTCACCTGCGCGCCGCCGAGGACGAGGTCTTCACCTTCCTCACCCATCCCGGCGCCGGGCGCCTGCTGTTCGGCGACAAGGGGCGTCCCGAGCTCGGCACCGGCGTGCTCGAACGCGTCATGCGGGAGATGAACCGGCGCACCGACGTCGGTGTTCGCTGGAGCGTCGAGGGCGTCCGCTCCATCCTCATGGTCAAGCTCCAACGTAAGTACGCTCACGGTCGGTGGTCACCTCCGGAGGCCACCGACCAACAACCAGTGGTTCGGTTCAGTCTCGTGGCTTGAGGCCAGTGTCAACACTTCGCCTCGCTACCGACTGCTCACGACGCCTGCATCCATCCCGCATGGGCTCGACGGGCACGAAGGTGCTGGACACGAACGTCAACGGGAAGACCAGCAGCCCGGTGCCCTGGCTGCCTGCGGGTGCTGCCACGAAGTTGCCATTGATGTAGCATTTTCGTATGAACGCAAAGCAGAGGTTGTCGGTGTCCGTGGATGCAGAGCTGGTCGAGGCCGGCCAGGCGGCGGTCAGCGAAGGCCGTGCGGCGAGCATGAGCGCATGGGCGAACGAGGCTCTTCGCTTGAAGGCCGACCATGATCAGCGAATGCGAGCGCTCGACCAGTTCCTCGCCGCATACGAGGCGGAGCACGGTGAGATCACAGGCGAGGAGATGGACGAAGCGGTGCGACTAGCTCGTGCGCGAGCGACGGTCGTTCGAGGCGAGCCGGTCAGCGACCGGCCGACACGGCGCCGACGGCGGGGCGCCGCATGAGCCTGATCCTTGATGCCGGCGCCTTCATTGCCGTCGAGCGGGGCGATCGCGACCTCGTCGCGTTGGTGAAGCGTGAGCGTCTTGCCGAACGATCGCCTCTGACCCACGGCGGTGTGGTCGCCCAGATTTGGCGCGGGGGAACCGGCCGCCAGGCGGAGGTCGCGCGGCTTCTCGTTGGCGTTGAGGTCAAGCCGTTGGACGATGCCCTGGGCAAGCGGGCGGGAGTGCTGCTCGGCCGGACCAGCGGAACGGATGCCATAGACTCGGCGCTCGTGTGCCTCGCCAGCGACGGGGACGAGGTCCTCACGTCTGATCCGGCTGACCTGCGGGATCTGGCTCGCGCGGCTGGCGTTCACGTCGACCTCGTTCCCGTCTGAGAAGCAGGGCGCGACGCACTGGCGATTCGCGGTGGCACGGTCCGCGTAGCGCCACGCCTAAATGTGGTGTCGCAGCAAATTGCTGCTGTACTCGGCATATGCATGAATGCCCTCGATCACGGTCAGCGATGTCCAGACGACACACGCGATGAACTGGCTGCGCCCGCCTCGGCAACTGGGCGATCACTTCAGGAGTACCTGAAGAACGAGTTGATAGAGCTGGCAATCCCGTCCCAACCCCGACGTTTCCTCGCTCAGATTCGAGAACGCAAGCGCAGCGCCGGTAGCATCTTGCCTACCAGCAAGGTCCTTGGTCATCTGGCTGCCGACCGGCGGTGATGCAGTTCACCGCGTCAGCAGCGTCACCCAACCCCGGGCCCAGGCGACGTGCCATCTGGCGGGCGACGTCGGTTCGTCCCAGGTGGAGTGGGTGCGTTCCAGCTCGTCCAGCGCCTCGGCCACGATCCGCTCCGGGTCGATGACGTGGTGGCCGATGTGTCGCGTCCCAGCGTGGCCCGGAAGCCAGCTCGCCGGCTCGAAGCCAGCGGTATCGGCCTCAGCGGCCCAGCGGTCGTGCAGGCCCTGGGTGGAGGCGGGGTCATGGGCCTTGCCGTAGCGGGTCACCAGCACCGCCCGCTCGTAGGCCCGGCGCCGCTCGGCGGCGGTGAGGCCCCGGCCCAGCTCCACCTCGGACTCTGCGATGGAGACGCTGGCGGCGGCCTGCACCGCTGCCCGCCGGCCCGAGTAGTGACCGCGCAGTCCCTCGGGCACGCCGGCGACCTCGGTCTTGCCGTGGCGGTCGGCCGGGCCCCAGGCCACACCCAGTCGTGCCGTCAGCTCGGCTCGCAGGGCGGCGTGGTAGGCCATGCAGGCGGTCTTGAGCTCGCGGTGCTGGCGAGCAGCTGTGACCCGAGTCCCTGGCCGCGCAAGGTCTCGTGCAAGGCGAGCCGGGCGAGCAGGTAGCTGGGGATGCGGTCGGGGAGCCCGCGGCTTCTCGGTGAGCGTCCGACGCTCGATGAAATACGGGGCGATCGTGTAGTAGCCGTAGGGGCCCGCCCGGCCGGTCGAGCATGCGAGCGCCGTCGAAGACGTCGCTGGGCACCCGCAGAGAGCGGTGGTCGGCGAGGACCTGCTCGGCTCGCTCGTCGGCTGCACCCGTGACGAACGCAGTGACGGTGGTGTCCTCCAAGGAGGCAGCGCGCTCGTAGGCCGTACCCTGTCGCTCGGTGACCCGAACGTTGAGAACCTTGTCCTTCCTATCCCAACCCGAGGAGGCCACCGTGACCGTGTGAGCAGGTACCTTCCACCATGGAGGTGTCCGGGCGCCTGGTGGCCCCCCCGCCTTCAAAGCTGGCTCGGTTGGTAGTCCACCGCAGCCACTTTGGGGAAAAGCCCAGCTCAAGGGCCCTTTCCCGTACCAGCAGGTGCCCTTACGTATCCCTGCATCTCGGAGCGTTCGCGGAGTTTTCGCGGAGTGCCGTGGGCTCCTCTTGGAGCCGAGGTCGCCGTCGACCAAGGACCCGTCTGAGTGTCGCCAGTCTCGACGGGAGGGTGCTGGCGGCAGCGTCGATG
>JBOGIF010000054.1:0-2283 GCA_050742415.1 Acidimicrobiales bacterium | reverse complement strand
GCGCTGATCGACGCCCGAACCCAGGATCGTGCTGACAAGCGGTGGGCTGACGGCGACGCCATCCGCGACCGCCTGGTGTCCGCCGGCGTGCTCGTGCACGACACTCCAGAGGGCACAGAGTGGGAGTTAGCCTGAGCCGGTCGGCCCCCATCGTCTAGCGGCCCAGGACACCGCCCTTTCAAGGCGGCAGCACGGGTTCGAATCCCGTTGGGGGCACGCATAACAGTCCAGCTCTGAGGCCCTCTGCGGAGGGCCTTTGCTCTTCTGGTAGCTCCTTGCCAATCTGTTGCCAATCCGGTCTACGGCGAGAGGGGCTCGGATGCAGGGCTTCATGCGGCAGCGGGGTGACGCCTGGGAGCTGCGGGCGTACCTGGGCCACGACGCGGTGACGGGCCGCAAGCGCTGGGCCTACAAGACGGTGAGGGGCGGCAAACGGGAGGCACAACGGGCGCTGGCGGCCATGGTGGCCGAGGCCGACCGGGGCGGGTCGAGCCACACGAACGCGACCGTAGGTGAGTTGCTGGAGGGGTGGTTCGAGCACGCCGAGGCCGACTTCTCGCCCAAGACGGCCATGGAGACCAGGGGGGTCCTCGATCGCAACCTGCTGCCCTTCGTTGGAGGCGTCGCCCTGTCGAAGCTCGGTGCGGCCGACCTCGACCGGTTCTACCGTCGCCTGCGCGACAAGGGCGGTCGGGCCGGGCGTCCCCTCTCGCCGGCCACCATCCGTCGGGCCCACGGCATCCTGCACCGGGCCCTTGGTCAAGGTGTCCGCTGGGGCTGGCTCAGCCAGAACCCGGCTTCCTCGGCTTCGCCACCACGCGTCCCGATACCGGACATCCGCCCGCCGTCGCCAGCCGACCTGGCTCGGCTGTTCGCGCTGGCTACCGAGACCGATGTGGACCTGGCCGACTTCATCCTCATCGCTGCCGGTACCGGTGCCCGCCGCAGCGAGCTCATCGCGCTTCGCTGGCCCGATGTGGATCTCGAACGTGGGACGATCAACTTCAGGCGGGGGATCGTGATGAGCCGTGATGGGCTGGTCGAGAAGGACACCAAGACCCACGCCGCTCGCCGCGTCTCCCTCGACCAATCCTGTTGCGAGGCCCTGAAGGAACACCGGGCGCGAGCGGTCGAGCGCGCTGCTCTCGGTGAGCTCGAGCTGTCGCCATCGGCCTTCGTCTTCAGCTGGGAGATCGACGGGTCCCAGCCCTGGTACCCCGACTCGGTCAGCCGGGCCTTCACTCGCCTGTGTCGCAGGGCCGACATCCCCAGCGTCCGCCTGCATGACTTGCGCCACTACGTCGCCACCCGCCTGCTTGCCGCCGGCGTCGACGTTCGTACCGTCGCCGGTCGCCTCGGCCACCGCAACGCCGCCACCACGCTCAACGTCTACTCGCACTTCCTGGCCGAGACCGACCAGGAGGCGGCCAACGTGCTGGGCCGTATCTTCGACGACGCCGTCGACAAGGACCGGACGTAGCCGGTGACTCAGCTCGACATCCGGGACGAGGAGCTCCCGGGGGACGCCGTGATCATCGTGCGAGGTGGAGAGATGCACCAGCAGCACCTGCGTCGCACCGCCATGCGGGGCTTCGAGGAGTTGGGGCTCTATCTCATCTCGGTTTTCGCGACACTCGATCTGGACCTCGTAACCCTGTGCAAGACCGAGCGCGACCTGAACCGCTACGGCCAGGTTCGCACATCGACGTTCGGCGATCTCCGGGCAGCCGGGTTCGCCCTGATCCCGACGATGGCCCGACCGCACTTCGACGTCGTGTTACCCGATCTGTCCGATGAGGTGTTCCATCGGCTCAACTTTGTGTTCAGCCCCCCGGTCCCGAATCCCGGCCGTCCGGCGACGTCGTAACATTGATGTCGATGGACTGGGACCTGTGGGTCGACTACCACCGCCACGATGCCGCGGGGCTGACTCACGCCAGCACGCGGGACACAGAGATCGAGTTGGTTGCCGGCGAGTACATCGTCGTCGGCAATGAGGAAGCCGACCCGGCGGTCGCCGAGGTGGTCTCGATCGACGAGCGAGGAGTGGTTCTCGTACGTGTCCTCCCGGGGCCTGCCGACGAGCACATCGGGCTTGTCCGCCCCCGGACTCAGCGCACGGCCTGACACCGCATCATCGTCCACGAGCACCTTGTGCCACCCGTGCCGGTGCTACGTCTCGTCACGTCGGTGGAGCTCGCCCGTCCGCTTCACCTCATCCGCGTCGAGGAAGGTGCCCGGCCGGTAGCTGTTGAAGGCGTCGAGGGCGTCTGCCAGTCCTCG
>JBOGIF010000053.1:0-4058 GCA_050742415.1 Acidimicrobiales bacterium | reverse complement strand
ACGCCAGCCTTCTGCAGGCGTACACAAGGGTGCTGCGGGAGGCACGACCTCGAGCCTTCATCCTCGAGAACGTCTACGCCCTCACCTACCGCAATCAGGCCAGCCGCCCGGCGTTCGATCGCCTCCTCCGAGAGATCGATGATGGGGGCTACCACTGTCGATGGGCCGTGCTCAACGCGGCCGACTACGGCGTCCCACAGCTTCGCCCTCGCCTGTTCGTCGTCGGCACTCCGAAGGGGACTCGGCTCCCGGACTTGCCCGAAGCCACCCATGGCGGCCAATGGGAGCGACGATCCAGCGGGACAGGCGAACAGGACCACGTGACGGCGGGAGAGGCGCTCGCGGGTCTCGTCACTTCTCCCGAGCCCGAAGAGGTGGTCCGGGGCAGTTGGGGCCATCTCCTCGCCGACATCCCTCCCGGCGACAACTACCTGTACTACACAGCTAAACGGGGTCATCCAGCGCCGGTGTTCGAGTGGCGGAGCCGCTACTGGTCGTTCCTTCTGAAGCTGTCGCCCTTCCGGCCGTCACCGACGATCCAGGCACATCCGGGACCCAATGTCGGGCCCTTCCACTGGGAGAACCGCCGCCTCCGAGTCCCGGAGCTACAGCGCCTCTTCACCTTCCCTGACGACTTCGCCTTCGTAGGGCGACGCAGCTCGGTTCAGGCTCAGATCGGCAACGCTGTCCCGCCTCTTCTCGCTCGCGAGGTCGCAGACTGTGTCGCTCGAGCCGTAAGGTAGGGCATCCCAGAGGCTTGGCGAACACCGTTTGCCTCAAGTGAGGCGGCGCGGAGCAGGATGACCCGAGTCGCTCGCCGTGACACCGGCCCCGAGCTGGCGCTGCGTCGGGCCCTTCATCGGAGCGGGCTGCGTTACTACGTCCACCGTCGGCCGGTTCGGACGCTTCCCCGGCAAGCAGATGTGGTCTTCCCGACTCAATGTCAGCGGCCATGAGATCCTGAACGGAGACGGCCAAAGACCTGAACGCTGGCGGCCACGAGAACTGCGCGGTGGCGGCCACCAGATCTGCTTGATCGATTGACCGTTGCCCCGGTAGGTCCACCGCCGGGGCGCTCCTCCCCGGTGTGATGAGCGTGCTTGAGCACCCATCCACCGAGGAGGAGCACGTGAAGTCTGATGAGGAGATCATGGAGATTCTTGAAGCGTTCGACCTGACCCGAAGTTTGCGAGATGCCGGCGAACTGGCCGGCTGCTCGCCCAACACCGTCGCCCACTGGGTGTCGGCCCGAGACACCGGTGTCCTGGAGTCGCCCGCCCGCCGGGACCAGCTGATCGACCCCTACCTGGCCAAGGTGGAGGAGTGGGTGGATGCGTCGCACGGCAAGGTCCGCGCCGACGTGGCGCATGACAAGTTGGTGGCCCTGGGCTACACCGGCTCGGAGCGCACCACCCGCCGAGCGGTGGCCTCGGCCAAGAAGGCCTATCGGGACGGCCGGCGGCGGATCTACCGGCCGTGGGTGCCCGAGCCGGGGATGTGGTTCCAATACGACTTCGGCGACGGCCCGGTGGTTTCGGGGGTGGCGACGGTGCTGTTCTGCGCCTGGCTGTCGTGGTCGCGCTTTCGGGTGGTGATCCCCATCCTGGACAAGTCCCTGCCCACCGTGATCGCCAGCATCGACGCCACCCTGCGCCGGTTCGGCGGTTGCCCGACCTACGCCCTCACCGATAACGAGAAGACGGTGACGACCACCCATGTGGCCCGCATCGCCATCCGCAACGCGGAGATGGTCTCGGCGGCCCGCCACTACGGCCTGAGCATCGCCACCTGTGCCGTGGCCGACCCCGAATCCAAAGGTGGCTCGGAATCCACGGTGCGGGTGGCCAAGGCCGACCTGGTGCCCACCGACGCCAACCTGCTCGGCGACTACCCGAGCTTCGCTGCCCTGGAGGCCGCGTGTGACGCCTTCTGCGATGAGGTCAACACCCGGGCCCACCGGGTGACACGGCGGGCGCCGGTCGAGATGCTGGCCGAGGAGCGCCACCGCCTGCACCGCCTACCCACCGCGGCCTACACCGCCGCCTTCGGGGTGACCCGCAGCGTCGGGGCCAACACCCCGGTCATCGCCCACGAAGGCTGTGAGTACTCCGTCCCCCACCGCCTGCGGGATGAGACGGTGTGGGTGCGCGCCCACGGCGAGCACATCGTCATCACCCACGTGGGAGCCGCGGGGGCGGTCGAGGTGGCCCGTCACGAACGGACCACACCGGGAAACCCCCGCCACGTCGAGGAGCACTTCGGCCCCACGCCGGAGGGACCGCTGCACCGCGTCCCCCGGGCCACCAACGACGCTGAGGCCGCCTTCTTGGCCCTGGGGGCGGGGGCGGCGCTGTGGCTCGGCGCCGCCGGGGAGGCCGGCGTGGCCCGGCCCCGGCCCAAGATGGTCGAGGCCGTTGCCCTTGCGTGCCTGCACGGCACCGCTGCGGTGGACTGGGCCCTGGGCAACGCCGCGGTGATGGGCCGCTTCGCCGAGGGCGACCTCGCCTCGATCATCGCCCACCACGCCTCGGCCGGCCCGGGAGAGCCTCGCAGCGCCGGCGAGGGCCACACGCTGCAGCCCGGCACCTCAGCCTGGGACGGTTTCGGCCGATGAGCGTCGTGTGGGAGTGCGGATCCTGTGGCGAGCGGTCCCTGGAGCGCCGCTGCAGGGAGTGCAACCTGTTCTGCTCCCGGATAGGCGAGGGCGGGGAATGCCCGGCATGCGCCGAGCTGGTGGCCAGCGCCGAGCTGGAGGGCCGGGGCGCCGGGGCGCCGGTCGTCGGCGTCGACGTGCTCGACGCCATCGAGCTGGCCGAGATCCTCGACTACGTCGCAGAGTGGCTGGCCGACGCCCCGCCGGCGGTGGCCACCAGCCTCGGCGACTACGGCGGGGGGCCCGGGGCCCGGGAGGTCCTGCTCGAGGCGCTGTCCCGCCACGGCCGGGCCCTGCTCGGCACGGTCGCCTCATGAGGACCCCCGAGCCCCCGCCGCTGGCCGAGGACATCGAGGCGCTGCTGCGGCGCCTGCGCCTGCCCCACTTCCGACGCTGTGCCCCCGAGGTCATCGCCACCGCCCGGGCCCAGCGTTGGGAGCCGGCCGAGGTGCTCAAGGCAGTGCTGAGCGAGGAGCTGGCCGGACGGGAGCGATCCTCCCTGGCCACCCGCCGGGCGGCGGCCGCCTTCCCCACCGGCAAGAGCTTCGAGGCCTGGGACCCAAAGGCATCGTCGATCCCCGCCCCCACCCAGTCCGCCCTGCGCACCCTGGAGTGGGTGCACCGGCGGGAGAACCTCGTGGTGTGCGGCCCATCGGGCACCGGCAAGACGATGTTCCTCGAAGCGCTCGGCCAACTGGCCGTGGAGGCGGGCATGAAGGTGGCCTGGTTCGCGCTGGAGAACCTGGGCGCACTCGTCCGCCGTCACCGGGCCGACGACACCGTCACCCGGGCGGTGGCCCGCATCTTGAGCTCGGAGCTCGTCGTGATTGACGACATCGGACTTCTTCCGGTGAGCCCGGACGCCGCCGAGGGGCTCTACCGCCTCGTCGACGCCGCCTACGAGAAGCGCTCCGTCGCCGTGTCGTCCAACCTCCACCCGTCGGGCTTCGACGAGCTGATGCCCAAGACTCTGGCCGGAGCGACCGTTGATCGCCTTCTCCACCATGCTCACGTCTGCGTCACCACCGGCGACAGCGTGCGGCTCCAACAGGCGACGACGGGCAAGGGGGTGAAGCCCCTGGCGTGAGCACCGCGCAGGTTTGGTGGCCATCACCGCGCAGTTCTGATGGCCGCCAGCGCGCAGTTCTCGTGTCCGCTACCGCGCAGGAACTATTGGCCCTTGACACCGGCTTGGCCCTGCGCCTGTCCACAGGGCCACCGGAGGACCGTGCCGACGCCGCGATCGGAGCTCCGCAGGTGATTTCCGTCGACATGGCCGAGTACGTTTTCGATTTCCGCCCCCCTGCGCATGGAACGCGAACCGTCTTCAACGTGCGGAACGCCGGTCGGGAGGATCACGTATTCGGGCTGTACGCCCTACCTGCAGATTCGGCACCGGTAGGGG
>JBOGIF010000052.1:0-8453 GCA_050742415.1 Acidimicrobiales bacterium | reverse complement strand
AGCCACGACTCGGCGGTTCCAACTTGGTGGGCCTCCTTCACGGGCCGTGATCCTAGAGCGCGGGCCCCTTGCATGGCACCTCCCGCGGGCTCTCCGCTGATGGTCCTTATTGCAGTCTGGTTGCAGTAAGGTCGGGGTATGTGGTCGCGCGGTACACCCGCTGCGATGGCCGTCCTAGTCGTCGCTGGCGCAGTAACGGCTGGGTGCGGCGGCGAGAGAGCCGGGCGGGCCCCCGAAACCAAGCTCCGGGTCGTGACGACCGTCGCCCCCATAACCAGCATCGTCGCAAGCGTCGCCGGCGGGCTGGCGTCGGTGGTCGGCCTGGTCCCGGAGGGAACGAATTCGCATACCTTCGAACCGCCGCCGAGCACGGCCCGCGCTCTGTCCCAGGCCGACATCGTGTTCGTGAATGGTCTCAAGCTCGAGGACCCGACGCGTGAGCTGGCCGAGGCCAACCTGGCTCCCGGAGCCGAGATCGTGGAGCTCGGCAATCGGGCCATCGGGCCGGAGGACTACATCTACGACTTCTCGTTCCCGAAGGAGGAGGGAAAGCCCAACCCCCACCTGTGGACCGACCCGCCGCTGGCCAAGAGCTATGCCCGCATCGCCGCCGACACGCTCGCCGCCCGCGACCCCGGCAACGCTGCCGGGTACGAGGCCAATTACACCCGGTTCGCCGCCCAGGTCAACGAGCTCGACTCAGCGATGACGGCAGCTACCGCCACCCTCACCCCGGAACGGCGCAAGCTGCTCACCTACCACGACGCCTACGCCTACTTCGCCCGCCACTACGGCTGGACCGTCGTCGGCGCCATCCAGGTATCGAGCTTCGACGAGCCCACCCCCCGTGAGGTCGGCGCCCTGATCGGCCAGGTCCGAAGCGAGGGTGTGCAGGTCGTCTTCGGCTCCGAGGTCTTCCCCAGCCCGGTGCTGGAGCAGATCGGTCGCGAGACCGGCGTTCGCTACGTCGACGTGCTCCGCGACGACGACCTCCCCGGCCGCCCTGGCGACGCGGACCACTCCTGGTTGGGCCTGATGCGCTTCGACTTCGTCACCATGGTCGAAAGTGTCGGTGGGAACGCCTCAGCCCTCAGATCGCTGCGCTTCGCAGATACGGCGCCCGACACGGCGACGTACCCCCAGTAGATGGGCACCGAAGTGACACCCGTGACGAGCACGGTTGCGGGCTCTGGCCTGATCCGGTTGGAGAAGATGTCGTTCGCGTACGGCTCCGAGCCGGTCTTGTCCGACATCGACCTGGCCGTCGCCGAAGGCGGGTTCACCGGGGTGGTGGGGCCTTCGGGCTCGGGCAAGACCACGCTGCTGCGGGCCATGCTCGGCACGGTCCGGCCACGGTCGGGCGGCGTCCTGCGCCAGCCCGGCTTGGCGGTCGGCTACGTGCCCCAGACCGAGACGGTCAACTGGAACTTCCCTGTCACCGTCGCCGAGGTCGTGCTCATGGCCCGCTCCCGGGCCCGCCTTCGGCCGTGGCGGAGCGCCGACGAGAGGCACGAGGTGGCCGAGATGCTCGACCGCCTCGGCATCGGCGGCCTGGGCGACCGCCACATCCGGGATCTCTCCGGCGGCCAGCAACAGCGGGTCTTCATCGCCCGCGCCCTGCTGCAGCGACCACAGCTGCTGCTCCTGGACGAGCCAGCCTCTGGCGTGGACGTGCGGACCCGTCACGACGTCCTCCACCTCCTCTCCGAGCTCAACGCCGAGGGCCTCGCCATAGTCCTCACCACCCACGACCTCAACGGGATCGCTGCCCACCTCCCGCACATCGTCTGTCTGAACGTGGAGGTGATCGGCGCCGGGCCGCCGCGTGAAGTGCTCACGCCCTGGATCCTGGAGCGCACCTACGGCGCCCCGATGGACGTGCTCGAGCACGGCGGCATGCCGGTAGTGCTCGACCGCTACCTCGGCCGCGAGGTCGGATGACGACGCTGCTCGATCCGTTCCAGTTCGCGTTCTTCCGCAACGGGCTCGCCGTGGCCACGCTCGCCGGCGCGCTGTGCGGGCTCATCGGCGTCTACGTCACGCTCCGGGGCATGAGCTACATCGGCCACGGGCTGTCCCACGCCATCTTCGGAGGGGCCGCCGCCAGCGCCGTCGTGTCGTTCAACTTCTACCTCGGCGCCGGACTCTGGGGTGTGGCCTCGGCGCTGCTCATCGGCCGCGTCTCACGTAGGCGGGTCATCGCCGCCGACGCCGCCATCGGCGTGATCACGACGGCGTCCTTCGCTCTCGGGATCGTGCTTCTCAACGTCTTCGGCTCGGCCCGTCGCAGTCTGGAGGCCTCCCTGTTCGGCAGCGTCCTCGGCGTCTCCACCGCCGACGTGGCCGTGGTGGCAGCCGTCTGCGCCCTGGCCGTCGCCGTGGTTCTGGTGGGCTACCGGGCGCTGCTGTTCACGACCTTCGACCCCGACGTGGCCGACGTCTCCGGCGTGCGCACCGCCCGCGTCGACGGCGTGCTGATGCTTGTGCTGGCCCTGTCGATCCTGGCCACCATGAAGGTGCTCGGCGCCGTTCTCATCGCCGCCATCCTCGTCATCCCGGCGGTTGTGGCCCGGATGCTCACCGACAGCTTCTCCCGGATGCTCTGGCTGTCGTCTGCCATCGGCGCCTTCTGCGGCTTCGTGGGTATGAACCTCAGCTACCACCTGGACGCGTCCTCGGGCGCCACCATCGTCCTGGTGGGAGCGGCTCTCTTCGCCGCCACCTACGCGGGCACCGCTAGCTTTCGGCGATGACCGCCGCATTCTCGTCCCGCTGGCCCACCGCGCTCGTCACGGGAGCATCCAGCGGCATCGGCCGGGCCTTCGCTCTCGCCCTGGCCGCCAAGGGTTGCGAAGTCGTCGTGGTCGCCCGGCGACGTGACCGTCTCGAGTCCTTGGCCTCCGAGCACGGATCGAAGATCGAAGTGCTGGTGGCCGACCTCACCGACCCGGAGGGTGTTGCGGCGGTGGAGCAGCGCCTCGGCGACAGGCAGCGCCCGGTCGAGCTGCTGGTCAACAATGCCGGGTTCGGCGGAAGTGGGCCGTTCGCCAGCCAGCCCGTCGACCGTGAAGAACGCGAGGTCCGCCTCAACGTCCTGGCCCCGGTCCGGCTGACGTCGGCGGCGCTGCCGGGGATGATCGAGCGAAACCGAGGGGGGATCGTCAACGTCTCGTCCATCGCCGGCGTCCAGGCCGTTCCGTACCTGGCCACCTACGCGGCCACCAAGGCCTACCTCACCAGCTTCAGCCAGTCGCTGCACGAGGAGGTCCGGGGTCAGGGAATCAGCGTGGTGGCACTGCTGCCCGGCATGACCCGCACCGAGTTCCACCAGACCGCCGGGCTCGACCGCTCACGTGTTCCCGGCCCGGCATGGCTGTCGGCCGAGGAGGTGGCCGAGGCGGGCCTGCGGGCGCTCGAACGCGGGCAAGCGGTGTGCATCCCGCGGGTCGGCTACCGGGTGCTCGCCGCCATTTCGCGGATGGCGCCCTGGACGCTCAACCGCAAGGTCAGCGCCCTCGTGGGCCGGCAGCTGTAGGAGCTGCCGGCCCGCGGCTGCTCGATCAGGCGCGCGCCTTGGCACGTACCGCGCTGCGGGCCCGGTCCACCAAAGCAGATCCCGCGCCCGCCACGAGGTTGCCCGGAGGGGTGTCGGGAGCGCGCGGGTGCGGTTTCTCCGGAACGATCTTCTTGGCCTTCGCCATGGAGTCGCCGATGTCGGCCAGGGCCTTGCGCTTCAGGACCTCGCGCACCTCGGGGAAGAGCTCGGTCTCCTCCTCCTCCACGTGGTGGCGCACGTTCTCCATGAGCACCGTCACCTTGGCCACGAAGCGCTCGTCAGTGGGGTCCATCCCGTCGATCTCGGAGAGCAGCCACTTGACGACGTGGTGCTCCTCGAGCGACTCCAGCACGGTGGACTCGGCGTCGGGCACGGCTTCACGGACCGCCGGGTAGAAGACCTGCTCTTCGATGGCGGCGTGGACCGACAGCTCCTTGATTATCTGTTGGGCAAGCTTGCGGGCCTGCGCGGGCTTCTCGGTCGCCTTCTCGAACTGCTTGAAGAGCGACTCGACTGTCTTGTGGTCCTGCTTCAGCAGGGTTATGGCATCCATGCCGGCTTCATGCCCTGGTAGCTCGCGCGCTAACCAGCCGGACCGAGCGACCGCGAGTTACCGGTCGCGAAGCCCTGGCAACTACCGTGCTTCGGTCGCGTCCTGCGCACGCGCTGCCTCGTACCCCCGGCCAGAAAGCACCCAATGACCGATTCTCCTGACGTCCTCGCGGACAAGATGCCAAACGTCGTGATCATCGGCGCCGGGCCGGCAGGCCTGACCGCGGCCTACGAGCTGGCCGCCCGATACGGCATCCCGTCGACGGTCCTCGAAGCCGACTCCATCGTCGGCGGCATCAGCCGGACAGTCGAGCGCGACGGCTGGCGCTTCGACATCGGTGGCCACCGGTTCTTCACCAAGGTGAAGGAGGTGGAGGCGTTCTGGCACGAGATCCTCCCCGACGAGGACTTCATGCTGCGCCCGCGCATGAGCCGCATCTACTACGAGGGCAAGTACTACGACTACCCCCTGAAGGCGTCGAACGCGCTGAAGAACCTTGGCATCTGGGAGGCGTTCCTCTGCGTGATGTCGTACGTATGGGTGCGCATCCGGCCACCGAAGGACCAGACGACGCTCGAAGGGTGGATCGCCTCCCGCTTCGGCTGGCGGCTCTACAAGCACTTCTTCAAGACCTACAACGAGAAGCTCTGGGGGGTCCCCACCAAGAACATGCCCGCCGACTTCGCGGCGCAGCGCATCAAGAACCTCTCGCTTTTCAACGCCGTGGTGAACGCCCTGTTGCCCAAACGTAACCAGAAGGAGATCACCTCTCTCATCGAGGAGTTCCAGTACCCGAAGCTCGGCCCCGGGATGATGTGGGAGCGCTGCCGAGACCTGGTCGAGGCCAAGGGCTGCAAGGTGATGATGAACACACGCGTCGTCGGCATCCGCCACGAGGGTGGCAAGGCCGTCTCGGTCACCGCCGAGACCCGTGATGGAGCCCGCTCCGAGTACCCGTGCGACCACGTCATCTCGTCGATGCCGATCTCGCAGCTCCTGAAGGCAATGGACCCGCCCGCCTCCGACCCGGCCGTGAAGGCGGCCGGCGACCTGCGCTACCGGGACTTCCTCACTGTGGCGCTGGTGGTGCCGGAGCGCTACAGCTTCCCCGACAACTGGATCTACGTGCACTCCAAGGACGTGCAGGTGGGCCGCATCCAGAACTTCGGGTCATGGTCGCCGTACCTGGTGAAGGAGGGCCGCACCTGTCTGGGCCTCGAGTTCTTCGTCTTCGAGGGCGACGAGACCTGGAACCGACCCGACGAGGAGCTCGTCGAGCAGGGCAAGCGTGAGCTCGGCGTGCTGGGTCTGTTGTCCGACCCGTCGCTGGTCGAGGCCGGCTACGTCGTGCGGATGCCGAAGGCGTACCCCTTCTACGACCAGCACTACAAGGCCAACGTGGCCCGCATCGTCGAGTGGCTGAAGGCCTCCGCTCCCAACGTGCACCCGGTGGGGCGCAACGGCATGCACCGGTACAACAACCAGGACCACTCGATGTACACGGCCATGCTCACCGCCGAGAACATCGCGACTGGCACGCAACACGACGTGTGGACCGTCAACGTCGAAGAGGAGTACCACGAGGAGTCGTCCAAGAAGGACGCCGCCGGGGTTGGTGCCCGCGGTACCGGCCGCGACGCTCCCGTCATCCCCCGCCACCACTACGGCGACGACCACCCCGTCAACCAACCGCCTTCTGCCGCTACCTAGAGGTCGGCGCGCTGGGGCTGGACCCGCGCTCCAGCCCGGTATTGAGCCTCAAGTCCCGGTGCGTCGCCTCCGATGTGTCATCCCGGCGGGCTGATGCGGCCGAGTGCTCGGCTGACGCAGACATGGGCCCAAGAGGAAGAACGATGACTGATACCAGACCAGCCAAGACCACTCCGTCGAGATCGACCCGGGCCATTCCGAAGGCCGGTGCGGCCAAGTCTGCGGCCCTACCCAAGCCCAAGGCCAAGGCCGCGTCCAAATCGACGGCCAAGGGGCCGGCAACTCGCACGCGGATCGCGGCTGCCAAGACCGCGGTCCCGAGAAACGACATCCGTACGCGCCTGCAGGCTGCGGCCGCCGAGGTTGCGGCGCGCCCGTCCCCGACGGCCGGCGTCGCCAGTTCCTACAAGGCGCCCCCCGCTCCGCCGACCATGCCGCCGGCGCCTCCTCTCTACACGCGGCCTACCCCGCCTGCCCCGCCGGCGCCGCCCAAGTCCCTTCCCCCGGCGCAGCCAGAGCCGCAGCCGCAGTGGACTCCTCAGCAGGGACCGTCGGCCATCGCCCCCCAACGGCGCGACCGCCGCAGCCGCAAGGGCCTCGTCGCCGGCATTGTCGTGGGAGCCCTCGTCCTCGCTGGAGGTGGAATCGGGGCCGTGCTGCTCACAAGGGACACCGCCCCTTCGAAAGCCGAGTTCATCGTCAGCGCCGATACGGTCTGCCGGCCGGCCAATGCGCCGGTGTCAGCCATCGTCAAGCCCACCAACTACCCCGAGCTCGCCACCGCCGCGGGTGTCGTGCTGGGTGCCACCGAAGGTCAGCTCAGCCAGCTACGGGCACTCGAGCGGCCGACGGGTCCCGAAGGCGAGTCGGCTGTTGCCTTTCTCCGGAGCTTCGAGTCCAGCAGCCAGGCCGCCAAGGCCCTCCAGGACGGGGCGGCCAAGGGCGACGACGCTGCGACCACCGCCTCCTCCAGGAGCCTCCGCACAGCCTTCGATGACGCGGGGGCCCAGGCCGGGGCTTACGGGCTCGGTGCCTGCGCCGCCGGCATGAAGGCCGGTGTGGACACCCTGCTGGGTGGATCGCAGTCGGTGATCAAGAGCGCCTTCGTCGTGAAGGCGGAGAACCTTTGCCGGGCCGGCGCCCGGGAGGCCGACAAGATCCCCGAGCCCCGCGCCGACACGGGAGCGGAGTTGGCCCGGTTCCTCGGCCAGCTGAGCGGCATCTTCGACAAGCTCCTCGCCGACATCAAGGGCCTCCCGGTCCCGCCCGGAGACGAGACCGCTGTCGCCGAGATGCTGAGCGCTCAGGAGAAGGCGAACGTCAAGGCCCAGGAGCTCACGGACGCGGCAGCCGACGAGGCCAGCTCTCGCTTCCTGGCCGCTGACCGAGAGCTCACGACGCTCACCACGGCGGCCGACGCCAAGTTGGACGCCTACGGCCTGGGCACCTGCGGCTCCAACTTCGGTGAGCTGTAGGACCACGACCTCACAGCGAAGGGGTCTGGTTGCCGCCGCGGCGGCCGTCCTGTGCTCGGGCCTGTTGTCCACCTCACCGGCCCGAGCTAGCAACGACACCTACTTCCGCGATCAGTGGGGCCTCACCCAGATCGGGGCAAGCCTGGCCTGGCCCACTTCGACAGGGGCCGGTGTGAGGATCGGCATCGTCGACAGCGGGGTCGACGCGACGCATCCGGACCTCGTGGGCAAGGTGGACGTCTCGGCCACGTGCGTAGGGGGCCCGTGCCGGGAGGGTGCTGCCATCGATGACGATGGCCACGGCACCGCCGTCGCCGGCATCGCTGTCGCCCGGGCCGGCAATGGTGCGGGGACCGCCGGGGTGGCTCCCGACGCTCACCTCGTAGTGGCCAAGGCTCTCCGGTCCGGCGTCGGGAGCACCGACGACATCGCCAACGCCATCCAATGGGTGGTCGACCATGGGGCTCGGGTGGTGAACCTGAGCCTCGGCGACAGCGACCGCGTGCTGGTGAGAATCCTCGGAACGCCCCTGCAGTCGAGCATCGAGTACGCGTGGAGCCGGGGAGCGATCCCGGTAATGGCCGCAGGCAACTACGACGAAGATGTCGTAGAGCGCGGCAGCTCCAACTACGGGAACCTCGACGCCGTCGTAGTGGGAGCCACCGGCAAGGACGGTCGGGTGACCGACTACTCGACGGCGCTGGGCGACGCCAAGTGGGGCGTGGTCGCGCCTGGCGGCCAGGGCGACGGGTCGGGCTCCGACATCGTCTCCTCCGCCCCTGGAGGCCGCTACGAGTGGGCCGCCGGGACATCGATGGCCGCGCCCCACGTCAGCGGCACTCTCGCCCTCCTCCTGGCCCAGGGGCTCTCCCCGGCCCAAGCAGTCCGTCGGCTGCTCGAGACCCTGGACCGATCCGTCCCTTGCGGCGCCGGATGCCAGGGCCTGGTACGTGCGGACGCGGCGGTGGGTCGGCCCGCCAACCGTCCGCCCGCGAAGACGGATGCTGCGGCCACCGGCCCTGCTCGCCCCCGGGCGCCCGGCCGATTGAGCCCTGTGCTCATAGGCCTAGCGTCGGCACTGGCAGCGCTCTCAGCGGCCGCGTCGGCGTCGGCGCTCTGGAGGCGGCCAGGTTGTGCCTTGAGCGTCGGGAAGCGCGAG
>JBOGIF010000051.1:0-29411 GCA_050742415.1 Acidimicrobiales bacterium | reverse complement strand
CGTGCGTGCCGTGGCCGAAATCGTCCTGACCGTCACCCGTGCAGCGGTCGGGATCGCCGCCCGACCCGATGCAGCTGGTCGAGCCCACGATCCTGCCGGCCAGGTCCTCGTGGTTGAGGTCGGCGCCCGTGTCGATCACGCCGATCGTCACGCCTCGCCCGGTGGCCGTTGCCCAGGCATCGGGGGCACCGATCTGTGCCAACGCCCACTGCTGGGATCGCAGCGGGTCCGTCGCCCCCCAGGCTCGGCCGCCCGGAAGGACCAGAGCGTGGGCGGCGACCAGCAGGACAGCGACGACCCGCCTGGTGCGCCTCATGGCCCTTCGCTCTCGAACTTGAAGCCCACCCCGCGGATCGTGACGATGCTGCGGCGCAGCGAGTGCTCCCGCTCGATCTTGGCCCTGAGCCTCCGGACGTGGACGTCGAGCGTCTTGGTGTCACCCACGTAGTCGGCGCCCCACACCCGATCTATCAGGGTCCTCCGGGTGAGCACGGTCCCCGGCCGCTCCAGGAGGGCCTTGAGCAGTTGGAACTCCTTGCGGGCCAGGGCCACCGGCCGGCCGGCGAGGAAGAGCTCGTGGCGATCGGGGTCGAGACGGACCTCCCCGATCTCGATGACCGGCTCCTCGGGCTCGACGAGCGTCGTAGGCACCCGGCGCAGCACCGCCCGGGCCCGCGCCACCAGCTCCTGGAGGCGTTGGGGCTTCGCCAGGTAGTCGTCGGCTCCGATCTCGAGAGCCACCACCACATCGATCTCCGAAGACCTGTCCGAGACAAAGATGATCGGCACGCCAGAGTCGGCCCTGATGGTCCGGCACACCTCGATGCCCGAGACCTTGGAGAGCGCGACGTCGAGAAGCACCAGGTCCGGCCCCACGGAGCGAAAGAGCTCGAGGGTCTCCGCTCCGTCGCGTCCGACGGTGACCCGGAACCCGTTGAGCCGAAGCACGTCGGTCGCCGAGCGGACGAAGCTGGAGTCGGTGCTGCTCATCAGCACCGTCGCATGCTCGCGGTGGCTCGGCGAACGCGCCGCCGGTGCCGTCGTGGCCGCGCCGGGAACCGAGGTCTGTGCCGCCACCGGCCGAGTATCGAAGGGCGAAGTGGACGCCCGGTTGCCGTCGGTTAGGACCAGATGAACAGTCCGGAAACCCCTAGCTGATCAGCAGGGGCGAATCCGGTCACCTAACGTTCGCACTGGCGTTGCCGTGCGTTCATTTTCTCGCCAGTCCGCCGCCATATCTCGTCCTTAGGTTCGGCACTGTCCGGTCATACGACGAACCGGCCGGCATTTCTCGGAGAGCCAGGAGGCAACGTGCGACGACGGACAGTCCCGCTTACTGTGCTGGCCCTGCTGGTCCTGGCGGCGTGCGGCGACACCAGCGACATCGGCGGCGGCACCGACGACACCCAGGTCGAGAGCAGCGCCGATTCCCCCTGCGGCAAGGGCGGCACGACTGCGAACCTCGCGCCCAGCGGCATCGCCAAGCTTCAAGGTGGCGCCAACAGCCTCAGTGGTGCCGGCGCCACCTTCCCGGCGCCCATCTACTCGCTGTGGTCCGGGGACTACAAGAAGAGCAACGGCGTGGAGGTCGCCTACCAGAGCATCGGCTCCGGTGGCGGTGTGAAGCAGATCAGCGAGCAAACCGTCGACTTCGGGGCGTCGGACGCACCGATGAAGGACTCCGAGCTGGCGCTGGCCAAGGGCGGCCAGGTCCTGCACATCCCCACCGTCTTCGGCGCGGTGGTGCCGACCTACAACGTGTCGGGACAGACGAGCGGCCTGCACTTCACCGGAGAGGCGCTGGGGAAGGTCTTCGCGGGGAAGGTGACCAAGTGGAACGACCCCGAGCTGGTCGAGCTGAACCCCGACGCCAAGCTGCCCGACCTGGCGATCGCGGTCGTCCACCGCTCGGATGGCTCGGGGACCACCGACATCTGGACCGACTACCTGACCAAGACCAGCCCCACGTGGACCCAGTCGCTGGGAGGGCCGGAACGGAGCCGGGGCAAGGAGGTGGCCTGGCCCGTCGGCATCGGCGGCAAGGGCAACGAAGGCGTCTCCGGTGCGGTGAGCCAGACGCAGGGAGCTCTGGGGTACGTGGAGCTGGCCTACGCTCTGGAGCAGAAGCTTCCGGTCGGCCAGGTCGCCAATCGCGCGGGCACCAGCGTCCAACCCTGCATCGAGACGGTGACGGCGGCGGCGGCCGGGGCCCAGTTCCCCGCCGACCTCAGGTTCAGCCTGACCGACGCGGCGGGCGAGACCGCCTACCCGGTATCGGGAGCCACCTGGTTGCTGGTGTACGAGAACCAGACCGACGAGGCCAAGGCCAAAGCTCTTGTGAACTACCTCGCCTGGATCATGGACGAGGGCCAGAAATCGGCGCCCACCCTTAACTACGCGCCACTCTCGGCCGAGCTACGCACGTTGGCCATAGCCCAGATCAAGAAGGTCAAGGTCAACGGCAAGCCCCTTGCATGAGGCGCCCCTGGCGCTCGGGAGAGCGACGTCGCGAGGCGTCAACCCCGACCGGGCCTTTCGCTGGCTGAGCCTGGCCTGCGGGGCCGCCGCGGTCGCGGTCCTGGGAGCCATGGCCGTCTTCCTCGTCGGCGAGGCCTTTCCCGCCATCCGGAACTACGGGTTCTGGTCCTTCCTCCACTTCCGTTGGGCGCCCAGCGAGGCGACCTCTTCCAGCGCCGTCAACCCCTACGGCATCGTCCAGTTCATCTACGGCACGCTGATCACCTCGGCTCTGGCCATGGTCCTCGCCGTCCCCATCAGCGTGGGCGTCGCTCTCTTCATCACCCAGATCGCTCCCCCGCGACTGCGTAAGCCGCTCGTGGCGGTCACCGAGCTGTTGGCCGCCGTCCCGAGCGTGGTCTACGGCTTCTGGGCGCTCTTCGCCCTTCTCCCGGCTCTCCGACCCGTGGCCCGGCTCTCCGAGAGCACCCTGGGCAGGCTGCCGGTCGTCGGCGGGGTGTTCGAAGGGCCGTTCTTCGGCTTCAGCTACTTCGCCGCTTCGATCGTCCTCACCATCATGATCCTGCCGATCATCACGGCCATCGTCCGCGAGGTGTTCACGACGGTGCCCCGCGACCACCGGGAAGCGGCCCTGGCCCTCGGGGCCACCCGCTGGGAGATGATCCGCGTCGCGGTGCTGCCCTACTCCCGCAACGGGATCCTGGGGGCGTCTTTCCTCGGCCTGGGTCGGGCCCTCGGGGAGACCATCGCGGTGACGATGGTGATCGGGAACAATGTGATCGGCATCAGCAAGTCCATCCTCGGACAAGGCGCGACGCTCGCCAGCGTGGTGGCCAACGAGTTCACCGAGGCCAACCAGCCGTTCCATCTGGAGAGCCTTTTCGTCGTAGCGTTCTGGCTGCTCCTGATAACTCTCGTGGTCAACATCGGCGCCCGGTTGCTGGTCAACCGGTCGGGACGCGTCATCGGGGGGACACTCTGACTATCGCGGAACCGCTCGACACGATCCCCTTCTCCGGAACGGGTGACTCCGCCAGGAAGCGACGAGATCGCATGATGAGCGGCGCCATGGCCCTGGCCCTGGCCCTCACCATCGCGCCTCTCGTGTGGGTGCTCACCTACGTGGCCACCCAGGGGCTCCGCTTCCTCGGCCCGCGCTTCCTCACCCAGACCCCCCCCGGGAACCCGTCACTTCCCGGAGGCGGCTTCTACAACGGCATCCTCGGGACGTTCGAGGTCGTCGGCATAGCCATGTTGATCGCCGCGCCCGTCGGGATACTCGCCGCCGTCTATCTCGTGGAGTTCGGCCGGGGCAGGTTCGCCAACGTGGCGCGGTTCTTCACCGACGTGCTGGTCGGCATCCCGAGCATCGTGATGGGGGCCTTCATCTACGCCGCGTGGGTGATCCGGTTCGGCTTCTCGGGCTTTGCCGGCTCACTCGCCCTGGCCATCGTGGTCCTGCCGCTGATCATCCGCTCCAGCGAGGAGATGCTCAAGCTGGTGCCCGACTCGCTCCGGGAAGCCAGCTACGCGCTGGGGATCTCCCGTTGGAGGACGATCTGCCAGATCGTCCTCCCGGCAGCCAGAGCGGGGATCACCACCGGGGTGATGCTGGCCCTGGCCCGGGCTGCCGGCGAGACCGCGCCCCTGCTGCTCACCGCGCTGGGCAACGACATCTTCGTGGAGTACAACCCGGGCGAGCGCATGTCGACACTCTCGCTGCAGATCTTCGGCAACGCCATCACCGGCTTTCAGGCCGCCCAGGCCAGAGCGTGGGCGGGGGCCCTCACTCTCATCCTGATCGTGCTGGTGCTCACCTTGGCCGCAAGGTTCTTCGGGGCGCGCAGCGATGGCGCCGCCAGCCGGCCCGCGTAAGGATCCCGAGCTGGCATGAGCAAACGCATCGAGACGGTGGACTTGAGTGCCTGGTTCGGCTCGGTCAAGGCCATCGAGGACGTCACGCTCACGATCGAGCCCAAGAGCATCACGGCCATCATCGGTCCGTCGGGATGTGGCAAGAGCACGTTCATCCGGACACTCAACCGGCTGCACGAGGTGGTGCCCGGCGCGCGTATCTCCGGGAAGGTGCTCCTCGACGGGCAGGACGTCTACGCGCCAGAGATCGACCCAGTCGCGCTACGCCGCCATACCGGGATGGTCTTCCAGCGTCCCAACCCGTTCCCCACCATGTCGATCTACGACAACGTGGCGGCTGGTCTCCGCCTGAACGGCACCCGCAAGGGACCCGAGCTCGACGACCGGGTGGAGCAGGCGCTGCGCCAGGCGGGCCTCTGGGAGGAGGTCGGCAAACGGCTCGGCGCTCAGGCCACCGGTCTCTCCGGCGGCCAGCAGCAGCGGCTCTGCATCGCCCGAGCCATCGCCGTACGCCCCGAGGTGCTCCTGATGGACGAGCCGTGTTCGGCTCTCGACCCGATCTCGACCGTGGCCATAGAGGACCTCATGGCCGAGCTGAAGGACAGCTACACCATCGTCATCGTCACCCACAACATGCAGCAGGCAGCGCGCGTCAGCGATACCACGGCCTTCTTCAACATCGACGGGGCGGGTCAACCTGGCCGTGTGGTGGAAGTCGGATCCACGGCCAAGATCTTCACCACGCCCGAGAACGAACGTACGGAGGCCTACATCACGGGCCGGTTCGGATGAGATCCCGGGTGCGAGGCGCCCGGTCCGAAGTGCCGGAGCAGGCCCTCCGGGAATCCGAACGACGCTGCGCCGACGCCGTGGCCGAGGCCGACCGGCTGCGCCCGGCCTTCGACAGCCTGGCCGAGGCCGTGATCGTGTTCGACGAGTCCGGCCGGGTCGTGCTCAAGAACCGTCAGAGCCTCGAGCTGGAGGCATCCCATCAGGTGGCGGCGCTGGTGGAGGCAGCCGTCGAGGAGCTCCTCTACGAGACGGCCGACGGATCCTCGGCTACGAAAGCGCTGGAACTGCACGGCCCGCCTCCGCGGTCGCTCGTGATCACGACCGCGCCGCTCCGGCACGGCGAGCGGTTGGTCGGCACCATCGCCATGGTCGACGACGTGTCCGAACGGCGGCGGCTCGAGGCCATGCGGCGAGACTTCGTCGCCAACGTCAGCCACGAGCTGCGTACCCCCATCGGCGCCCTGGGAGTGCTGGCCGAGGCGTTGGGGGGCGAGACCGACCCCGAGGTGACCGCCCGCGTCGCCGGCCGGATCGTCGCCGAGGCGGAGCGAGCCGGCCGGCTCATCGAGGACCTCCTCGACCTGTCGAGGATCGAGGTGGCGAGCACGACCACCCGGCGGCGCGTGGACATCGGCCGGGTGCTGCATGCCGCCGCCGACCGGGTTCGACCTCTCGCCAACCGCAGGGGCGTGGAGGTGTCCGTCTCACCGGCACCGAAGGTGGTGGTCTCGGGCGACGAGGGCCAGCTGGTGTCCGCGGTGGCCAACCTCCTGGACAACGCCGTCAAGTACTCCGACCGCGGCTCGGCCGTCCAGGTCGTCCTGACCGCCGGCAGACAGGTGGCCGAGGTACAGGTGCGCGACGCCGGGATCGGGATCCCGGCCAAGGACCTCGAGCGGGTGGTCGAGCGCTTCTACCGGGTCGACCGGGCCCGCAGCCGCGAGACCGGCGGCACCGGCCTGGGCCTGTCCATTGTCCGCCACGTGGCCACGAACCACGGGGGTGACGTGCTGGTCGAGTCCCGCGAAGGCGAGGGCTCGACCTTCACCCTCCGCCTGCCCAGGTCCGCCAGATGAGGGAGACACGTCGATGACCGAATCAGAGCCGACCGTGCTCATCGTGGAGGACGAGGAGTCCTTCGTCGAGGCCCTCACCCTCGGCCTGCGCCGCGAGGGCTTCACCGTCGACGTGGCCCGAGACGGCGCCGAAGCGCTGTCGGTCTTCGAAGCCCGCCGCCCCGACGTGGTGCTCCTCGACCTGATGTTGCCCAAGGTGTCGGGCATCGACGTCTGCCGGCAGATCCGCGCCCGATCGACCGTGCCGATAATCATGCTCACCGCCAAGGACTCCGAGGTCGACGCCGTCGTGGGCCTCGAGGTGGGCGCCGACGATTACGTGACCAAGCCCTACCGCCTTCGAGAGCTGGTGGCGCGGGTGCGTGCCGTGCTGCGTCGGGCGGGCGGCGAGCGCGACGAGGACGAGGCCGGCTCGGGAGAAGCCATCGAGGTGGGCGACGTGAGCCTCGACCCCGAGCGCCACGAGGTGGTGGTGCGCGGCGACAAGGTCTCGCTCCCGCTGCGGGAGTTCGAGCTGCTCGAGATCCTGCTGGCCAACGCCGGGCGGGTCCTGACCCGAGACACCCTGATCGACCGAATCTGGGGTCACGACTACGTCGGCGACACCAAGACCCTCGACGTGCACATAAAGCGTCTACGGTCCAAGGTGGAGGACGATGCCTCCCGGCCCACCCGCATAACGACGATCCGCGGCCTCGGCTACCGCTACGAGCGGCCCGGCCGGGCCTGAGGAGAAGGTCGAGAGGAGGTGGAGCAGACGACGAGAAGGCTCTTCCACGAAGAGTTGGCCGAGCTGCATGCCAATGTCGTGAGGCTGTCGGCGATGGCGTCCGAGGCCATCCAGGCCGGTACCGCCGCACTGCTCGACTTCGACCTGGCCGGGGCCAAGGCCGTCATACAGGACGATCGGGTGCTCGACGAGCTGACCCACGCCATGGAGGAGCAGATCTACCTCCTGCTGGCCCGCCAGCAGCCCATGGCCATCGACCTGCGCACGCTCGTCACGACCCTCCGGGTAATCCACGAGCTCGAGCGGATCGGCGACCTCATGGTCAACGTGGCCAAAGCCACCCGGCGCCTGTACCCCAACCCGCTCGACCCTCGCCTGCGCGGTCTGATCGACCGCATGCGTGAGCAGGCGACCACCCAGCTCCAACTGGCGACCGACGCCTTCGCCGAGCGCGACCCGGCCCGGGCGACGGCGCTGGAGGACATGGACGACGTCATGGACGACCTGCAGAAGGAACTGTTCCGGACCATCTTCCACGCCGAGGGCCGCGACGAGGGCACCATCCAGCGCGCTGTGCAGGTGGCTCTCGTGGGTCGCTACTTCGAGCGCATGGCCGACCACGCCGTCAACATCGGCGAGCGGGTGGCCTACATCGTCACCGGCAACTTCCCCGACGGCGACTCGTCCGCCACCTAGCGCCCGCTGACGCGGGACTGCGCAGAGATCAGCTCGGCGGAGTCACGTTTCGATTCACTCGGAACAGGTTGCTGGGGTCGACGGCAGACTTGACCCGCTGGAGGCGCGCGTAGTTCCCGCGGTATGCGGAGGCGGTGCGGGCGTCGTCGTCGTCGGCCACCTGGAAGTTGACGTAGTTCCCGCCGGTGGAGAAGGACCTGATCTTTCCCCACGATTCCCGGACCCACGCCACGTGCTCGGCGGAGCGGGTGTCGGCGGGAGGCCACGAGCCGGCGAAGGCGGTCACGTACCCGGCGTCGCGGTTGCCCATCGCCCCGTCGTCGTCCTCCCGTTCGTTCAGCGCTCCGGCGAGGTGGAAGATGATCGACTGCGACATGGGGGAGGTGACCTTCAGCGCTTCGGAGCGGAAGTTGTCGAGGAACGCCGCCGACAGGGTGGGAACGAACTCGGACTTCCAGTAGTAGTGCGCACCCTTGGGCTGGGTGGCGTCGAGCATCGACTGCTGGGCCGTGTACGGCTTCTCCGAGATCAGGTCGACGATCGGCTCTCCGAGCGAGCGCAAGGGCGCCAGGTCGCCCGACGGGTCGGCACCGCTGTGGCAGACGACCATGCCGGCGATGGCCTTCCCGTGCCACTCGGGGGGCATGAAAGGCGTCGGCGGGGCGAGCCGGATCGTGAGCGCAGTGGTGAGCTCGCGCGGTGCGGACTCGGTCAGCTCGTGGTAGGCGGCGAGTACCTCGCCGGCGCGCTCGGCGCCCCAAGCGATCAGCCCTCCGGTGACGGTCGGTCCGACCTCGTGGAGGCGGAGGGTGAACCGGGTGGCCACGCCGAAGTTCCCACCGCCGCCCCGAAGCGCCCAGAAGAGCTCCGGGTTCTCCTCGGGGCCGGCGGTGAGGATCCGCCCGTCGGCGGTGACGACCTCGACCTCGTCCAGATTGTCGACCGTCCATCCGAACCGGCGGGTGAGGTAGCCCATGCCGCCCCCGAGGGTCAGGCCGGCGACGCCGGTCTCGGACACGAAGCCCAGGACGGCGGCCAGCCCATGTTGCTGCGTTGCGCTGTCCACGTCCTTGATGAGGCACCCGGCGCCCACGTGCGCCCGCCGGCCGGCAACGTCGACGGTTACGTCACGGAGCCGGGACATGTCGAGCGTCAACCCACCGGGAGCGATCGAGGTTCCGGCGATGTTGTGGCCGCCGCCCTTGACGCTCAACAGCAGTCGGCGGTCGGCGGCGAAGCGCACCGCCTCGGCCACGTCGGCGGCCGACGCCGGTTGTAGGACGAGGGCCGGGATGCTGGCCACCATGCCGTTCCAGATCAGTACGGCATCGTCCCAGCCGTCGTCGCCGGCCCGGAGCAGCCGGCCCGCCACCCGGGTGGCCAGGGCACCGAGATCCCCTGGCGACAATGCCACACGGTTGCCGTCGAGGCCGGTGATGTCGAGGTCGCCCCTTGTCATGCTTTCCTCCCGTCCTGGTTACGGGACATGATCGCACTCGCTCTTGCCGCCGTCCCGAAGCCGGGCTGCACCGGCGATCGTGGCTCGGGGGCGGGCACGGGTTGGGAAGTCGTAGGTGGCGGCTGCTCGATGCGCTTGCGGCTGGGGCACGGTCGTCCTTCGCAGCGCGACCATGTCCGTATGGCCGCCATCCGGACGCAGGTCGTCTTCGACGCCGCGGGCACTCACGTCTTCTACGTGGCGCGGAACGAACACGTCGGAGCGAAGGGGAAGTCGGCGTGAGCAGCGATCACCCCCACCCCGGGCACGACCACGACCAT
The DNA here is from genome assembly GCA_050742415.1 of Acidimicrobiales bacterium. GTDB lineage: Bacteria > Actinomycetota > Acidimicrobiia > Acidimicrobiales > AC-14 > JBOGIF01. The sequence continues at coordinate 19,985 of JBOGIF010000051.1, read as the reverse complement.
GGCTACGGGCACGGGCACGAGCACGCGCACGGCCGGGGCGGCATCAGGGGCTTCATCGCCGGAGTGTTCTCGCCGCACAGCCACGACGCCGCCGACTCGGTCGACTCAGCCCTCACCGCCAGCACCGAAGGAATTCGGGCGCTCAAGATCTCCTTGGTCGGCTTGGGCCTCACCGCCGTCATCCAGGTCGTCATCGTCATCATCAGCGGATCGGTCGCTCTTCTGGCCGACACCATCCACAATCTCTCCGACGCTCTGACCGCCGTCCCACTCGGGATCGCCTTCATGCTGGGCCGGCGCCGGGCCACCAAGCGCTACACCTACGGCTACGGGCGGGCCGAGGACCTGGCCGGCCTCTTCATCGTGGCGATGATCGCCCTGTCGGCCTGCGTGGCCGGCTGGGAAGCAGTCCGGCGCTTGCTCGACCCCCAAGAGATCCGAAACGTCGGCTGGGTGCTGGTCGCCGGCATCGTCGGGTTCATCGGCAATGAGCTGGTCGCCGTGTACCGCATCCGGGTGGGCCGCAAGATCGGCTCAGCAGCACTCGTTGCCGACGGCCTTCACGCTCGAACTGACGGGCTCACCTCTCTCGCCGTCGCTGCCGGAGCCCTGGGCGTACTTGGCGGATGGCCGTTGGCCGACCCCGTCGTCGGCCTGCTCATCACCGTCGCCATCCTCGTCGTCCTCAGGAGCGCGGCGCGCGACATCTACCGGCGGCTCATGGACAGCGTCGACCCGGAGCTGGTCGACGACGTGTACCGGGTCCTGGCTTCGGTGCCAGGCGTCCAAGCCGTGGAGAGCGTCCGCATCCGCTGGATCGGCCACGAGCTACGCGCCGAAGCCGAGATCATCTCTGACGCCGACCTCCGCCTGGCCGACGCCCACGACATCGCCGAGGATGCCCACCACCGCCTCCTCCACGACATCCGCCGGCTCGCTCAGGCCACCATCCACTCCAGCCCGTGCGGGCATGACGGCCGCGATCACCACACCACGACCGCTCACCACTTCCCGGGCGCTACCCCGTCGCCGTTCCCGTGAGGACCGAGACACCGTAGAGCACGAAGGTGAGACGGTAGCGGTGCCGGTGCCGCCCACACTGCTTCCCATGCTGGCCGGCGGGGTCGGTATGCCCCGAGACCCGACGGCGTGGCTCTACGAGCCGAAATGGGACGGGATAAGGGCCATGGTCACGGTGTCGGCGCACAACCTCACCGTTGCCAACCGGCGTGGTGGCGACGTGACCGCTGGCTACCCGGAGATGGCGCCGATGGCGGCGGCGCTGGCCGGCCATGCCGCGGTCCTCGACGGCGAGGTGGTGACCTTCGACGGCGAGGGGCGGCCCAGCTTCCAACGCCTCCAGCGGCGGATGCACGTCCGCAACCCGCCGGCCCGGCTCGTGGCCGAAGTACCGGTGGCCTTCGTGGCATTCGACCTGCTGTGGCTCGACGGCGAGCTCCTGGTCGGACAGCCCCAAGCCCAACGCCGTCGGCTGCTCGAGGCCCTCGACCTGCGAGGCCCGGCCTGGAGCACGACTCCGCTCCTCGCCGACGCACCCGACCGCGACACTTTGGACGCGTGCCGCGCCGCGGGCCTGGAAGGCTACATGGCCAAGCGCCGCGACGCCCCGTACCAGCCCGGTCGGCGCTCGCCAGCGTGGTCGAAGATCAAATGCGTCCGCCGCCGCGAGTTCGTGGTGGGAGGTTGGTCGCCAGGCCAGGCCGGGCGGACAGGGTCGATCGGGTCACTGGCGCTAGGCGCCTACGACGTCAGCCCGGAGGACGCCGCCGCCGCCGGTCGACCGGCCCGGCTCGGCTACGTGGGGTTGGCCGGCTCGGGCCTGTCGGAGGAGCTGATCGGCGTTCTGACCACCGCCTTCGCCCGTATCGGCCGCCCGGACAGCCCCTTTGCCGGTCCCGTCGATCCCGGCCTCCGCTTCGTCGAGCCGTTGCTCGTGGCCGACGTCGCCTACACGGAGGTGACCGAGTCCGGCACGCTGCGCCAACCGTCGCTAAAGGGCCTCCGGGCCGACGTCGACCCGCGCCGGGTCCTGGCCGACGGGGCCAAACGGGTGGAGACTTAGGGGCACCGAGCAGCAAGGGGGTCGAGGTGGACGTCGGGCAGCGAGACATGTGGCGGGAGTCCGGCTTCGGGCTCATCAGCATGCTGGTGGTGCTGGTGATCCTCGGCTCGCTGGCGGTCATCACCATGAAGGGCCTCGACCAGCTCGGCAAGAGCACGGCGACGGTGACGGGAACCGGCACGGGATCCGGCGGCGGCGGTCCAGTGGCCCCCACGCCCGGCCTGGGTCTCGTGGCCATACCCCCGGACGCACCTGTCGGGGGGCCGACCGGCCGGGTCGCCGGGCCCAGCGGGCCGCGGCCGGTGGCGAACGCCGCTGCCTGCAAGGGCGACTATGCGTCGGTGCAGCACGCCCTGGCCCTGACCCAGGCCACCGCCGGCCCGCCGGTCGCCTCGGTGGCCGACCTCGTCACTCGCGGCGTCCTTGCCGCGGCGCCGTCGAACCAGGGTTACACGATCGAGCTGCGCCCGAGCCCCGGCCAACCGCTTCCAGAGATACTGGTCAACGGCCAGCCGGGCATCGCCGGCTGTGGGTAGCGCCTCATTGCGAAATCCCCACGGAAACCATTTCTACTAGATGCCAACGACATATAGACGTTGCTGATGTTGTCAAAGGGGTGGTTGTGCTTCCTGTCGGAAGCCCCTACGCTTGGGCGGAAGTTTCTCGGCCGGGTCTGGGGGAATCAGCTTGCGGATGTTCAACAGGATGCGAGCCGCAGGCGTGCTCATGCTCGTCCTGTCGGGAGTGACGCTCGCCAGCGCTGGCCCGCGCGCTATCTCCTTCGTGTCGAGCGGCAACGGGAGCATGAAGTTCCGGCTGCAGATCTCGGCAATCTCCGAGGTCCAGCAGGGCTGGCCGGTGTCGTTTGCGGTCAGCGCAGTCACGCCTGACGGCAGCAGGTTCACGGGCTACGCCGGGACCGTGGGCTTCACGTCGTCCGATGTCGGCGCCAGCCTTCCGTCCGACTACACCTTCACGCCGGGCGACGCCGGGGAGCACAAGTTCTCCGTGACCTTCGCCACGTCGGGCAACCAGCGTCTCCGTGTTGCCGACACCTCCAACGCCGAGCTCACCGACCAGCAGGGCCGTATCCGGGTCCGGGCCGCCAAGGACGACGCCACGACGACCACCACGACGACCGTGCCCGGCGCCACGACCACGACCTCGAAGGTGACCGCCGCTGCCGCCACCTCCACGTCCAGCACCAGCTCGACGTCCACCACCAGCTCGTCGTCGACCAGCTCGACCTCGACGACGTCGACCACCAAGGCGAACGACGCGAACAACAACAAGAAGAAGAAGGACACCACCACCAGCAGCTCGTCCTCCTCGACCAGCTCGTCCAGCTCCTCCAGCTCCTCCAGCTCGTCGACGAGCAGCTCGACGTCGACGACCAAGCCCACCACCACCAGCTCGTCGACCAGCTCGTCTTCCACCAGCTCGTCTTCCACCAGCTCGACGACCTCGTCCTCCACGACCAGCACCACGATCGCGGCCCGCATGGAGGCCGCCGAGGTGAGCATGTCGAGGGTCCGCCAGGGCCAGGCGGTGAGCATCACCGGTGGGAAGTCCGAGCCCTACGCCAAGAGCTCCGACCTACGCATCGAGCTCCGCAGCGACCCGGTGCAGCTCGGGCCCGTCCGGTCGACCGACAAGGGCACCTACACCGCCGAGGTCACCATCCCGGCCAATACCCCGGTGGGCAAGCACCAGCTGGTGGTGATCGGCCCTGGCAGCCCGGAGAAGGGCGGGGGCGTGGTCGAGAGCCGGGGCGACATCGAGGTCGTAGCCGATCCGACGGCCACGACGCTCGTGCCCGGTGACCCAACTCCGGTCCCCCGTACCTCGCTGCCCAACACCGGCTGGTCGGGCCACCTGCTCCTGCTGGCCGGGTTTTTCGCACTGGCCGGCGTAGTGCTCGTAAAGTTGGGGGGACAGGAGGACTGGACGGCGCCGGTGACCGGACGAGGATGGTCCGCTCCGGTGTCGAGACTTCCCAACTGACTCTCCAGCCCTGAGCGATGCTCACGATCCAACTCGACCAACCCGACCCCGAAGCCGTCGGCCACCTCCTGGAGGCTCTCTGGGAGCAGGGTGGCAGCGACGTCCTGCTCACATCCGGGGCGCCACCACTGCTGCGGGTCGACGGCCGCTTGGCGCCGGTCGAGGGCGAGGAGAAGCTCGACCCGGAGACGGCGGAGAAGCTCATCCTGTCGGTCCTGGGCGACCGGCTAACCCAGCGGTTCATACGAGACAAGGAGGTCGACTTCTCGTTCAGCTGGGGAGGCCGGGCCCGGATCCGGGCAAATGCGTTCCTCCAAAGGGGAACGCCGGCACTGGCATTGCGGCTGATCCCCTTCTACATCCCGACCTTCGCCGAGCTCGGCCTGCCGCCGGTGGTGGAGCGTTGGGCCCGCCTCCCACACGGCTTCATCCTCGTCACCGGTCCCACCGGCTCGGGGAAGTCCACGACCCTGGCATCGATAATCGACTACATCAACACCCACCGGGCAATGCACATAATCACGGTCGAGGACCCGGTCGAGTATCTCCACAGCCACAAGCGCTCGGCCGTCAACCAGCGCGAGGTGGGTATCGACACCAACTCCTTCGCCGACGCCCTCCGCTCGGTCCTGCGAGAGGACCCCGATGTGCTGCTCATCGGCGAGATGCGCGACCTGGAGAGCATCCGGGCGGCCCTCACCGTTGCCGAAACCGGGCACCTGGTCTTCGCCACGCTGCATACCAACGACAGTGCCCAGGCCCTCGACCGGATCGTCGACGTCTTTCCGGCGGAGCAGCAGCCGCAGATTCGCCTGCAGCTTGCCAACACGCTAGCGGGTATCCTTAATCAGCAACTCGTCACCAAGGTCGGCGGAGGGCGGTGTGCCGCCTTCGAAGTGCTGGTAGGCAATAACCCGATCCGCAACCTGGTAAGGGAGGGGAAGACGCTGCAGATACGAAACGTGGTGATGACCGGATACAAGGAAGGCATGCAGACCATTGAGGCTGCCCTTTCCGACCTGGTGGGCCGCGGGATCATCAGCTACGAGGAGGCGGTCTCCCACAGCTCGCATCCCAAGGAGATCGAGCGCGTGGGCAGCCTGCCCTCGGCTCAGCAGCGCGAGGTCTGGGCTGCCGACCTCGGTCGGTGGCGATGACCGGCGTGCACCGGCGTAGCCGTAGGCGCCGTCTGGGAGCCGCTGTCCTGGCATTGGCCGTCGTCTTCGTCGCGGCGCCCGCGTCGGGCCAGGACGACGGCAGCGACCCGGGAGTCACCTCCCCGCCGGTCGTCCCTACGACCATCGCCGGCGCGCCGACAACCACTTTGCCCGGAACCCAGACCACCCCCACCACTCTGACCCCCGGAGGTGGAGCTCCTACCTCGTCGCCGGCCACGGTGAGCCCTTCGTCGGTCGCCGCCGGCCAGTCGGTAACGGTCAGTGGCGCCAGCGGGTTCGCACCCAGCCAGACCCTCTCGATCACCTTCGACGCGGCCTCGGCCACCCCGTCCACCGCCTTCTCCAACGCCTCCGGTGGCTTCACCGCCACCGTCACCGTGCCGGGAGGCACGGCCAGCGGCTCGCACCGCATCACCGTCACCGGCCGCAACGCCCAAGGGGGCCAGCACCAGAGCGTGGGCACCGTGAGCGTCACGCTCGCCCAGACCGGCGCCGGGCAGACCGTCACCATGGCGATCGTGGGCATCGTGCTGGTCGCCCTCGGCTACCGCCTAGTGGAGCGCGTGCGGTGGTCTCCCGCGGTGAGCACCCCCGGCTGGCGCCGACCGACTCACCCACGGCGTTAGGCCCGGCCCCGAGTCCAGAGCGGTCGGGGGTCGAGTCCGCATACGGCCTTGCGAACCAACGGCAGCGAACGCCACACCCGGTCCTGCACTGCGTCAGCAGTGGCCAGCGATTCGCCATCCCCCCCATGGAACTGGTGACATCCCCGTGCCTGATGGGCGGTCCCGGGTGTCGCCAGTTCGGCTTGGGGGAGGGCCGTTTCGCTCCCGGCGTAAGTCACCCGGCTGGCTCGGCTGGCCAGGTCAGCGAGCGAGCGAGCCAGGTCGGGCCCCAGCAGGTTGGCGGAACTGGCCCGGCCGGCGTGCTCGATCAGCGTCTCGCTGCCCAGCCGCCGCAGGCCCGAGAGGGCCAGAGCTTCCGCCGCCTCAGCCCACGCCACCAGCACGAGGTCGTCCGCGGTGGCCGCAGCCGCCCGGCGCGTCCGCCGACGGCGGCGCTTGGCGAGTGGCGTCCCGAGCAAGGCCAGCATGGCCAGGAGACCTCCAACCATCCCAACGAGCGGAGCTACCGGTACCGGCCGGCGCCGGTCTCGGGCTTGAGCGGGCCCGACGGGTGAGCCCTGGCCCGCAACGGCGGTGGTTGCCGGCGACGGGGGGCTAACCACCGAGGTCGCCGGCGACCCTGGCGCAGACTCGATCGTGGGCGGCGTGGGTGGCGACGTCGGGACCGTGGATGCCGTCGGAGCCTGGCCGCCCCTGGGGAGAGGTGGCGCGGCTTGCGCCGGAGCCACCCCCGTGTAGCTCTGCGCTGCGGGGGCGCCCCTCCCGGGCGTCGGCTCGAAAGCCACCCAGCCCGCCCCGTCGATGTACACCTCGGGCCAGGCGTGGGCGTTCAGGGCGCGCACCCGGTAGCGCCCGTCGGCGTCCAGCTCACCTGGCGTGAACCCGACCGCCACCCGCGACGGCAGGCCCAGTGCCCTGGCCATGACCGCATAGGCGCCGGCGAACTGCTCGCAATAGCCCCGCCGGGTTTGGAAGAGGAACCGATCAAGAGCCTTGGTCCCGTGCCCGGGGGGTGCGGACAGGTCGTAGGTGAAGTTGTCGCGGAAGTAGCGCTGGAGGGCCATGGCTTTGGCGTAGGGGCCCGACGCCGCGCCCACTACCCGACGCGCCTCCTGGCGAACGCGCGGAGACAGGCCGAGCGGCAAATCGAGGTAGCGCCCGGCGATATCGGTAGGGACGGTCCCGCCCAAGCCCGACAGCTCGGCCGCTGTCCACCGAGGAACGCGCGACGTCACGTCGTAGATGACGCCGCCGGAGGTGATCGCGTCGACGGCGAGCGCCGAGGTGTCGGGATCGATGGTGACGTTCCAGCCGGCGTTGACCAGGAATACCCCGCCGGGCCGGTAGGCGGCCGGCAGCCAGTCCGACACGAGCGACGAGATGCGGAACCGCTGCCCGACGAAGTCCGCCGGGCCGGTGCTCGGGGCCACGGCGCCTGCCGGGCCCCGTTGAAGGGTGGACGACCACAGCGTCCCGTCGAAGCGGTCGAGGGACACGAGCCGCCAGTAGTTGGGCCGGTCGGTCTCCACCGAGAAGACTTCGGTATCGGGGCGGTCCCGCAGCGAGCCGCGGATGTCCACGAGCGGTTCCACGCGCACCCCTGCGCCGGGCGGCGCAACCCCCCCGCCCGGCAGGCGGCCAGCGCTGGACGCGGGCCCTACCATCGACGCCCGCCCCGCGCCCGGCACGTGGGGCCCCAGGGTGAGGCCGGCGGCGACCACGGCAGCGGTGAGCACCGATGCGGTGGGCAACAGGGCGACGGCGCCGACCTCGCCCGCGGTGGCGAAGCCGGGGGCGGCAACCCGGCGGCGACCGACCTCGTGGACGAAGAGGAACGCGAGCGTCGCGACCGCGTAGGCGGCAAGGGCGGTCGCCGCCGCCCGCGGCGACGAGCCCCTCGACCCGGCCAGCAAGAGGGTGGACGACGGCATCACCGCCATCAGCGGCCTGCCCATGCGGAAGGCGGCGTGGTCGGCGAGGGCGGCACTGGCCCCGGTGACCGCCAGGAGCAGCAGCAACAGTCCGGGACCGGCGGCCTCGACGCTCCCGCCCTGGTTCAGCACCGTCACGGCCCGGGCCATGTGCGATCCAGCCACCCGCCATGTCGTGGCGGTCGGAAGGCCGTGGAACGTCGTCTGGGGCAGCACCAGCCAGGTCACCGCCAGCGCCACCCCGAGCGCGGTCAGGGCGCCTCCGCCCGGCACCCGCAGGCGGCGGCAGGCCCAGGCGACGAGGTGGGCGAGGACGGCCACCGACAGCATCCGCACCAGGCCGGACTGCGCCACGGTGGACAGCCGCGCCGCTCCCACCAGGGTGGCCAGTGCCAGCGCGACGGTGGCCGCCGTCACCCGAGCTCCCGGTTCCAGGCCGCAGCCAAAGGCTGGCCGGGGCCCGCTTCCACCAGGTGGTCAGCCGCGAGCCGTTCGCCGGGGCGCTTGATGCCATTGGCCGGGCCGCGCTCTTTATCGGAAGCGAGGCAGGCCACGACCAGCAGGTCGGAGGCCGCCCTCAGCCCGTCGAACGGACCCGTGCCCGCCACCGAATCGGTGCCGCAGGATGTCGTGAGGAGGACGACGGTGCGGGACCAGCCGCACGGCCCGAGCACGCCGGCCATGTTGTCGAGACCGCGACCAGCCCCGTCGGTGGCCACGGTCGCCAGGCCGTCCCATATCGCCTCCAGGTGGGCGGCGCCGCCGGCCAGGCCGGTGTCGACCCCCCCGGTGGTGACGAGGCGGACCAGCACGCCCTCCTCGACGCATGCCCGAACGATGCCGGCCGCCGCCGAGAGCGCCTCCTCCAACGACCGGGGGTCGTGGACCTCGGCCCTGGTGTCAACGACGACCACGCACTCCCAGGGTTGGGGCGCCTCGTCCTGGCGGACGACCAGCTCATCGAGGCGAGCCGTCGATGGCCAGTGGACCCGGCGCAGGTCGTCGCCGTGCTGGTAGAGCCGCAGGGCAAGGAAGTCCTCGTCGCCCTGGGCCATCGCCGGGACCGACCGGGGCGCGGGCACAAGCTGGCCCTCGGGCCTCGGCGGAGCAACGACCACGTCGGCACGCGGGTGCACGACGAGAGTGCTGGGCCCGAGCACCGTCCTCATCCGGACGGCGACGCCGAAGGGGTCGGCCAGACGGACGAGCAGCGGGCCCACCGGTCGCAACCCTCTGAATGGGGCTACTGATCGGTAGCGGATACGGGCCTGCGCGCCGACAGCCAGGTGGGCTAGGAGGAACCCGCCGTCGGCTGAAACACCGGCGGGCGAGAGGTCGAACCCGTCCAGCACCGGAGACCTCCAATGCCCACGGTTGGCCACCGACAGCTCGACCTCGGTGAAGGCGCCGGCCATGAGCTTGCCCGGCGACAGCGTGCGGGCGGCGTCCACGCAAAAGCGCCGGCCCCGCACGTAGACCGTCGCGCCCAGGACCAGGGCAGCGGTCGCCGCCGCCAGCGCGAACAGCTCTTGGACACCGAACACCCGGCCGCCCACCGCCAGCCCGAGCGACCACAGTGCAAGGCACCAACCGCGCCGCGTCGGCATCAGCGGCGAGGCGAAAGACGCGGTTTCGGGGTGCGCGCTCGGTACTCTCGCTTGGCAGCGTGCCCGTGATCTCGACACCGATGCCAGGTCCCCAGCCGGTCTCTGCTCACACCGGCGTGCTCGACCGGATATCCCGATACGAGCAGGTCCTGGACTCGTTGTCGCAGGAGACCGATTCGCAGCGCGCCCGGGAGGCCATGGCGGTGGCCACTGCCGCCGAGCCCGATGCCATCGGCTGGTACTACCGGGGGGTGGCACTGGCCCGGCTCGGGCAACACCAGGACGCGCTGGAAGCCTTCGCCATCGCCGCCGACCTGGGGCCCGCGAACGAGACGCTCCCCCGCGTGACCACGACGACACCCAGGCCCGTGGTTTCGCCGGTGGTCACACCCGCACGGGTGGTCGCACCGGTGGAGCCCGAGCCGGCGAGCGCCCTCCGCCCGGTAGAGGTCGACGTGATCGAGGTGATCGAGATCCCGCCGACCGACGTCGGCCCCGCGCCCAGCCCAGTCTCCAACCCGATCCCCGAACCGGCGGCCGCAGCGACCGTGTTCGGCCCGGCCAAGCGGGACCTCTCTATGTCGGGCATGTTCCTGGCCATCAACCTCGAAGCCGGCCCCGCCCCACCGCCGCGCCCCGCACCGGTGCCGGCGCCGGCGCCGGACGACACCCAGCCGTCGGCCGTCGTCGAGGCGTTCGTGGAACAGGAGCCCCAGCCCGAACCGGAGCCCGAGCCCGAACCAGAGCCGGAGAACCTCGACACTGCTGGGTGGTACATCCGCGGCGTCGCGCTGGCCCGCGAGGAGCGGTTCGAGCAGGCGGTGGCCGCCTACACCAGAGCGACCCGGCTCGACCCTCACAACATCGCCGCCTGGCAGTACAAGGGCATCACGTTGGCACGCCTGGGTCGCCACCGGGACGCGGTCGCCTCCTACACCGGGGCCATCGAGCTGGACCCGAGGAACCCGGCCGTCTGGATCAACATGGCGGTCTCGCTCGAGAAGCTCGAACGGCCCGAGCAGGCGGCCCGAGCCCGAGCGCAGGCCCGCGAGCTCGACACCAGCACCCGTCGCGGTTGGCGAGCTCGCGCCCGCCGCTCGGCGTAGCGGTCATCCGCGTCCCACTGGCACCGGCACGCGCGCCAGCACCTGATCGAGCACCTCTCTGCGCCCCACGCCTTCGACGCGGGCGTCGGGAGCGAGCACCAGCCGGTGCTGGAGCACGTGGGGAGCCATGGCCTTGACGTCGTCCGGGAGCAGGTAGTCCCGCCCGGCCGCCGCCGCGGCGGCGCGTGTTGCCCGCAACAGGGCCAGGGCCGAGCGGGGCGACATGCCGAGGGTGAGACTGCGATGGCTGCGCGTCGCCTCGGCCAACTCGAGGATGTAGGTCTTCAGGCTCCGGGCCACGTGGACCGACCGGGCGACCGCCACCATCGCCATCACCTCGTCGGCAGTGGCGACCGGCTCGAGACCCTCGGCCGGCCCGGCCCCGTCCCCGTGGATGTCGAGCATCCTCATCTCTGCTCCCCGTCCCGGGTAGCCCATCGATACCCGCATGAGGAACCGGTCGAGCTGGCCGTCGGGCAACGGGTAGGTGCCCTGGCGCTCGACCGGGTTCTGGGTGGCGACGACCATGAACGGGCGCGGCAGAGGGTGGGTCGTGCCGTCGGCGGTCACCTGTCCCTCCTCCATCGCCTCCAGGAGCGCGGCCTGGGTCTTGGGCGACGCCCGGTTGATCTCGTCACCAAGGACGACGTTGGCGAAGATCGCGCCGGGCCGGAACTCGAACGTGGCCGTCTCCCGGTTGTAGATGGTCACGCCGGTCACGTCCGACGGCAGCAGGTCGGGGGTGAACTGCACCCGCCGCCACTCGCAGCGCACCGACGCGGCCAGCGCCTTGGCCAGCGTGGTCTTGCCCACTCCGGGGATGTCCTCGATGAGCAGGTGGCCCTCCGCCATCATGCAGACGAGTGCCAGGCGCACCGCCTCCGAGTTCCCGTGCACCACCCGCTCGACGTTGGCGGCGATGCCCGCGAACCGCTCGGCGAAGTCGTCGCCAGCCGCAACACCCGCGGCGGCGGCCGTGTCAGATGTCATGCGACTAACGCAGCTCCGCGAACCCGGCGGCAGAGAAGTCACCGTCAAAGGCCAACGCCTCCCGCGCCCGCACCGATCGCATCAGGGCGAAGCTAGTGGCGTCTACGAAGGAGTACCCGCGCTCGTCGTGGCGTCGCAGCCACCTCCATGCCTCGGCCTCCAGCGGGCCCGTCACCGGCACGAGCCGAATGCGGGGGGATCGCTCGATGCGGCTCAGGAAGTCGACCGCGGCTCCATGACCGGCTCGACGCCGAAGAAATGTCCACGTCTCGCCCTGGACGAGGTTCGAGGTGAACAACGGCGCGTCGGCATGGCGCTCGAGGAGACCGGCGGCCATCCCGTGTCGCTCATCCCGGCGCATGGACGCGGCTACCCAGAACGATGTGTCAACGAAGATCACCGGGGATAGAGCACGTCGTCAACGTCGCCGGGGTCGCCGTCGTACGCCCCCACCAGGCCCCACAACGGATCTGACCGCAGGGGAGGCAGCGGCCGGAGGCGCTCACCGACATACCGGCGGATGAGTGCCGCCTTGGACGTTCCCTCCTTGCTGGCCTCCCGCTCCAGGGCCGCGTCGAGGTCCTCCTCGATCATTATCTGCAAACGCTTCATCGCCTGAGGTTACGTCAGACTGCCTACGCCGGCGTAGGCAGGGAGGTTAGGGCCTCGGGCTCACCAGATGGCCCGGACCTCGCGGCTGGCCCGGGCGAAGTCGCGGATGGCTTTGTCCTTGGTGACGAGCGGGACGGCCAGGGCTCGGGCCGTGGCGTAGAGAATTCGATCGGCGGGATCGCCAGAGAAGCCCGAACCCGCGAGCAGGCCGGCCGCGACCGCGGCCTGGGGTGCCAGCTCCGCCACGGCCACCCCCTCCTGGGCGAGCAGGTCCCGGACCCACAGGTGCAGGTCACGGTCCAGGGCGACCCGGCCCTTGCGTACAAGCTCGGCCACCTCCCAACACGAGATCGGGCTGACAAGGACCATCTCTGCCCGGGCGATCGCCGACGCCGCACGAGTCGAGAGGCGCTGGCCGCCCGCCTGCCACCAGAGCAGCGCGTGCGTGTCGAGAAGGACTGTCAACCCTGCGGCTCGAGCTCCGCCGACCAGTCGACCCCGGTCGAGAAGTAGTCGCGGTCAGCAGCGGCGAGTAGCTCCACGCTGCCCATCGTGGCCGGTCCGGGCTCGTCGACCGGGACCAGCAGCGCGACAGGCCGGCCCCGCTTGGTGACGAGCACGCTGGTCTTGGTGGCCTCGACCGAGTCGAGCAGCGCGAGACACTGACGGCGGAACTCGCTCGCCCCGACCGACCGTACGTCGCTCGACGCTGACTCGCTATCCACACCCATCCAGTAATTGTACATTAAATACGTACAATTACGGGTGCGCTCCGCCGAACGTCGCCGGTACAATCGCGGCCTATGGCCCTCGCCCTCTCGCAGCCTTGGGGAGTGCCTTTCACCGTCGACGACCTCGAAGGAGTGCCCGACGATGGACATCGTTACGAGCTGGTGGACGGGGCCCTTCTCGTGACCCCCGCACCTAACACGAACCACCAACGAGTCGTCACCAGCCTCGTGGTCGCCCTCGTCGCGGCGGCCGAAGAAGGCATCGAAGTCTTGCCGGCGCCTTACGACTGGGTCGTGGGACCGGGCACCTTGTTCCAGCCCGACATCGTGGTGGCGCGCACGTCCGACCTCGGACCGACCCGGCTCGAACGCGCCCCCCTGATGGTGGTCGAGGTCCAGTCGCTGAGCACCCGCCGCGTGGACCTCAGCCTGAAGCGGTCGGCCTTCGAGGCCGCCGGTGTCCAGGCCTACTGGCTCGTCGACCCGACGGCTCCGACCCTCACCGTCCTCGCCTTGACCGACGGGCGTTACGTGGAGGAAGCCATGGTCTACGGGGAGGAGAGCTATACGGCTTCGTTCCCGTTCGCGGTCACCGTGGTGCCGCAGGACCTGCTCGGGCCAGGAGGGTCTCCGCCCGCTGCCGCTCCTCTTCGGTAGCGGGCTCACCCGAGAACATCTCGGCCTCGACCAGGGCCACCGCGGTGGCCAGGTCGTTCGAAGCCACGCCTGCGCCGACCAGGGCATCGGCATATTCGCGGGGCGTCTCGGTAGGCCGGCGGGCCCGACCCCGGCGCGAACCGGCCCTCTCCAGACTGCGCATCCAGCCCACCGCCCACGGACGTTGCCGCGCCCTTCGCCGCCGCCGGCCCACCACGACCACGCCCGCCACCCCCAGCCCGGCCACGGCCAAACCACCCGCCGCCTCCGGAGCCCGGTCGGGCACACCCGGAAGGCGGTCGCCCAGCCACGACAGGAGCGATGTCGACCTCGACGGCCTCTCCGCCTCGCCGCTCAGCGGGACCGATGCGGTCGGGTCGAACGCCTGCCAGCCAACATTTGGGAAGAAGACCTCGGCCCAGGCGTGGGCGTCGCGGGCCCGCACCTGCCAGAGCCCGGTGAACGGCTCGCGCTCGCCGGGAGCGAAGCCGACCGCCAGCCGGGCCGGGATGCCGAGCGACCGCAGCATGACCACCAGCGCCGAGCCGATCTGCTCGCAGAAGCCCCGGCGGTCGACGAACAGGAAATGGTCCACTGCGTCGGCGCCCGGCGGCAGTGACGGGATGTCGAGGGTGTAGGTGGTGTTGGCCCCCATCCACGCCTCCAGCGCCCGCACCTTGTCGTAGGCCGTCGGCGCTCCCGCCGTCACCTCGGCGGCCAGCGCCCGCACCCGCGGCGTCACCCCGGGTGGAAGCTGCGTGTTGCGGCCCATGAAGTCGGCCGAAACCGATACACGCGTCGACGTGTCGCGCAGTAGGGTCTCGGTCACCGGCGGACGCCGGCTCACGACTGTGTAGACCGTCCCGGGGCCCATCTGCACGGTGGTGCGCATCGTGCCGTCGGGCAGCGTCAGGAGCGACGGCACCGGCGCGAAGACCTGGTCGGGCTTGTAGGCGCCGAACAGCAGGTTGGGCCCCGGACGCTGAAGATAGAAGGTCTGCACGAACGGCCGGCCGAGGTACTGCACGAGCTTCTCCTCGGGCGCCGGCTCGATCTCCAGCGGGAAGCGCCCGCCGACGGGCACCGCCCGCTCGTCGGCGATGGACCAGCGGCGGCCGTCCCAGGTGTCGAACGTCTGGCCCCGCCAGAAGTCGGGCCGGCTGGCCCGCACCCTCATGACCGGCGTCCCGTCGGGACGTCCCCGCGCCGCCAGGTCCAGCGAGCTGGAGAACCCGAAGTACCCGAAGCTCGCTCGCGTCCGCCCGATCGTGGGGTTGTAGATCGTCGACGGGTCCGGAACGCCGGCACCGCCGGCCAGGTGGGCGCGAGCGCTCACCTGCTCGGGGGACCCGGCGTCGGGGATGAGGACGAAGGTGACAGCGGTGACCATGCCAACGAGTGCCACCGTCCCGAACACCAGGCCGACCGCCGCCCGGCGGGAGAGGGGCGCGGCGGCCGACAGGGGCGGCAGCTCGTTGAGCTGGCTGCGCTGAGCCAACACCAGGCTCACCAGGGCGGCCGCTCCCCAGATCGCCAGCAGCACGCCGAACCCTGGCGATATGGAGAGAACGCCACCGACCAGCACCAGGGCCAGGCTCGACAGCAGGGAGAACAGGAGGTCACGCCTCGACGGAAGGTCGAAGGAGTGCAGCAGCTGGATCCAGAGGAACAGCTCGGCCAGGGGCACCCGCAGTTCATTGCTGTTCGACCCGCTGGCCGCGGTCGTCAGGAATTGGACGAAGGCCACCGTCGCCACCACGGCCAAAGCCGCCTTGCGCCGGTAGCCGGGACGGTGGCGGAGGCGGTACGAGGTGAACGAGCCGACCGGGATGCCCGCAAGCACCAGCAGGCCGAGCCGGCGGTCGCCGATACCCTGGCCAACCACACCGGCGGCTGCCGCCCACACGGCGATCATCACGCTGAGCCGCAGCGCCCTCGAGTCCTCGGGGGGCGGCGGCGTATTGATGCGCTTGAGCGCCTCGACCCACCCCTCCCCCGTCCTCGTCACCCCGTCACCGTCACCGTCACCGGGCGGAGACCCTCACCACGCCGTGGCCGTACCCGCCAGCGGTGCCCGGCGGTTCGGCGGGTGGCCCGTCCCCCGCCGCCCGGGCCAACCTTCGGCCGACCTCGAGGCCTGTCTCCGCCGGCCCAAGACGAGGAAGGCCGCCAGCCTCCGATGTGCCCAGGACCACCGCCGTACCGCTCCGCAACGCCGCCACCGCCAAGCCCGCCGCCCGGGATGCCGCGTCCTCGACCGCGGCCCGGCCGGCGGCAGAGCCGTCCGACCGCAGGTCCACGACGATCGTCAGCGCGGAGCCCGCGTCCCCTTCTCGCTCCTTCACCAGCAGCCGGCCGTGGCGGGCCGTGGCCGCCCACGCCACCGACCGCGGCGGGTCGCCGGGCACGTACTCGCGCACCGACCGCACCAGCTCGTCGCCGGGGATCGGATGAGCCGGGCTTGCGCCGGTGGCGACGCCCTCGCCGGTTCTCTCGCTCGGCACCTCGACCGCGAGAGGTGCCGGTGCCACCTCCAACGGGCGGGCGAGCGGAAGCCTGGAACGGCGGCGCCACCACACCAGCCCGAACGGTGCCGCCGACCGCACCTCCACGTCGACCGCGGTGAGCACGCCACGCCGGTCCGGCGTGACGACCACGTCGCCGGTGCCGCTGCCGTCGACCCGCACCCAGTCGCCGAGCGGCCGCACCACCCGGAGCTTGGTGCCGGCTACCCGGCCCGCCGCCGTGACGGCCACCGTCATCGGCCGCCCGGCGACCGCGTCGGTCGGGGCCCTTACGGAGAGCCGCGCCCCGGTGAGGGTGAGGACGGGCAGCACGGCCGACAGGGCCAGCGTCGCCACCAAGCCGGCCACGACCACGACCAGCCAATCCGATCCGGTCGTGCTCGACACGAGCTGGAAGGCCGCCGCCATGGCCGCCAGCACCATGAACTGCCGGGACAACGCCACCGGCCGCAACCCGCCAGCGCGGCTGCCCCGCTGTCGCCGATCCCGGCGTGCGTCCGACCTCAGCAGTCCACTGCCTTGCGAAGCGCGGCGCACGTGAGCGCCATCTGGGCCGGGCCGAGTGAGCACAACCGCTGCACGAGGTTCGCCTTGGGCACTACCCGGATGCTGTCCAGGGACGCCGCACACTCGGTGGGCATTCCGTCCTCCGGGCCCAGCGCCACTTCTGTAGGGATGCCGCGAACCGTCCTGGTGACCGGCGCAACGACAATCGACCCAAGAACCGGGATAGCCGCGTTTCGGCTGAGGATGAGGTATGGGCGGCGCCCCGACTCGGGGATCTCACCCCACCACACCTCCCCCCTGGATGGCATGGCCGGCCCACCCCTCACCACGGTTCCTCCAAAATGGACTCCCGTAGCGACGCGAGTGCCGCGGCATCCTCTGCCGGCGTCGACGGCCTGCGGGTATACCCGGCGACAATCGCTTCGTCCACGGCAGAACGCCGCTCACGCTCGGCGACCGCTTCGATGCCAGCCCGGACTGCCGCTGCCCGACTTTCGTACACCCCCCGGGCCACAAGATCGTCGAGCTCGTCCACGAGCGTGTCCGGAACCCTGACTGCTATCTGGGTGGTCACAACCCTAAGCATACCGTTTGGTATGCAGGTTGCTCACCGGGCGGGCAGGGGCGGGACCGGCACGGTGTCGAGGACCGATCGCACCACCGCGGCGCCGGCGGCCATGTCGGGGCCGCCGGGGAGGAGCAGGCGATGCGCCAGTGCGGGCACCGCCACTGCCTTCACGTCGTCGGGCAGCACGAACCGCCTGCCAGCCATCGCCGCGAAGGCCTTCGACGCGTCGAGAAGAGACAGGCTGGCGCGCGGGCTCGCGCCCGTCACCACCGCGGCGTGGGCCCGGGTGGCGGCAGCCAGGTCGATCACATAGTCGGCCACCGCGGTCGAGCAGTGGACCTGACCCACCGCCGCCACTGCCGCGCTCAGACCTGTCGGGTCGGTCACCGGCTCGACCTTCTCCAGGGCCTGGATCCCCCCGGTGCCCAGCAGCAACTCGCGTTCGGAGTCGCGGTCGGGGTGGCCGAGGTGCACGACCACCGCGAAGCGGTCCCGCTGGCCCTCGAGCAGCGGGAAGGTGCCGGCGTGCTCGAACGGGTTCTGGGTGGCCACGAGAAAGAAGGGATCCGGTAGCGCCCGGGTCTCACCGTCGACGGTGACCTGCCGCTCCTCCATGGCTTCGAGCAGCGCCGACTGGGTCCGGGGGGTGGCCCGGTTCACCTCGTCGACGATGACCACGTTGGCGAACAGCGGGCCCGGCCGGAACTCCCACGTGCCGTCCCCCGGGCGGAAGACGTTGGTACCGGTGATGTCTGCCGGGAGCAGGTCGGGCGTGGACTGGATGCGGGCGAAGCTGCCGCCCACCGAGCGGGCCAGCGCCTTGGCCAAAAGGGTCTTGCCGACTCCCGGCACGTCCTCCACGAGCAGGTGCCCGCCGGCCAGCAGGGCGACCACCGACAGCCGGACCGCATCGGGCTTGCCGCGTATGACACTCGACAGGTTTGCGACCAGCCCATAGGCCAGATCGGCGGGGCCCTCGCCGGCTGAGTCGCCAGCGGGCCGGGGTTCGTCAGCGACGTTGATCGGCATTGGCATCGGTTGATTCTCCGGAGATCTGGGCGCTCAGGTGCCGCCGTCAAGCTCCCCGGGTGGCGGTAGGAGGCGAAACGAGGCCTCGCTCGAAGTCTTCGAGACTCACGTCCTGGCTCGACACGTTCCAAGGGTACTTCCGTCGCTAACGAGCGGCGCGACACTCCGGCTCGGCCGAAGAGGGCGTCACGCTTACAGTCGTCGCGTGGCCAGGACCCGGGTGTTGAGGGTCATCGCCCGGATGAACGTGGGCGGGCCGGCGTTGCAGGTCACCACTCTCACCCGGGGGCTGCCGGCCGATCGGTTCGAGACCCGGCTGCTGGTGGGCGACGTCGGCGCCGGCGAGGCCGACTGGACGTCGTTGCGGGCCGACGGCGGGGCGGCCGGGGCGGGGGGCACCGGCGACAACGGCGACCACCAAGGTCTCGACGTGGTTCGCATCCCCGGGCTCGGCCGTGACCCCGACCCCTTGGGCGACGTGCGGGCCCTCGCCGCGGTGGTGCGCGAGATCCGCGCCTTCCGGCCCGACATCGTGCACACCCATACGGCCAAGGCCGGGGCGCTCGGAAGGGTGGCGGCATTCGCGTGCCGGATGCCGGCCACCGTCCACACCTTCCACGGCCACCTGCTCAGCGGCTACTTCTCGCCCCGTGTGACCGGCGCCATAGTCCTGACCGAACGGGTTCTGGCCTTGCGCACCACCCGTCTGGTGGCCGTCGGCACCCGGGTTCGCGACGAGCTGCTGGCTGCCGGTGTCGGCCGACCGGCGCAGTACGCCGTCGTGGCTCCGGGCCTCGCCCTGCCGCCGGCACCGATGCCGCCAGAAGCCCGGGCCACCCTCGGCCTGCCCCCGGACCGTCCGGTCGTAGCCTTCGTCGCCCGCCTCACCGCCGTGAAGCGGCCGGACCGTTTCGTCGACGTGGCGACGCAGCTGGCGGCCCGCCACCCCGACACCCTTTTCGTCGTCGCGGGCGAGGGCCCCTTGGCCTACACCATGCGGGCGAGCGCCGAGTGCCTGGGGGACGCGGTCCGCTTCCTCGGCTGGCGGGGAGACGTGGAGACCGTCTACGCCGCCGCCGACGTGGTGGTGCTCACCTCCGACAACGAAGGCATGCCCGTCAGCCTCATCGAGGCGGCCCACGCCGGGCGCCCGGCAGTCACGACGGCGGTGGGCAGCGCCGCCGAGGTGGTCGTCGACGGTGAGACCGGCTTCGTCACCGGACCGTCGCCCGAAAGCCTGGCCGATGCCGTCAGCCGCCTCCTCGACGATCCGGCGCTGCGCTCCACCATGGGCAAGACCGCCGCCGAGCGGGCCGCCAGGCTGTTCACGCCCTCCCGCCTAATCGCCGACACGGTCCGCCTCTACGACGAGATCAGGTCGCGATCCAAGTCCTGAGCGCCTGAATCCCGCGCCCCGGGGTTACGCTTCAACGGTGGCATTTACGCTGCCCTGGGGAGTGGAGCTCACGGTCGAAGACCGTGACGCCATTCCCGACGACGGCCACCGTCACGAGCTTCTCGACGGTGCGCTACTCGTGACCCCCGCTCCCGGGATGGCGCACCAGGCCTCCGCAACCTCGCTGGCCGCCGAGCTTCTCGCCGCTGCCGGAAGGGACCACCTCGTCCTTACCTCTCCGTTCGACTACCAGGTCAACGAACGCACCGTCCTGCAGCCCGACGTGCTGGTTATCCGCCGGTCCGACATCCGTGCGAGGCGCCTCGTCGGAACGCCATTGCTGGTGGTGGAGATCCAGTCGCCGAGCACCCGGCTCATCGACCTGAACCTCAAGCGCGCCGCCTACGCCACCGCCGGCGTGCCCAGCTACTGGCT
>JBOGIF010000050.1:0-5311 GCA_050742415.1 Acidimicrobiales bacterium | reverse complement strand
CGATCAGCCCGTCGTCGACAGCGGCGGCCAGGACCGAGGACACATTCGTGAGAATCGCCCGGACGTAGGTCGGTGCGAGCCGCTCCTGGAGCCCGCGGAGCCACGCCTGGACGACCGACGGTCGGATATCACGAAGCTCCCGGCGGCCGAGGACGGGGATGGCGTGGACGCGGAGGCGAAGCTCCGTCGCCTCACGAGTTGTATCACCGAAGGTCTGGGCCTCCAGCCACCGGTTCGCGAAGTCACCGAAGGTGGCCTTGCCGGCGTCGGGGTCCACGTACGAGCCGCGAAGGACGTCCGACGTCACCGTCGTCAGGAAGCGCTCCGCGTCGTACTTCCGTGCGAAGTCCTTCGTGCGCTCCCGTCCGTCCGGGTCCCGGTAGCGCGCCTGCCAGCGCATCCCCTTGCCGTAGCGGGCGGTCCTGATCCGAGCCCCATCGACGGTCTTCTCCCAGCGGTCCTGTACGTGCGCCACGGCGGGCACTCCCTCCGAGCCGCGGGCCATCGGCCACGTCGACTCCTGGATGAAGGGGCACGGCCAAGAGGCGGGCCGGCGACGCCACACCCAAGCCTACGGCCCTTGACGTACGCGAGCCGTGTTCAGCCAGGTGTCGATCTCGGCCGGGTCGAATCGGAGCAGGTGGCCCCACTTGAGGAAGGGGATGCGTCGCTCGGCGACGAGGCGGCGGACGTGGCGGTGGTTGACGCCGAGGCGTACTGCCAGTGCCGGCAGGTCCATCAGCGGGAGACGGTCGGTGGAAACGGTGCTGGACATGGCTGGCCTCCTGTGGCGGGTAGTCACTTCACTAGGCCGCCGAGCACCGCCAGATCTCGCGACGCAACCTCAGCGACCGAGACGTCGTACCGGCCCGGTCCGGGTTTGGACCTGGTCGAGGCGCCGGATCATGCGCTGCGCCGGGGTGTCCTCCACGGGCTCGGGCACCTCGCCGCCGAACTGCCGCCGTACGGCGTGGGCGGTTTGGGGGTTGGCCGGCCGGGCCATGGCGGACGTGAAGGCATCCTCGGCTTCGACCAGTCCGGTCTTGTCCAAGATCCAGGCCACGTTGCGCCCCCGTCCCCTGGTCATGGCGACGTAGAGGCCGGCCCGGCTGCGGGACGGCTCCACCACGCAGATCCCGTGGTCGGTGGTGACGCCCTGGTTGCCGTAGCCGGTCACAGCCCATCCCAGCTCGAGGTGTCGGCCCACGTACCGGGCCGGGAGCTGTACGCGGCCCCGCTTGGGATCGGTCAGCGTCAGGGAGCCGTCCTCTCCGACCTCGGTGACGGTCCAGGTCTGGCGGTTGCGGACGGGCGAGCCGTTCTCGGTCGTCAGCGTGGCGTCGTTGCGTCGGGTGGCCACCTGGTCACCGGCCGGCCGTCCCGCCGCGTGGCAACCCCTGGCGATGCTGGCCCGTGCAGCTCGACGCAACGCCCGGCGGCCTCGACGGCCAGGTCGTCGACCAGTGCGAAAACCAACCCCGTCGCCGACGCGGCGGCTTCGGCCGGAACCAAGGTGGCGATCTCGCGGGCGAGGTCGGCGGCGAGCCATGTCGAGGAGGAGGCGGCCACTCGCGCCAGTGCCTCCGTGATGATCGCGTCGCGGTCCGAGACGGCCGTGCCAGGAACCTCATGTTGACCCGAAGGCAGTTCCAGAGTGTCGACTCCGGCCGAAGCCGCCCTTCGGCACCACTCGGCCCGGAGGGCCTCGGCGTCGCCGATGGGTTCCTTGTCCGGCCGGCTGTCGAGCACGGCCGTCCGCTCCAGTCGGTAGATAATGCGGGGATCGGGCTCTGCACCGTCGTGGGCCTCCACCCAGGCGGCGAGCCGCTCCGCCAGAGCCGCCTCGACCTGCCCGGAACGCTTGGAGAACTCCTGGAGGAGTATGTCCGGTACTCCGACGATGTCGGCGTGGCCCTCGGTCACCGGTCCCCAGCTCAAACCGAGACGAGTGGCCAGCTCGGCCCGCAGAGCAGCGGCGTAGATCCAGCCGATGGTGCGTTGCTGGCGCTTCAGGAACCGGGCATCAAGCGAAAGCCAGACGCCGGTCAGGTCCTGGACCTTGCCGGCGATGATGGCGTGGGTGTGCAGCTGTGGATCGGCACTGCGGCTGGTGTGCTGGCGGAACAACGCTGCCACCAGGCCCCGGGTCTCGACCTGGTGAACGCCGTCGCGTCCGCGACGAGTGACGCCGCCGTAAACCTCCAGCCAGTCGAGGGCGGCCGTCACCGCCGTGTCGTGGCTGACCAGTACCTCGGCCCGCACGAACGGATCGGGAGAAAGCGCCCACAGCACCGAGACACTCTTGGGCGCCGAAAAGGTGGCGTCGAAGCCCCGGGCCGACTTGGCTCCAAAACCTCGGCCCAGCTGACCACCGTGTCCGGGATGACGGCCACGGAAGAGGGCTCCGAGTTCCTCGGGCTGGACGTCGCCGGCCAGCTCCAAGGCACCACGACCCTCGCCCCACCATCGCCCGGCCGGCTCGGCCGGATCGAGGTAGTAGTCGATCGGCCCTCGACCGGCGCCGTCCCGGTGGAGCTGGTCGGCAGCGAGGCCGGCGTAATAGTCGACGAGGGCCGCCAGGCCGGCGGAGGACGCCTTGAGGGTGTTGGCCCGCATCACGGCCGGCGTCCCGCCCGGCCCAATGCACTCGTCTGTTCGTGCTGGTGGTCTATGTAGAACTAGGCCGTTCAGAGGGTCGAAATGGCGCGACGCCATCGCATTTTCTTGCGATCCCGTACTCGACCTCCAGCGTTTACTGGCGGTCATGGAAGTCGTAGGGTGGTGCAGCGCTCGCGACCGCGCCGTGCTACCGGTCGCCTCTCAGGCCAAGCACGGCGAAAGGATCGTGATGTTCCACCACCTGCCTGCAGCGCGGGCGCGTCGACTCATGTCGGCCTCCCGCTCCATCTCTCTGAATCGGCGTCGTAGTCTCGATAGGTGCCGCGCAAGCCGGAGGATCAGGTCGAGCAGTACGAGCACCCCGACAAGAAGCGGCTCAACAACCCGCCAGTGGGCCTCGTGACGCCGGCGACCGACCCCGATGGAGCGCGGGTGGCCTACGCCTTCGATCCACACCTTGATCCAGAGTTGCGCTTCGACGGGACTGAGGTCGCCGCCGAGCTTGACGGGATCATCAGCGAAGGGCTGGCAGCGGAGACTGTCAACGAGGCGCAGAACGCTTTCGAACGGCTCCGTGCCATGCGGAGCCCGTACCTGACCTGGGCGGGCAAGGCCGAGCGAACCGGCTTCGACGTGCCAACTGTGTCGCTGCACGTCCACGAGCGCGTCGACCCCCGCACCCTGGTCGACGCCATGCGGGCCCCCGTCACCACAAAGCCGGCACAGATGGGACTCTTTGAGGTAGCGGAGGAGAACCCTCCGCTTCGCGACGCGGTCGACTTCTACCGGCACCAGCATCGCTGGTCGAACCGGCTGGTCGCTGGCGACTCGCTGCTCGTCATGAACTCCCTCCTCGAAAAGGAGGGCATGGCGGGGAAGGTCCAGATGATCTACATGGACCCTCCCTACGGGATCGAGTACGGGTCGAACTTCCAGCCCTTCGTCAAGAAGTCGGAGGTGAAGGACCGCAAGGACGACCACCTCACCAGCGAACCGGAGACCCTAAAGGCGTTCCGGGACATGTGGGAGCTCGACATCCACTCGTACTTGAGCTATCTCCGCGATCGCCTGTGGTTGGCAAAGGACCTCCTGGCGACCACCGGGAGTGTCTTCGTCCAGATCAGCGACAGGAACGTCCACCTCGTGCGCAATCTCCTCGACGAGGTGTTCGGCGTCACCAACTTTGTATCGCTGATCTCCTTCGCGACGACCAGTGGCTTCCAGAGCCGGGAGCTGGCTCGGGCGGGCGACTACCTGCTCTGGTACGCCCGGGACAAGAAGGAGGTGAAGGTCAGGAAGCTGTGGATCGACGCCGACAAGAACCCGTCGAGCACCTATCGGTGGGTGATGTTCCTGGACGGGACCTATCGGGGCCTCAGGGCCAAGGAGCTACGGGGCGACGAGCCGTTGCCGGAAGGCCGGCTTTACACGCCGGACAACCTTAAATCCCAGGGGGCCTCCTCGACGCCCCAGGTCTTCGAGCACCTCGGCAAGCCTTACCCCCCGGGTGTCGGCTCCCACTGGAAGGCGGGCTACCCCGACGGTATGAAGCGGCTTGCACTGGCCGGGCGGATCCACGTTGCGAAGAACAGCATCCGGTATGTCCGGTATGCCGACGACTTCGGCTACCGGGCGCTCAACAACATCTGGACCGATACCGGGACGGGCAACTTCACCGACGACAAGATCTTCGTAGTCCAGACCAACACCAAGGTCGTCCAGCGGTGCTTGCTCATGACTACAGACCCCGGCGACCTTGTGCTCGATCCGACGTGTGGCTCAGGCACGACGGCGTACGTGGCCGAGGAATGGGGTCGGCGTTGGATCACCGTCGACAGTTCACGCGTTGCTGTCACGCTCGCCAAACAGCGCCTGATGACGGCCGCCTTCGACTACTACGAGCTGGCCCGTCCCGAGGAGGGGGTGGCCAGCGGCTTCGTATACGAAACCGCGGCCCACGTCACCCTGGAGAGCATCGCCAACAACCCCGAGATCGTCGAGGGCATGAGCAGGGAAGCAATCGAGGCATCGATCGCCAAGTACGCGCCGCCCGAGCCTCTCTACGACCGGCCCCAGCTCAAGCCCAACGTCACGCGAGTCACGGGGCCGTTCACCGTCGAGGCAGTTCCCGCCCCGATCGTGGAGCCGATCTCCGATCTGCCGGCGACGCCGGCCGGCGACGACTCGGTGGCCCGGGAGGGCGAGACTCTTCGTCAGAGCGAGTGGCGTTCGGAGCTGCTCGGCTCCGGGGTGCGCGGGAAGGGAGGACAGCACATCCGTTTTGGCACGGTCGAGCCGCTCGCGGGCGCCCGCTACCTCCACGCTGACGCCGTCGTCCGGTCAAACGGCGAAGCGGGCGCGCTCGACGGCGCTCGCGTCGTGGTGTCCTTCGGTCCCGAGCACATGCTGCTCGAGCAGCGCCAAGTCGAACTTGCATGGGAGGAAGCGCAGCGGCTCAGTCCCCGGCCATCGGTACTCCTGTTCCTGGCGTTCGAGTTCGACCCCGAGGCGGCGAAGGACATCGACAGCATGGACGCGGGGAAGGCCGGAATGACCTTCCTTCGGGCTGAGATGAATATGGACCTCGCCACCGCGGACCTCAAGAAGAAGCGTTCGAGCAGTGAGAGCTTCTGGCTCATCGGCCAGCCCGAGGTAGAGGTGGTACCGACCGGCGTGGCCGACGAATTCGCTG
>JBOGIF010000049.1:0-2030 GCA_050742415.1 Acidimicrobiales bacterium | reverse complement strand
CCATATGGCTCACCCGCGGGCAGAGAGGGCGCTATGCCCGACGTGGACGCCAGCGCGCTCGACCAGCGCGCCCTCCACTCCGTGCCACCGGCAGCAGCACGTTCCGCCAGGCGATGTCGCTGGCCCTCCTCGAGGTAGATCGCGGTACGGATCATATGTATGGAAGCTACACCGACGCGGCTGGCATATGTTAACGATCTCGGACGAATATTCGGTATGTCTTGCTGCATATCGAACGTGTTGGGTACAATGATGATGGCCGATCGCTCTACCAGCCCCGGCGCCAGTGCCCGGGCCCACCGGGACCGTCACCTGGTCCTGCTCCACGTCGAGGCCGACACCGAGGTCAACGGCGGTACGTGAGCTGTGACTGCCGGGTGCGCCCGGTGTTCGAGACTGCGGGCAAGCCCATCAGCGTGGGCCGGGCCTACCGGACCGCCCCCGTCCGCACCCGAATCGCCGTGGAGGAACGGGACCGTGGGTGTCGGGTACCAGGATGTGACCGGACGAAATGGCTTCACGTGCATCACATCACCGATTGCACCACAGGGACAGGCTCGGCATCGTTGGTGATGCCGACCAACCCGACGGCATGGTATTCACCGACGAACGGGGCCGAGAGTTGACACCGTGCGGCAAGCCCGCGCCTCCGACCGGCCCACCAGCGCCCGGCAACTGGAAACACCCCCGGGGCGAGCCGCTTGACTACCGCTGGGTCCACTTCAGCGACCCAGCGCCGCCGTCGGCGGCCTAGCCGGTCCGACTACTACTCGACGAGGGTCGGGATACCTCCCGAGCAGGCGGGGGGCGGCGGGGTGATGAAGTTCGCGGTCACGTCGGCGGCGCCGATGTCCAACCCAAGGGCCTCGAGGATGGGACGAATGGCCAGGTTGTCGACGCTGTTGAGGATGGGACCGAGAGCGGCAAACAGAGCCGGGATGACAACGGTGTTCAGCGTGTTGTTCACGATT
The DNA here is from genome assembly GCA_050742415.1 of Acidimicrobiales bacterium. Classification (GTDB taxonomy): domain Bacteria; phylum Actinomycetota; class Acidimicrobiia; order Acidimicrobiales; family AC-14; genus JBOGIF01. The sequence continues at coordinate 1,059 of JBOGIF010000049.1, read as the reverse complement.
GCGTTGAGCAGGTTGACCGGAAGGTTCGAGTTGAGGCTGAAGGCGCCGGGCGCTGAAAGACCCAGCGTGGTCGATCCGATGTGCTTGGAGAGCGGAGCGAACTCGGCCGGGTAGTTGAAGTTCGTCGGATCGGGCGTGCTGGTGGCGACGCCGAGCGGCTTGTTCATGACGAGTTCGACGAGCGGTTGGCCGCCCAGGACCCTCAGCGTCGCGTTGGCGTTCGCGGTGGCGGCGCTCGTGTCGACGTGAACACCGATCGACGGCGGCACGGTCGTGCATCGGATGGCGACGAGGCTTCCGCTGGCCCCTCCACCGGTGAGGTGGATCGGAATCTCAGCGTCGACAAGTCCCAGGACGCTGACGCGAGCGGTGACGGTGACGTCGGCCTGGGTCGTGAAGACGGTGACTCCCGGAGCAGGGCCGACATAGGTGACCGGCTTGGAGATCAGGGTGACGCTGGCATCGACTCCCAAGAGACCAAGGACCGGCGCGATCGACAGGTTGGGGATGGAAACGGCATTGGTGCCATTGGCCACTTGCGCCGTACCGGTCACCAGCTGCAGGACGTTGAATGACGACGCCAGGGCGGAACCCTCCGAGCCGGTGGCGACCTTGAGGAGCTGGCCCAGGTTCATCGGGGGAATCGGGAGCACCCGGGCACGAAGGGCGGCTTCCAGCACGTTCAGGTCCGCCACCGCGGTGTCGTTCCCAGGCGTGTTGGAGAGGACGTCGGCGGTCGAGCCGACCAGATCGGCAGCATTGAAGTTCTGGGTCAGGAACTGCTCGGGCGTCAAGGCTGCGAAACCCATCTGCGTCTTGAGGGTCTCGAGGCTGACCTTCGAGGTGGCCAACCCGTTGTAACCAGCGAGGGACAGGTTGGCGGTGTTGCAGGGCGGCGCCGGCGGCGGGCAGGCGACGTTGTTCATCAGCCGGTTGAGGATCTGCGAGCGGGTGGTGTCGATCGTCGCCACCGACGACCCGATCGTGAAGGAGGCGACCGAGGTCGACAGCTTGGCCACGCCGTGGGCGGTGATGATGCGCTCGCGGTCCCCCACGAAG
>JBOGIF010000048.1:0-2148 GCA_050742415.1 Acidimicrobiales bacterium | reverse complement strand
CTGCTCCGAGAACAGCTCGGCCTGGCCGTCTAGTCGGGCACGACGGGCCCGCTCCTTCTCCCGCTCCGGCCGTCACTCCTCCGGGGAAGCCATGGCGGCCGTCCGTGCACGCCGAGGCGACCAGTTGCGGACCTTCGTGTCGGAGTCGCCCACGGTTCGATTGCTGGTACCGCATACAGGATGTTGGTCGGATCGCCGAACGCGGCCCAGCCAGGTCTACCGACGACCTTCATGAGACGCAGGGGACACATGGCACAGCGTCGATAAGGGTTCACGTTGCCCCGCGGGCCGGATCCGGCTGGCAATGAATTCGAGCAACCTGGCTTATCCAGTATGACCGTCCGGTCATGGGCTGGCGCAAGAGCGGCGAACTGGAGCCGACAGCGAGCGCCCGGCCATAATCATGCGATGTCGGCGTCCCTGTCCATCCACCTGCTCGGAGTGCCGCGCGTTGAACGTGATGGCGGCCCGGCACCGCCGCCGAAGGGCCGCAAGGTCTGGGCGCTCCTAGCCTACCTGCTTGCGACTGAGAGGCTGTGAATCTTTCGGCTGGGGGGATTCCCAGGGCCGCCGCTCGCAGCTACGATTCGGACATGGACGAGCTGTTCGATCTCCCACCCACGGAAGCCGGCCCAGCCGAGCCTGAGGGGCGGGGCCGACCGCGGCTCCAGCGCCCGCAGCGCAACCAGATCACGCTCCGCCCCTCCGATCTCGAGAGTCTCCTCCCGGCCGACCACCGGGCCCGCCTCGTGTGGGCCTTCGTCGAGGGTCTCGACCTGGCCGCGTTCCACGCCCGGATCAAGGCGGTTGAGGGCCACTCCGGCCGTCCGCCGATCGACCCGGCGATCCTCGTGTCCCTGTGGTTGTACGCGACCCTTGAGGGCGTCGGCTCGGCGCGGGCGCTCGATCGCCTGTGCGAGGAGCACGACGCGTACCGCTGGCTGTGTGGCGGGGTCGGCGTCAACCATCACACCCTGGCCGACTTCCGGGTCGAGCAGGCCGACCTCCTTGACGCGCTCCTCGTCCAGAGCGTCGCGGCGCTCCTCTCGACCGGCGAGGTGACCCTCAGCCGGGTCGCCCACGACGGGATCCGGGTGCGCGCGGGAGCGGGCGCGGCGAGCTTCCGCCGGCGGGCCACCCTGGAGCGGGCGTTGACCGAGGCGGACGCCCAGGTCGAGGCGCTCAAAGCAGAGCTCGACGAGGACCCGAGTGCCACCAGCCGGCGGGTCGCCGCCGCCCGAGCGCGGGCCGCGACCGAGCGGGCCGACCGCGTCCGCCGGGCGCTCGAGCAGCTGCCCGCGCTCGAAGCCGCCAAGCGGCGCAATCAGAAGCCACCCGAGGAGGCCCGTGCCTCCACGACCGATCCCGAGGCCCGGGTCATGCGTCTGGGCGACGGCGGCTATCGCCCGGCCTACAACGGCCAGTACACGACCGCGGTCGACTCGGGCCTCGTGTGCGGGGTGGCGGTCACGAACATCGGCTCCGACCTGGGTCAGCTCGCCCCCGCCGTCGACCGGATCCGTGCGCACTATGGCCGCGCCCCCGGCGAGTTCCTGGCTGACGGCGGTTACGTCAGCCTCGCCGAGATCGACGACCTGAGCGCCTGCGGCACGACCATCTACGCACCGCCGATGATCCGTCCGCGACGAGCCGTCAGCCACCACCCCACTGACAGTCCGGCCGTCGCCGAGTGGCGCGCCCGGATGGACAGCCCCGAAGCCCAGGCCATCTACCGCGAGCGGGCCGCCACGGCCGAGTGGGTCAATGCCCTCGCCCGCAACCGCGGCTTGCAACAGTTCCGGGTCCGAGGGCTCGACAAGGTCCGCTCGATCCTCCTCTGGTTCGCCCTCGCCCACAATCTCGATCGGACCCTGGCCCTCCGGGTGGGGGCGGCCGGATGACCCGCCGGATGAGCCCCCGAACCGTGATGGGTCAGGGTGACCAGGGGCAGCGGGAGCCGAGGACCGGCCTCCACCGGCCGCCCATCCGGCGAACGGCCGTCCGGCCGACCTCGTTCATCGCCGCGACCGGGCCCCGGCAGACGCCGAGCCGGTTAGTTCACGGCCTCTGAGCCGATGGACTTCGAAACGATCTCCATCCTGGTGCGCCTGGCCTGGCTGGCGGGAGCGTCCGCCTTCGTGATCGGCC
>JBOGIF010000047.1:0-3083 GCA_050742415.1 Acidimicrobiales bacterium | reverse complement strand
CCTCGACACCGCGCAGCGCGCGCTCGGCCGTCTCGACCGCCCAGCGGGCGTCGTCCTGCGTCTTCTCCGGTGCGCGCTCCGGGGGTTTTCGTACACCTATTCCGATTGAATCCGTACACGGATTCCGGAGTTTTCGTACACCGGGCGGGAGGCCGCGTAGCGCTGGCGTGAGGTGAGGGGCACGGCACCTTGACTTGAACCGTCGACCAGGACCGTTCAAGGAGGCGCCGATGCCCCGGCCCCATATCAGCATGCGGAAGATCCGAGATGCACTCCGACTGAGGCAAGAGGGCCTCAGCCTGCGCGACGTCGCCGCGTCGCTCCAGATCCCGTTCACCACCGTCGGCGACCACCTGAGGCGGGCGAAGGCGGCGGGGTTGAGCTGGCCGCTGCCCGAGGGTCTCGACGACGACGCCCTCGAGGGCCTGCTGTTCGCCACGGCTGCCCCGCCGGTGGAGGCGCGTCCGTTGCCGGACTGGGAGAGGGTGCACATCGAGCTGCGGCGGCCCCATGTCACGCTCATGCTGGTGTGGCTTGAGTACAGGGAAGCGTTCCCCGACGGCTACGCCTACAGCCAGTTCTGTGAGCGCTACCGGCGTTGGCAGCGCCACGTCGATGTCGTCATGCGCCAGGAGCACAAGGCGGGCGAGAAGCTCTTCGTCGACTTCCCGGGACGGCGGATCCCGATCTACGACGGCAGGACCGGCGACCTGGCGTTCGAGGCCGAGCTGTTCGTGGCGGTGCTGGGGGCGAGCAGTTACCTCTATGCCGAGGCGCTCCGGTCCCAGGAGCTGCTCCACTGGGTCGCCGGCCACGTCCACGCCTTTGAGTTCCTACAAGGCTGCCCGCGGATCGTGGTGTGCGACAACCTCCGCTCGGGGGTGACGCGCCCGAACCGCTACGAGCCCGACGTCAACGCCACCTATCAGGAGATGGCCGCCCACTACGGCGTGGCCGTCATCCCGACGCGCAGCTACAAGCCCCGGGACAAGGCGAAGGTGGAGGCCGGCGTGCTGCTGGCCGAGCGGTGGATCATGGCCCGGCTGCGCAACGAGCGCTTCACCGGCCTCGGCGAGGCCAACGTCGAGATCGGCCGGCTGGTCGAGTGGGTGAACGCCCGGCCGTTCAAGAAGCTGGCCGGGTCGCGGCGGAGCCTGTTTGAGGAGCTCGACCGCCCGGCGTTGCGGCCGCTGCCGGCCGATCGCTACGAGTTCGCCGTCTGGCGCAAGGCGAAGGTCAACATCGACTACCACATTGAGGTTCGGGCCGAGCGCCACTACTACTCGGTCCCTCACCGCCTGGCCGGCGAGGCCGTGGACGTGCGGCTGTCGGCCGCCACGGTCGAGGTCTTCCACCGACACCGCCGCGTCGCGTCGCACGTGCGCAGGTTCACCCCCGGCTACAGCACCGATCCGGCGCACATGCCCGAGTCCCACCGCCGCCACGCCGCCTGGACGCCGTCGCGCATCATCTCGTGGGCGGCCAGGACCGGACCGGCCACGGCCAAGCTCGCCGAGGCGGTCATGGCCGCCCGCCCCCATCCCGAGCAGGGTTTCCGCTCCTGCCTGGGCATCGTCCGCCTCGGCGACCGCTACGGCTCAGACCGCCTCGAGGCCGCCTGCGGGCGGGCCCTGGCGGTGCGGGCCTACAGCTACCGCTCGGTCGAGTCCATCCTGCGCACCGGGCTCGACCGCCAGCCGCTGCCGGCGGAGGGCCCGGGGCGGGCCCATCCGAGCCACGACAACGTCCGCGGCCCGGACTACTACCAATGAAAGGAACCCACGTGCTCAACCACCAGACCATCGAGGGCCTCTACGCCCTCAAGCTCCCGGCCATGGCCGCCGGCCTGGCCGACCAGGCCGAGTCCGCCAGCCACCAGGCACTGTCGTTCGAGGAGCGCCTCGGGCTGCTCGTCGACCGGGAACTCGCCGAGCGGGAGAGCCGCCGGCTCGAGCGCTATCTCAAGACCGCCAAGCTACGCACCAACGCCGTGCTCGAAGACGTCGACTTCCGCCGCCGGCGGGGGCTCGACCGCCCAGTGGTGCTCGGCCTGGCCCAGTCCGCCTGGGTGGCCAGCCGTCACAACGTCGCCGTCGTCGGCCCGACCGGGGTGGGCAAGACCTTCCTCGCCTGCGCCCTGGCGAACTGCGCCATCCGCCGGGGCCACACCGCGTTATACCTGCGCGCCAGCCGCATGCTCGACGAGCTGGCCGTCGCCCGCGTCGATGGACGGTTCCAGCGCCTCACGGCATCATGGGCCCGCATCGACGTCCTCGTGATCGACGACTTCCTCCTCAGGCCGCTCACCCCCGACCAGGCCGCCGACGCCCTCGAGGTCATCGAGGACCGAGCCGGGCTCCGTTCCACGATCATCACCAGCCAGCTGCCAATCACCATGTGGCACGAAGCCATGGGCGAGCCCACCATCGCCGACGCCGTCCTCGACCGGGTCCTCCAGAACCTGCACCGCATCGAACTCGACGGCGAGTCAATGCGCCGTCCGGAGGGCGCATCGAAGACGACCGGCGGCGACGACGGTGAACGCGGCCGGAACGGGGCGAAGCGCACCAACAGATCCGCACCGGCTCACGACGCCAGCGGCGCCGAGGAGGGACGATGACCACCACCTACCGCACCGTCGTCCTCCATGTTCCGTCCACGCCGCTCGGGCTGCTCCCCGAGCGATGGACGATCGAGCATCACTGCAGCTCCGCCGTCAGCGCATCACGCCCGCGCAGCTCGTCGCCCACGCTCAAAACCACGAGCAGACCAAACACCCGGGCAGCGACGAGTCCTTCCAATTCCCAAAAACGTCGGGCACACTGACGCCGGACCGGTCCGATCCCGAACGCCTCGACGACGACCACCGACCAACCCAGGAGGTGAATCAGGGCCAAGCGTCGGCCGCTACGCGGCCTCCGACACCACGTGCGCCGGAGTGTACGAAAACTCCGGACGGGGTGTACGGAAACGCCGGACTGCTCATTCTCCGGCACAGACGGATCGAAGTACTGCGACGCGTGCCGGCCCTGACGGAACCGTTGGAACAGCGGCTTGCTCGCCGGGGACGAGCGGACTGCTCG
>JBOGIF010000046.1:0-17788 GCA_050742415.1 Acidimicrobiales bacterium | reverse complement strand
CAGGGGGGTCGAAGGCCACGTAACTTCGGTTTAGCCCTCGTCCTCCCGAGGCTCTCGCTCCTTCCTGCGCACCAGGAAGGTGGCGAGGGACAGGAGTAGGACCACCCCAGCGAGCACCCCTATCTCGGTCATGGCGTCGTCGAAGGCTTCGCCCGACACCCCTCGCGACTCCTTACTCCGCAGGGTCACGATGACGATTTCCTTGATCGAGGCAATGACACCGACCACGAGGAAGGGCTCGGCCACGAGCCTGCGTTCGGTCATGGTGGCCCGGACGCCGGCCAACAGCTCGAGGAGGATGAAGACCAGCAGCATCCCGTCGAGGGCAGTTGTCACCGCATCGTCCGCGCCTCCACCGACATCGCGGACCAGGTGGTAGCCGACGGCCGCCAGCACGATCACCGCACCCGCGAGCAGCAGCACCCCCGCCACCGAGTAAACGAGGTTCTCAGCTACCGCCAGCCAGCGGTCTGCCGGCCGGGCCACCTGTTCGTCACGCACCGACACAGAAACTACGACCTGGTCTGGCTCATCTCCCAGATCAGGATCTCGGCACCGTCGGGGCCGGCGGTGAACACCGGCGAGCCGGCTTCGGTGAGGCGGGCGGCGTCGCCGGTGCCGAGCGGCCCGCCGCCGGTCAGCTCGCCCTGGCCCCGGGCGACGAACAGGTGGGCGTGGCGGGCGTCGGGTACCGACACGACCTCGCCGGCTCCGAGACGAGCGGCCCAAAGGACCGCGTCTCGCTGTCGGAGGCTTATGGCTGCGCCGTGGCCACGGCCCGAGGCGACCGGCACCAGGCCACCGCCATCGAGCTGGGCATTGATGTCGAGCTGCTCGTAGCTGGGGTCGACCCGCTCGGTGTCGGGCGGGACCCACATCTGCACGAAGTGCACGTCGCCGGTAGCCCGCCTCGGGTTCATCTCCGAGTGGAGGATCCCGGTGCCGGCACTCATCCGCTGTGCGAGCCCGGGATAGATGATCCCCTCGTTGCCGATGGAGTCCCGGTGTTCCAGCTCGCCGCTCAACACCCAGGTGACGATCTCCATGTCCTTGTGAGGGTGGGTGCTGAAGCCGGTTCCCTCCTTCACCACGTCGTCGTTGTTGACCAGCAGCAGGCCGTGGCCAGTGTTCTCCGGGTCGTAATGGCGGGAGAAGCTGAACGAGTGGTGCGAGTCCAGCCACGGCAGGCGGGTGTGGAAGCGGCTCTGGGCGGGGCGAACGTCGACTTGGCTCATGTGGGGCTCAACACCCTACGAGCCGGCTCCCATCCCCGCCGATCCCCAGTTGTCCACGACATAGGCCCCCGTCAAGGAAGCTGGCATCAACCGACAAGTAGCGAAGGGCTGGGGCTTCCGCCTACTGCACCTGCGAGGATAAATCTCGCAACGGCATGCGGGGGCCGTACCGCGGCGGCTGCGGGCCGCCGGCCTCTATCAGGCGGGTCACCCGCGCCCGGTGGCCACGCCAGGGCTCGAGCAGCGCCAGCATGCGGGCGTCGTCGGCGCGCGGCTCGCCCGCAAGCGCCCAGGCCACCTGGTTCGGGAGGTGGTAGTCGCCCACGCTGACGGCATCGGCGTCGCCCAACGCCAGTCGTGTTACCTCGGCCGCCGTCCAAGCGCCGATGCCGGGCAGGGCAGTGAGCCGACGGCGGGCCTCGACCGGCGGCAGGCCGACGGTCTCCTCCAGGCGCGCCGCGTAGGAGCAGGCGACACGTACAGCGTCGGCGCGCTTGCGCTCCACGCCGTGCCGGTGGAACAACCACAACGGCGCCGCAGCCCAGACGGGGGACGCGGGAGGGACCACGAGGTCGAGGGCTACGGGGCCGGGGGCGGACTCGCCCAACGCCCGGACCATCCCGGCGTAGGACCTCCTGGCCTGCTTGCCCACCACCTTCTGCTCCAGGACCGTGGGCACCAGCGCCTCGACCACCGACTGCGACCGGCCGATACGAAGGCCGGGCAACCTCCGGAACAGGTAGGCGACCACCGGGTCGAGCGCGACGTCGAAGCCGGAGGCGTCGTCGTCGGCGCCGACCAATGCGGGAAACGCATCCAGCGCCCACGCCGAGCCGGGGCCCCAGGCCTGCATGCTCACGGTGCCGTCACCCGGAGCCACCGAGATCCGAGTTGCTACCGGACCTTGGGGAGAGCGGGTGGCGCGCAGCACCGCGCCGGCGCCCTTCCCGGCCTCGAAGCGCATGGCCGGGTCGGCACGGCCGCGGCACAGCGGGCCCAGGGTCAGCCGCAGGTCGACCCGGAGTTCCAGCCGGATGGTCCGAGACCGTTCGGTAGCGATGGCGGCCAGCCCCACGGGACTCACGGGAGCTGGATGGACTGCACCTCGAGGTACCCGTCGAGCCCCCACCGGCCGAGCTCCCGGCCGACACCCGAATGCTTGAACCCGCCCCACGGGGCGAGCGGATTGAACCCGCCACCGCACACGTCGACCATGCCGGTGCGCAGCCGACGGGCAACGACCACCGCCCGGTCGCGATCGGCCGAGAACACGCCGCCGTGGAGCCCGTAGTCGCTGTCGTTGGCGATCCGGACGGCATCGTCGTCGCCGTCGTGGGAGATCACCGACAGGACCGGCCCGAAGATCTCGTGACGAGCGATGCCCATCGAGCTCTCCACGCCCGCGAACACGGTGGGCCGGGCGTACCACCCTGTCGACAGGCCGTCGGGCGGCTCCGTGCCCCCGGTCAGCAGCTTGGCCCCCTCGTCGATGCCGGCTCGGATGTAGCCGCGGACGCGCTCGAGCTGCTCCTTGGAGACGAGCGGCCCCATGGTCGTGGACCAGTCGAGCGGATCGCCCAGCACGAACGCGTCAGCCGTCTCGACCGCCAGGGCGGCGGCATCGTCGTGGAGGTGGCGCGGCACGAGCAGGCGGCTCCAGGCGATGCAGGTCTGGCCGCCGTTGAGGAAGCACTGGCGAACGGTTCCCCGGACGGCTTCGGCGAGATCGGCGTCGTCGAGGACGATGCTGGCCGACTTCCCCCCCAGCTCCAGGGCGACCCGCTTGACCTCGGCGCCAGCCCGGGCGGCCACCCGCCGGCCGGTTACGACGGAGCCGGTGAACGACACCAGGTCCACCCCGGGATGGTCGACGAGCGCCTCACCCACGACCGGCCCTGTGCCAGATACCAGGTTGAGCACGCCCGGTGGCAGGCCCGCCTCGTCGGCCAGGTCGGCCAGCAGGAATGCGGTGAGAGGCGCCAGCTCGCTGGGCTTGAGGACGACCGTGCAGCCGGCGGCCAGGGCCGGGGCGACCTTGGCCACGGCCTGGTGCAGCGGGTAGTTCCAGGGCGTGATGGCCGCCACCACGCCCGCTGGCTGCCGGACGACGAGCGACTGGGCCACCTGCTCGGAGAAGGCGAAACCCCGGGTCAGCTCCGGGTAGCTGCCCATGACGAGGGCCGGCAGCCCGGCCTGGACGAGCGTGGCCATGGCGATCGGCATGCCCACCTCGCGGGCGACAAGATCGCCAATCTCGCTCGCCCGGCCCACGATGGCGTCGGCCAGCCGCTGCAGGTAAATGGCCCGCTCCTCGACCGGCGTGGCCGACCACGAGTCGAAGGCCCGCCGGGCGGCAGCCACCGCGTAGTCGACATCGGCCGGACCCGCTGCCGGCACCCGCCCCATGACCTTTTCGGTAGCGGGGTTCCAGACGTCGAGGACACCGTCGGTCGAGGGAGCCACCCACCGGCCGTCGACGTAGAGCCGGTCCCGGACGATCACCGGCCTGGCTGGTCTCGGGTCGCTTATGGCGCCGAGGGTATCCCATGCTCACATCCGATCAGCCCCGTCTCGTCGCCCCGGCCCCGGATCCCGGACGTGTCCTTCCGGGGACGTTCAGAGTCGTCTGACCGCCTTTAACGTCCCCAGAAGGTCACCGCTGGTGGCGGGGGCAGGACCAGGTGGTACGACCGCCAACAGTCCGCCGCACCAGGGCGGTGCCGTCCTTGGGGCACAGCCCGCCCGGCTGACGGTGAGGCATGAGCTCGCCGGTGTGGGAGCCGCCCCAGGCAATCAGGTCGGTCATCGTCGCCCGTAGGTGGCGGTGGAGGCGGCGCAGCTCGGCCCCCGACAGCGACATGGCCGGGCGGGCGGGGTCGAGCCCGGCTCGCCACAGTGCCTCGTCGGCGGCCAGGTTGCCGACCCCGGCCAGCCGGGACTGGTCGAGCAGCCGGGCCTTGAGCGGTGCCGTGCTCCCCGCCAGGGCCGCGGCCAGAGCGGAAGGCTTGACTCTCAGCGCGTCTGGCCCGAGCCGCGCCTCCACCGGACCGAGCTCGACGCCGCCGAGGCGGCGAGGGTCCCGGACGCGTAGGTCGCCTCCATCGGCGAACCGCAACGCGAACCGGTCCCAGGCCTCCAGTTCCCGAACGCTGGAGTAGAGCAGCTGGTCCACTCCCGCAACGCCGTCGACCAGCAGGCGCCCGCTCATCCCGAACCGGAGGCCCAGCACCGGGCCGGGCTGACCGATGTCGACCGCGCCGGTCTCGACGGCCCCGGTCTCCAGCAGCAGGACCTTCCCGGTCCGCCGCGCGGCGGTCAGCGTCCGGCCTTCGACGGCCGACGCGAGCGCTGGTGCGTCGAGTCCCCGCTTGAGGTACCAGGCGTCGGGCACCACCACCTCGGCGATGACCCGGCCCAACGCGCGGGCCTCGGCCAGCCGCCGGTACGCCTCCACCTCGGCCAGCTCAGGCAAGCCAGGCCTTCCGGCTGGGCCTCACTCCGCCCCTACAGTGGCCGCCGTGGCGAGAGAGATCCTTCAGTGGGCGCAGCTCTGGGACGAGGTCGTGACATCCGGCCTCTGCACCGGTTGTGCTGGCTGCGTGGTGGCCTGCCCGCACGATGTCCTCGGCTACGACGACACCGGCGGCGTGTACCGGCCCTTCCACCTGGAGGAGGAGGGCGGCCCCGGCGGCTGCGTCCACGGCGACCGGGGCTGCACTTCGTGTACCCGCGCCTGCCCGCGCTTTCGGATCTGGGAGCCCCAGATCGACAACCACCTGTTCGGCCGGTCGCGGACGCCCGACGAGGTCTCCGGCATCAGCAAGGACATCATCCTGGCCCGCGCCGCCGACCCCAAGGTGGCCGAGGCGGGCCAGGACGGTGGGTTGGTGTCGGCCATCCTCATCTGGGCCATGGAGCACGGATACGTCGACGCCGCCCTCGTCTCCTACATCGAGGGTGACGGCACGTCGTGGAAGGCGGTGCCCGGTGTCGCCCGCACCCGCGAGGAGGTGCTGGCGGCCGCCGGCAGCCGCTACACCTACTCCGCCAACACCATGGCCTACGCCGAGGCGGTGGCCGGCGGGGCCGAGAAGCTCGCCCTGGTCGGCATGAGCTGCCAGTCGTCGGTACCGCCGGTGATGAGCGTGCGCAAAGCCGGCAAGCCGGCCCGCCGGTTCGTGCTCAACATCGGGCTGCTGTGCTCCAAGACCTTCGACGACGCCATCTTCGAGGAGCTGCTCGAGGCCAAGTACGGCCTGCACCGCAAGAACATCGTGAAGATGAACGTCAAGGGCGTCCTTCAGGTCTGGACCAACGACGGTGGCTACCACGAGGTGCCGCTCAAGGAGTGCCACGCGTGGACCCGCGAGGGCTGCAAGCGGTGCCCCGACTTCGCCGCCGAGCACGCCGACATCTCCACGGGCGGGATCGGCGCCTTCAACGACTGGACCCTGACCATCCTGCGCACCGACATCGGCCGGGAGATCATCGTCAAGATGCTCCAGGACGGCACCATCGAAGGACGCCCGGGCGACGACGACCCCGCCGCCATCGCTCTGCTCCACAAGTTGTCGTCCCGCCAACGCAAGCGTTGGCCACAGGATGCCGCTCCCGGCCCGGGCCTCGTCAATCTGAGTTGACGTACGCGCCGTTGTCAGCGTAGATTGACGACATGAGCGAAGCCACACAGCTGGCGGCCGCCGCCAGCCACCGCGACCCGATCGTCGGCCTCCGGGCCGTGGCCGCTTTGCGGCGGCTCCTCGAAAGCCTGGAGGCGCTCCAGGTGCAGAGCGCCCGGGAGCAGGAGTGGTCCTGGCAGCAGATTGCCGATGCCATGGGGGTGACCAAGCAGGCGGTGCACAAGAAGCACGCCGACGTCCGACCGGCTCGGCGCAAGAGGAGATAGGCCGCGGCCTAGGCGTCGAGCTCGGGGAGGTCGTCGACCGGTATGGGCTCGGTGAGCCGGCGGGTGCCGCCAGCCCCCGACGTGGCCCGACGGCTCATCGCCAACGACGCCAAGGCGGTGGTGATCGGCACCGAAGCGGCCAGGCCGATTCCCCCGACGAGCGTGCGCACGAGCTCCTCTGCCACCAGCGACCCGGTGACCACCTCGGCAACCGAGCGGCTCGCCAGGGTGAACAGGAGCAGCAAAGGCAACGACGCCCCCGCGTAGGCCAGCACGAGGGTGTCGACCGTGGATGCAATGTGGTCGCGACCGACTTCCATCGCCCGGCGATACAGCCCTTTGAACCCCAAGCCGGGGTCGGCTTCTCCGAGCGCCCACACCGCGGAGGCCTGGGTGACCGTTACGTCGTTGAGCACACCGAGCGAGCCGATGATGATCCCTCCGAGCAGCAGGCCCTGGAGATCTACCTGGGCGGCGCTGAGCTGGAGAAAGGCGGTCTCGTCGCCTCCCACGTTGAGCAGCTTCGTGGCGGCGACGAACACCGCGGCCAGGCCGGCGGTGAGGGCGAGGCTGACCAGGGTCCCGAGGAGCGCTGCCGTCGTCTTGGCCGAGAAGCCGTGCGCCAGGTAGAGGATCATGAACATCGCCGCAGCGGCGCCGACGATCGACACCAGCAGCGGGCTGCTGCCTTCCAGGATCGCGGGCAGGACGAACTTGAGCAGCAGGGCGAAGGTGAAGGCCACGCCGATGATCGACGTCACGCCCCGCCACCGGCCGATGCCGATCACGACGACTGCGAACAGCCCCGCCAGCCAAAGCAGCGGCGTTCGCCTCTGGAAGTCGGAGAAGAAGTACGTGACGTCTCCTCCGTCGGTGCTGCGCCCCAGCACCAGCTTCGACCCCTTCACCAGCTCCGGCTGGTCCGGTCCACCCGTCACCTCCAGGAGCGTCTCGCCTCCCTTGTCCGGCCCAGTGGTCAGACGGACCGTGACTATCTGGCAACCGCGGCGGTCTCCGAGCTGCTCGAACTCCTGACACGGGACACCTTGGACCTTGGCCACGGTGCCGTCGACCAGCTGAGTGCCAACGCCCAGCTCCCCGGGCAGTGCCGTGGGCACCTGGCGAGGCCACAGCAGCACCAGCCCCACCGCCGTCGCCACCAGGAACGGCAGCACGGCAAGCGTCAGCAACACCGTGGAACGACCGGACTTCGGCGCCCACCGGCTCCCGGTACGGAATCTGGATCGCGGCATCTCCGATTGTGACGCATCGACTCGGACCGCCGAGGCCTGAGCCAAGATTCCTCTCGCCCATGGACGCCAGCCCCTTGCGGGATGCTCTCAACGTGCTGCTCGGGCTGGTGACCGGGATGGCCTCAGGTGCCTTCGGCGTCGGCGGGGCCATCATCTCGACCCCCGGCGTGCGGCTGCTGGGCGCCCCCGCCCTCGTGGCGGTCGGCACCACGCTGCCGTCGATCCTCCCCGGCGCAGTAGCCGCAACCGCCCGTTATGCGCGCGACGGCCTGGTCGACTGGCGCGTTGTCGCCACCGCCGCCCCCGCGGGCACGGCGATGGCGGTAGCCGGCTCCCTCGCGTCCCACGCCGTCCCCGGCGACGGCCACTGGCTGATGGTCCTGAGCGCCGTCCTCCTGGCCGTGACGGCCGTGAGGATGGCCGTTCCCGGAGAGCGTGGCCCTCAGCTGCCGAGGAGCCCCGGCCACCGGCGCCTGGCCGCGATCGGGGTGGGCACGGTCGCCGGGCTTCTGTCGGGGCTGCTGGGCGTCGGCGGCGGCTTGGTGCTCGTGCCGGGCTTCACCCAGGTGTTGGGGATGCAGACCGTGCCTGCCGTGGCCACCTCGTTGGCGTGCGTGGGGATCCTCGCCATCCCCAGCACAATCGCCCATGCCGCCTTGGGCGACATCGACTGGCGTATGGCGACTCTGCTGGCTGTGGCCGTCGTCCCCGGAGCGCGCCTCGGCGCCGCTGCCGCCCTGGGACTGGGCGACCGGCGTCTGCGGCTGGCGGTGGCCGCGGTCCTCGGTGCTGTCGCTGTGGCCTACGGCCTCGGCGAGCTGGCCGCTGCCGTCTCTTGAGGTCCGTCACGACCGTCGACGAGCTGGCGGGCCCGGGCGAACACCGAGTCGAAGGCCGCTTCGGTGAGCTTGCCCGTGAAGGTGTTCTGCTGGCTCGGGTGATAGGAGCAGATCAGCACCGGACCGCCGGCGAGCACGACCTCGGCACCGTGGCCGAAGTGTGGGCGGGGCCGCAGGCCCGCCAGCCGGCAGAAGACGTCGTGGGCGAACTGCCCCAGCACGACGACAACGCGCAGGTTCGGCATGAGAGCCATCTCCCGGCGCAGGTACGGCGAACAGGCGTCGCGCTCGTACGGCGTCGGCCGGTTCGCCGGCGGCGCGCATCGCACCGCCGCAGTCACGTAGGCACCCGCCAACGCCAGGCCGTCATCGGCGCGCGTGCTGGCTGGCTGGTTGGCGAACCCGGCCCGCCACAGGGCGCGGTACAGCCAGTCGCCCGAGCGGTCACCGGTGAAGACCCGGCCCGTCCGGTTGCCGCCATGCGCGGCAGGGGCCAGCCCGACCACCAGCAGGCCGGGGTCGACGTCGCCGAAGCCCGGGACCGGCCGTGCCCAGTAAGGCTCGCCGCGGTACGCCGCCCGCTTCTCGAGCGCCACCTGCTCGCGCCACGCCACCAGCCGGGGGCAGCTACGGCAGGCCACCACCTCGGCCGTGACGTCCTCCAGGGAGTCCCCACACCGCACGACCCGAGGGTAGGTTGATCGGGCCGATGCCCCGCTCGACAGCTTCTTCGCGTCCGTCCACACCGCGCCCAACCCTGCTGTTGCTGGTCCGCCACGGCGAGACGCCCACGACCGGCAAGTGCCTACCGGGCCGTGCCCCCGGCCTGCACCTGTCGGAGACCGGCAAGGCCCAGGCTCTGGCGGTGGCCGAACGCCTCGCCGCGCTCCCCAGGATCGACGCCCTGTACACCTCTCCCCTGGAGCGCACACGCGAGACCTCCCGGCCCACAGCCGACGCCCGGCGGATGAAGGTGGCCGTGGAGCGAGGGCTGATCGAGGCCGACGTGGGCGACTGGACCGGGCGGGAGCTGAAGGAGGTGCGCAAGCACCCGGACTGGAAGATCGTCCACCAGTTCCCCAGTGGCTTCAGGTTCCCGGGCGGGGAGTCCTTCGTCGAGATGCAGAGCCGAGCCCTGGCAGCGGTGGAGCGGCTGCGGGCCGCCCATCCCGGGCAGACGGTCGTGGCCTTCTCCCACGCCGACATCATCAAGGCGGTGGTGGCCCACGCCGTCGGTACCCACCTCGACCTGTTCCAGCGCCTGGTCATCTCTCCGTGCTCGGTGACCGCGATCGCGTACGGCTCGACCGGGCCGACCGTTCTCTGCGTGAACTCGGTGGGCGACCTGGTAGCCCTGAAACCCTCATGAGCAGCTCGTTCGAGCTCGGCTCGGTCGACCACCTCACCACCGGCACCGTCGGCCCCCCGGGCCAACGGGTTTTCTACGTGCAGGCCCGCGCCAACCAGCAGGTCGTGTCGCTGCGGCTGGAAAAGGCCCAAGTGGCGGCCCTGGTCGCGTACCTGTCGGAGATGCTGGCCGACCTGCCCCCGACCGACGAGCTCCCGGTCGACATGGACCTCGTCGAGCCGGTGGTAGCCGAGTGGGTGGTGGGGTCCCTCGGGGTCAACTACTCCGAGGAGACCGACATGGTGCTCCTCGTGGCCGAGGAGCTCGTCGAGGAGGGCGAGGAGGCGGCCACCGCTCGCATCCAGGCCACCCGGGCCCAGATCGCCGCCCTGAGCCGCCGCGGTGCCCTCGTCGTGGCGTCCGGCCGGCCCCCGTGCCCGTTGTGCGGCCAGCCGCTCGACCCCGAAGGACACGTGTGCGTGCGCCTGAACGGTCACAAGCGCCCGACCCCTTAGAGCTGCTCCGCACCGGCGAGATCGAGGTGAAGGGGCGTCTGCCCTGGAGCTCGAACGGCACGTTCCTGGTGGAGGTGGGCACTGCGGGGGCATCCTGCCCGGCGGTCTACAAGCCCGGCCGCGGCGAGCGCCCACTCTGGGACTATCCGCCCGACCTCTACCGGCGGGAGGTCGCGGTCTACCTCGTCTCCGAAGCTCTGGGCTGGGGCCTGGTCCCCGAGACGGTCCTTCGCGACGGTCCCTTCGGACCTGGGTCGGTCCAGCGCTTCGTGGCTGCCGATGTCGACCAGCACTACTTCACCCTTCTCGAGCGGCCCGAGCACCACGAGGCCCTGAAGGCGGTGTGCCTCCTCGACCTCGTGGTCAACAACGGCGATCGCAAGAGCGGGCATTGCCTGCTGGGTGTCGACGGGCGCATATGGGCCATCGACCACGGCCTGGCCCTCCACACCGAACCCAAGCTGCGGACCGTCATCTGGGACTTCGGCGGTGGAGAGGTCCCGCCGGACCTTCGGGCTGCAGTCGCCCGCCTCGCCACTTCGCCACCCGCCAAGCTGGAGGCGTTGCTCACGACCGAGGAGCTGGCGGCGCTGACCACCCGCTCCGAGGCCGTCGCCGCGGCCACCACGTTCCCGACGGTCCGCTCGGCCCGTGCCTTCCCCTGGCCGCTCGTGTAGGTCGCAGGAGTAGCGTGCGCCGGGCACGCGGGGCTGACCAACAGCAGAGGAGAGCCGCCTTGGCGCAGGGAGAAGTGCGACTGGAAGTCCCGGCGTCGCCCGAGTTCTTCCGGATCGCGCGGATCATGGGTGCGGGGGTCGCCAGTCGCCTGGGGTTCACCCTCGACGAGCTCGAGGACCTGAGCATCGCCATCGACGAGCTGTGCTTCGCACTGGTGGGCCGCGGGGCGGAGGGCACTCTGTGCCTCACCTACCAGATGCTCCCCGACCGCCTGGCCGTGGAGGGCGTCGGCCGTTTCCAACACCAGCCGGACGCCGACCCCACCCTCACGGACCTTTCGGCCCAGATCCTCGACGCCGTGCTCGACGAATGCGAGGTGGGCGTCGCCCCTTCAGGGCCTCGTTTTCGGATGGTCAAGCGCCGGAGGGTGGCCTGAGCGGCGATGGCCTTCGACAGCAGTGAGCGTGAGGTACTCCGCCACAAATTCGAGGATTACGCCCGCACCCGCGACCGGTCTCTGCGCGACGAGCTGATCACCGCCCACATCGGGCTGGCCGAGTACCTGGCCCGGCGCTTCGCCAACCGGGGCGAGCCGCTCGACGACCTGGTCCAGGTGGCCTCACTCGGGCTACTGAAGGCGGTCGACCGCTTCGACCCGGAGCGCGGTCTCGAGTTCTCGACCTACGCCACCCCCACCATCGTCGGTGAGCTGAAGCGCCACTTCCGCGACAAGGGGTGGGCGGTGAGGGTGCCGCGGCGGGTCCAGGAGCTGCACCTGCGCCTTGGCACGGTGGTGAGCGAGCTGTCCCAGGAACGGGGCCGTTCGCCCACGGTGGCGGAGATCGCCCTGGCTGCGGGGGTTTCCGAAGAAGACGTCCTCGAAGCCATCGAGGCTGGCCACGCCTACCGGTTCACGTCGATCGACGCCCCGACCGGCGAGGAGGGTGACGGTGGCATGTCGGGCCAGCTCGGCGAGGACGACCCCCGCCTGGCCGACAGCGAGAACCGGGCGATCCTGTCGCCCCTCCTCGCCCGTTTCCCGCAGCGGGAGCAGATGATCCTGCACCTTCGGTTCTTCGAGGGCCTCACCCAGTCCGAGATCGCCAGCCGGCTCGGGATCAGCCAGATGCACGTCTCGCGGTTGCTGGCCCGCAGCCTGGCCCAACTCCGGGCCACCGCAGAGGAGAAAGGCTTGCCATGAGGGTGCTCCTGATCGTGAACCCGTCCGCTTCGTCGGTCTCACCCCGGTCGCGCCGCCGGACCACAGCGGTGATCCAGGAGAGCCACGACACGACCATCGTGGAGACGAAGGCCCGGGGCCACGCCGCCGAGCTGGCCGGAAAGGGGGCGGCGGACGATTTCGCGGCGGTGGTGGTCCTGGGCGGGGACGGGACCGTCAACGAGGCCGCCAACGGCCTGGCGGGTACCGATGTCATCCTGGCCCCCCTTCCCGGCGGGTCCACCAACGTCTTCGCCCGAACGGCTGGCTTCTCCAAGAGCCTGCGCCGGGCCGGCCCCGAGGTGGCGGCGGCGCTGACGGCCGGAGCGACCCGTCCCCTGTCACTCGGGTGCGTATCGGCGACGACTTCGGCCGGTGTGGTCGCCGATCGCCACTTCCTGTTCCATGTGGGAATGGGCTTCGACGCCCAAGTCGTGGCCCAGGTGGAGCGCCGTGCCTCCCTCAAGCGCAAGGTGGGCCAGGCGGTGTTCGTGTATGCCACCTTCGCGACGTGGCTACGGCATTTCGACCGGGCCAACCCGCATTTCGCCACGCACTTCCCCGACGGCAGCTCGGTGGACGACGGGTACTACGCGGTGTGCCTCAACTCCAACCCCTACACCTACTTCGGGCGCCGTCCTCTCAACCTGGCACCCGAGGCCGACGGGGTCCGGGGCCTGGCCTCGTTCACGGTGCGCAGCGTCGGCATGGGCGCGTTGACCTCGCTGTTCGCCTCGGCCCTGCGCGACGGCTTGAGCCTGCGCAGCCGCGCCGACGTCGACTACCACTGCGACCTGAAGTCACTGACGGTCGTGGGCCACCATCCATTCAGCTACCAGGTCGACGGCGACTACCTCGGCGAGGCGACCGAGCTCACCTTCACCCACCAGCCCGACCAGATCCGACTGCTGGCGGCTCCGGGGACTTCGTAACTTCACCTTCACGTAAGAAGGCCCTTGTCGGGCGTCCTATTGCGGGATACCATTCCTGCGAACCTCCGTCGTCCTCACCCCCCCTTTGTCTACGGCGGCGTTTGTGAAACGTTTCACGAGGAGGAGATTGTCCGTGTCCCTCACATGGAACCGGTCCTACGATTGGGATGTCGCCGACTGGCGGCGGCGCGCGGCCTGTCGCGACACCGATCCTGATCTGTTCTTCCCGGTCGGTACCACGGGGATGGCTGTCGACCAGATCGACGCCGCCAAGATCGTCTGCGAGCAGTGTGAGGCCAAGGTCGAATGTCTGGAGTTCGCGCTGGCCACCAACCAGGAGGCCGGCGTCTGGGGCGCTACCTCCGAAGAGGAGCGCCGCAAGCTCCGCAAGGCCTGGCTGGCCCGACGCCGCCGCGCCTCTTAGCAACCGCTCCCTTGCGGTAGCGCTACTCGAGCTCGCGTCCCGCGCCCACGGGTAGGCGTAGCTCGATCACGGTCCCGCCGTCGCTCGCCATCGAGATGGTGCCGCCCAGGTCGGTGGTCACGAGCGTGCGCACGATGGTCAGCCCGAGGGACGAGTCGTCCATGGCAAACCCCTCCGGCAGCCCCACGCCGTCGTCGCGCACCTGCACCACCAGCTCGGCTCCGTCGTTGTCCAGGCTCACGACCACTCGGCCCTCCTCCCGGCCGTCGCGGTGGATGTCGCCATCGGCCGGAAAACCGTGCTGCACGGCGTTCTGCAGTAGCTCGGTGAGCACTACGGCGAGCGGTGTCGCCACCTCCGCCCGCAGCTCGCCAGCGTCTCCTTCCACCACCAGGCGCACCGGCCGCTCCTCCGACAACAGTCCTTCCTCGACCATCCGCACGAGGGGCCGCACGATCTGGCCGAAGTCCACCTCCTGGCCCGAGCCGGTGGAAAGCGTGTCGTGCACGAGTGCGATCGAGCGGATCCGCCGTACCGCCTCCTCGAGGGCGTCGCGTGCCTCGGGCGACGCGAGGCGGCGGCCGTGGAGCCGTAACAGCGACGAGATCGTCTGGAGGTTGTTCTTCACCCGGTGGTGGATCTCGCGGATGGTGGCGTCCTTGGAGATGAGCAGGCGGTCGCGGCGTCGTAGGTCGGACACGTCTCGGGTAAGGACCACCGCTCCGGTCACCCGACCGTGATCGAGGAACGGGATGCAGCGAACCAGCACGACCACCTCACGCCGCTCCACCTCCTCGCTGATCGGCAGCCCGATGGCGTAGGCGGCGCGCACCGGGGCTTCGTCGAAGCCGAGCTCCCCCAGCCGGGCGCCAGCGGGGTTGCCGTGGATGCCCATCCGGTGCAGGGCCGAGACGAAGTTGGGGGACACGAACTCGACCCGGCCAGCGGCGTCAAGGCGGGCCACCCCGTCGCCCACGCGCGGAGCCTCGTTGGGCTCGGTCTCCTCGGCCCCGAAGGGGAACTCGCCGGTGGTGATCATCCGGGCGAAGCGGTCGAAGATCTCCAGGTATACGCCCTCCAGCTCGCCCCGGCGCCGGCCGACTGAGGGTGCGGACTCCCGGGTCAGGACGGCCACCATCTCGTCCTTCCAGCGCACCGGGATGCACTGGACGCTGGCGACCTCGCCCTGGCCCCGGGCGCTGGCCTCACCGTCGATGATCTGGCCCAGGGCCCACGACCGGGCGACGAGCGGCCGTTCCTCGGCGCTCACCACCTCGCCGATCTGGTCCTCGCGGTAGAGGGTCTGGCTCGTCGTCGGGCGGATCTGGCCGAGGATCACGAAGCGGTCGCCGGCACCGCTACCGACCGGGGCGAACAGCAGGAGGTCGGCGAAGCACAGGTCCGAGAGCAGGCTCCACGACGCCACGAGCCTCTGGACGTGGCCCAGCTCCGAACCCTCGAGGCCGGCAAGGCGGGCGAGCTCGGGAAGGGTCGCCACGTGCCGAGGCTACGACTGTGCCGGCGGTGCCTCGTCGGCGTCGGCGTCGGGACCGGCCCACAAGCGGCGCCCGAGGGCCAGGAGCGAGGTGAGGTCGACGACGTCGCGCTCCAGGAATGGCACTGTGACCACCGCCTCGGGGAGCCGGCCCAGCTCGAACCGCTGCTCGGCCTGGCGGCTGGCCACCACTCTGAAGTTGAGGAAGCTCTCCGCCACCTCGGCCAGCACCCGGGCCGTCGCCGCCGCGCTGGCGCTGTCGTCGTCGTCGAGTGCTGACGCCGCTGCCGCGGGGTCGGCCCGGATCCGCTCCGCTGCACGGGTGGCGTCGGGGTCGAGGAAGTAGGAGGGCAGGGCCCGGTTGAGAACCAGCGCGCCGGGATGGAGCTGGCGCTCGGCCAGAGCGCCGAGGAGGAACTCGGCCTCGCGGGCGGGCGCGGTGTCAAGGGTGGTGACGACCACGAACGTCGTCCGCCGGTCGCGCAGGAGGCGCTCGACGGCACGGGAGCGCTCCACGAAGCCGTCGTACATGCTCTGGAAGAGCAGGAAGAACTCGGTGATGTCGCCCAGGAACTGAGCCCCCAGCACCCGGTCGGCCACCTGCGTGAACGGCCGGCTGGCCAGGTTCACGATGCGCGAGCGGCCGGGCATGGTGAGCCACCGCAGCAGGCGGCTGGAGAAGAAGTCGGCCATGCGGCCCGGCGCTTCGAGCAGGTCGATGGCGTGACGCGACGGCGGCGTGTCCACGACGATCAGGTCGTAAGCCCCGGAGCGGTGGACCTCGTACAGCCGCTCCATGGCGATGTAGTCGTGGCTCTGCACGAAGCGGCCGGCCACGTTCTGGTACAGCGGGTTGTCGAGGATGCGCTGAGCGGTCGCCTTGTCGGGCGCGTGGCGCCGAACGAGCTCGTCCCACGACTGGCGGGTGTCGAGCATGGCGGCCCACAGCTCCCCCCGCGGCTCCACTCCCGCCTCGGCGAAGGCCGATGACGGTACGGGTTTCTCGGCGTTGCCAAGGGCAGCCAGGCCCAGGGCGTCGGCCAGCCGGCGGGCCGGGTCGACCGTCAACACGAGGACCTTGCCGCCGAGGGACGCGGCGGCCATGGCTGCGGCGGCGGCGGCCACGGTCGTCTTGCCGACTCCCCCCGGGCCGCAGCACACGACGATCTCCTTGGCCGCCAGCAGGTGCTCGATGCCGGTAGCCGAGCTGGTCACTCCCCCATCTCCGCCATCAGCGCGTCGGCCACCTGGGCGGTGGTCCGACGGCCGTGGCTGCGGACGAAGAGGTACGGCACGTAGAGCATCGCCATCTCCGGCCCGACGGCGGCGCGCAGGTGGTCGAGGTGGGCGGCGCGCATCCGCCTCAGGCTCACCGCCAGCCTGGCCCCTTCCAGCACCGTCGCCACCGAAGGGCCCACGGCCGATACCAGGACGCCCGCCGACGGCTCGTCGCGGAGCTGTTCGAAGACGTCTTCGTCAGATCGGCTGAACAGCTCGGGCAACACCTGGTTGACAACGACGGCGGCCACGTCCACCTCGGTCTCAGTCCTCACCCGGGCCAGCAGCTCGATCGTCTCGCTCACCGGCATCTCCTCGGGCGTGGTGACCGCCACCAGCCCGGTGATCGACGGGTCGGCGAGCAGCTCCGCCACCCATCCCGACTGCTGGCGGACGACCCCCACCTTCACTAATTCGTTGATGGCCTTGGGCGCGGTGAGGAGCCCGACCACGTGGCCGCTCGACGGCGCGTCGACGATGACCAGGTCGTAGTGGGCCTCGCGCACTTCCCACGCCAGCTTCCCGACGGTGAGGATCTCGCGCACACCGGGCGCGGCGGTGGCCACGAAGTCGAGCATGCGCGCCAAGGGGCCGAGGCGGCCGAGGGCCGGGAGGTGCAGCTGGAGCTGCAGGTACTCCTGCAGTGACTCCTCCGTCTGCATGACCATCGCCCAGACGCCGGGCTGAACCTCTTTGGGACGGAAGCCCGGCCTGGCCGCCTCGAAGAAGTCGGCCAGGTCACCCCGGTCGTCCACCTCGCAGACCAGGGTACGCCGCCCAGTCGAGGCGGCCAGGCTGGCTAGAGCGGCGGCGACGGTGCTCTTGCCGACGCCACCCTTGCCGGTGACGAAGAGGAGCCGGCGGTCGAGGAGGCTGCGGCTCAGGGCGGATCAGACGGCGCTGAAGCCGACGCGACGGTCCGAGCCGGTGGCTCCCACCTCGACATAGGCGAGCTTGGCGCTCGGGACGCCGACCCGCCGACCCCGCCGGTCGGTGAACCACAGCATGGGTGACTCGTTGGCGATGGCGTCCTTGATCTCGTCGACCAGCTTGTCGCCGTCGACGTCGTCGCCCATGTCGACCGAGATCTCCTTCGGCACCTGCGTCACGCCGATCCGAACCTCCACCTGCCAGCTCCTTGTCGTGGGTCCTGTCCTGTGTGGCCGGTCCGTCACTGTTCGCCGTCGAGGCCGGCCGTCTCGTCGGGCACGGCCAGGCTAGGCGCCGGCGGCGTCGGGGAATCCCAGTGGCCCCATCGCGGTGTACGGCGACGGATGACCAGCACGTAGAGGCACACGGAGAGGGTGACGATGGCCGTCATCTGGCTCCCCGTGAGCCCGAAGTGGCGGAGGTCGTCGCGCAGGAAGTCCTCGAAGATCCGGGCCGTGGCGTAACCGGCACCGAAAACCAGGATCAGGAAGCCCTCGTAGCGGGGCCGTTGGCGCAGCCACAACAGCAGGGCCAGGAGGACGGCGGCCAAGAGCTGGTCGTAGAGGGCCGTCTGGTGGACGATGGCGCCGGCCGTCCGGCTGGCGAACTCGGTGGGTGCGCAGGGTGACCCAGTGGGCACGCCGACGGGAGGGCACCGGTACCCCAGAAAGAAGGTCGTCACCTTGCCGAGATGGTCGGCGATGACCAGGTCGCCGATGCGGCCCACGACGATGCC
>JBOGIF010000045.1:0-49123 GCA_050742415.1 Acidimicrobiales bacterium | reverse complement strand
GGCTGGTCCAGGTGCCGCATGCGTTCGCCGACCTCCCGTTCTGCGCCGTGGTCGGACGGCTCGTAGTAGACCCGCCCCTCGACCTCCGGCGGGCGGTACTGCTGGGCGACCCACCCGCGCCGGTCGTCGTGAGGATAGTCGTAGCCCACGCCGTGACCCAGCTTCTCGGCGCCGTGGTACGACCCGTCGCGCAGGTAGGGCGGGACCTCCCCGCCCCCCCGCAGCCGCACGTCGGCGCTGGCCCGACCCAGTGCCTGGGTCACCCGGTTCGACTTCGGTGCGCACGACAGGTGGACGACCGCGTGGGCGAGGTTGAGCTGGGCCTCGGGCAGGCCCACGAACTCGACCGCACGGGCGGCGGCGTCGGCCACCAGAAGCGCCGTGGGGTCGGCCATGCCCACGTCCTCCGACGCCAGGATCACCAGGCGGCGGGCAACGAAGCGGGCGTCCTCCCCGGCCTCGAGCATGCGCGCCAGCCAGTAGAGGCCGGCGTCGGGGTCGGAGCCGCGCACGCTCTTTATGAACGCGCTCACGACGTCGTAGTGCTCGTCGCGCTCGTAGCGCAGGGCGCGGGCATCGAGCGCCGACTCCGCCGCTGGAAGGGTGACGTGACGGTCGGGGCCCGCCAGGGCGACCGCCACCTCCAGAGCGTTGAGGGCCACTCTCGCGTCCCCGTCGGCCCGGTTCACCAGGTGGTCGAGGGCGTCGTCGTCGGCGGTGGCCCCCTCCACGGCGAGGCCCCGGTCGAGCAGGGTGCGGGCCGCCTCTGCGGACAGCGGGTGGAGGCGGAAGAGGCTCGACCGCGACAGCAGCGGCGAGTTGACCTCGAAATAGGGGTTCTCGGTCGTGGCGCCCACGAGCACCAGAAGGCCGTCCTCCACCGAAGGCAGCAGGGCGTCCTGCTGGGAGCGGTTGAACCGGTGGACCTCGTCGAGGAACAGGATGGTCCCCCGGCCCTGCTGGCCCATCCGGCTCCGGGCCCGGGCGACGACGTCGCGCACGTCCTTGACGCCGGCGGTCACCGCCGACATCGGCTCGAACGCTTTGGCCGTGCTCCCGGCGATGAGGCGGGCCAGCGTGGTCTTGCCCGTCCCCGGCGGTCCCCACAGGATCACCGAGCTGAGACGGTCGGCCTCCATGAGCGTGCGCAGCGGGCGCCCGGGCGCCAGCAGGTGCTCCTGGCCCACCACCTCGTCGAGGGTGGTCGGGCGCAGGCGGGTGGCGAGCGGGGCAGCGGCCGCCAGGCGATCGGCGAGCGCGGCGTCGAACAGGTCGTCGGCCACTTCCGCCGATGCTAGGAGCGTGCGACCGTCTCTCCCGCCTTGGCCCTGGCCAGGAGGGCCTCGAGGTCGTCGAAGCGCACGCCGCCCAGGATCTTGGCCACCACGACGCCCTTCGGGTCGATCAGGAACGACTCCGGCACCCCGGAGACGCCGTAGTCGATGGCGATGCGGCCCTTCAGGTCCTCCACCATGGGCCACGTGCCGCCCTCAGCGGCCCGAAACTCCTTCACCGCCTGGGAGGAGTCGTTGTAGACGACGGCCACCACCGACGCGTCTCGGCCGGCCTCGTGCTTCGCCTGGAAGCGGACGAGGTCGGCGTGCTCCATGCGGCACGGCACGCACCAGGTGGCGAAGTAGTTGAGGACCACCCAGCGACCGCGGAGGTTTGCCAAACGGAAGGGCTGGCCGTCGATCGTGGACGCGGCGATGGCCGGAGCCGGCCGGCCGACGAGGGGCGAGCGCACGGCCACGCTCTCAGCCGGCGGGCGGGTGGCAAGGGCAGCAACCAGCAGGCCGACCACAGCCGCCACGGCCGCCGAGATCCACAACGCGCGGCGGCGCCGGGCCAAAGGGGGGACGGCTACAGGCTCGCCCGCCTCGCTCATACCGGAGGCCAACCGAACCGCGCGAACCAGCGCTGGAGCGGCAGGAAAAGGGCCTGCCAACGCCCGGTCACGAACAGCAGGCCGACCACCACGAGCAGGCTCCCGCCAGCTACCTCTATGCGCCGGCCGTTGTCGCGCAACCACGCCATCGAGCCCTGCGCCCGCTGGAACCCCAGGGCCAGCAGCACGAAGGGCACGCCGAGGCCGGCGGAGTAGAGGACGAGCAGGACTGCGCCCCAGACGACGGTGTCGGTGGCCGCAGCGGCGGCGAGGATGGCGGCCAGAACCGGCCCGATGCAAGGCGCCCAGCCGGCGGCGAAGGCCATCCCCATCGGGAACGCCCAGCGGGCGCCCTTCGGCACCCGGGTCATGTCGAGCCGGCGCTCCCGCTGCAGGAACGGCACCTTGAGCACCCCGGCGGTCGACAGGCCGAGGGCGATGATCAGCACCCCGAACACCCGCACCACCGGGCCCTTGTTCGAGAAGAACACCGAGCCCAGGAGCTGGGCAGCCACCCCCAGGGCGGTGAACACGGTCGTGAACCCGGCGACGAAGAGCAGTGAAGCCCTGAGCGCCACTCCGCGGGCCTGTCGACGTCCGAGCTCGGCTACCGGTAGCGACGACATGTACGACAGGTAGCCGGGGACCAGCGGCAGGCAGCAAGGCGAGCTGAAAGACAGGATCCCGGCCGCCACGGCTACGAGCGGCAGCGTGATCACCTCCAGGCCCATCGCATCGGATGCTACCTACGCCCACCGACGGTCCGGCCGGCAGGGACGGGGCTGGATCAGGCAAGCGGCTCGCCCAGGGCTTCGGTGGACCAGAATGCGCGTCCATGCCCAACGCCGCGTCCCGGCTCGGACCCCGGGTGGTGGTGGCCGGCACGTCGTCGGGATCCGGCAAGACGACCGTCGCCACCGGGCTCATGGCCGCCCTCGCCCGCCGCGGCCTCGTGGTCGGCGCCGCCAAGGTGGGGCCGGACTTCGTCGACCCCGGCTACCACGCCCTGGCCACCGGCCGGCCCAGCCGCAACCTCGATTCGTGGATGTGCGGCGCCACCTCGGTTGGCCCCCTGGCCGGGCGGGCGAGCGCCGGAGCCGACGTGCTCGTGGTGGAGGGCGTCATGGGTCTCTTCGACGGCTCGGGCGACCCCGAGGGGCCGACGGCGAGCACCGCCGAGGCAGCCGGCCTCCTCGACGCCCCCATCGTCCTGGTGGTGGACGGCTCGGCCGTCGGGGCCTCGGTGGCTGCGATGGTCCACGGGTTCGCCACCTTCGACCGCAGCGTGGACGTCGCCGGCGTCGTCCTCAACCGGGTGGCCGGCGACAGCCACGAGGAGATGTTGCGATCCGCCGTAGCGGCGACGGGAGTTCCCGTGCTCGGCGCCCTCCGCCGCGACCCGAGGCTGGCGTGGCGGGACCGCCACCTCGGGCTGGTGCCCGTGGTGGAGAGGCCCGACGACGTGAGGCGCTCGCTGGCGCCACTGGCCGCCGCCGTCGAGCGCTACTGCGACGTCGACGCCATCCTGGCTCTCGCCCGAGGCGCTTCCACGTTGTCGGTGGCCGCCCCGCCACTGGCCCGCCACCAGGCTCGGGTGCGCGTGGCCGTGGCCGCTGGTGGCGCCTTCAGCTTCGTCTACCCGGACAACCTCGAAGCCCTGGAGCAGGCCGGCGCCGAGATCGTGCCCTTCGACCCGCTCTCGGACCGGTACCTGCCTGAAGACGCCGATGCCCTCTACGCCGGGGGCGGCTTCCCGGAGTGCTTCGCCAAGGGCTTGGCGGCGAACCGGTCGATGCTGGCCGACGTCCGGGCCCGGGTCGGTGCCGGTCTGGTCTCCTGGGCGGAATGCGGGGGCCTGTTGTGGCTGGCCCGGACCCTCGACGGCCGAGCCCTGGCCGGCGCCGTGCCCGCCGAGGCAGCCATGACCGACCGCCTGACCCTCGGCTACCGCCGGGCGCGATTCCGGGTGGACAACCCGCTGGGGCCGGCCGGGACGGAGGTCCGGGGCCACGAGTTCCACTACTCGCAGCTGTCGCCCCGGGGCGACGCTCTCGACTGGCGGGGGCGGAGCGGCACCGGGATCGGCGGCTTCGCCTCCCCCACCCTGTTGGCGTCCTACGTGCACCTCCACCTGGCCGCCGACCCGAGCCTGGCCGAACGTTTCGTCGCCGCCGCCGCAGGCAAGTTGTCCCGGCCGCGTTCCAGCTAGATTTCCGGCACCGAAGCCACGGGAAGCCGGTGACGAGTCCGGCGCGGTCCACCACTGTGACGGGTAGACGCCGAGCGGCGTTGCCCGGGAGCCAGGCACCCGGCTCGGTCAACGACGTCGGTCGAGGGTGTTGCCGGATGAGGCTGGTGGGCGTCGGTGTCGGCCCCGGTGACCCCGAGCTGGTGACGGCGCGGGCGGTGCGCGTCCTGCGGGAGGCCGACCGGGTGCTGGCGCCGTCCGTTGCCCTCGACGCTGTCGGGCGAGCCGAGGCCATAGTCCGCCAGGCCTGCCCCGACGTGATGGTCGAGAGACTTGTCTTCGACATGGGGACCGCCGACGGTTCCATCCGCGACGCCGCCTCGCGCCTGGTCGAGGCCCTCGACGCCGGCGAGGTGGTTGCTTTTGTCACCCTCGGCGACCCCAACGTCTACAGCACCTTCACCGCGGTGGCTGCGGCGGTCCAGTCCCTGCGGCCCGCGGCCACGGTCGAGACGGTGCCGGGCATCACCGCCTTCCAGGACCTGGCCTCCCGGACGGGCACGGTCCTGCTCGAGGGTCGCGGTCACCTCCGCCTGGTGACGGCCCTCGACGGTCCCGAGGCCCTCGAAGGCGCTCTCGACGACCCCGATGCCACGATCGTCGTCTACAAGGGCGGCCGCCACCTGCCGGCCGTGGCCAAGAGCCTGGCCGACGCCGGCCGGTTGGACGGAGCCATCGTCGGTGAGCTGCTGGGCCTTCCCGGCCAGCGGGTGGCGGCGGTGGCCGACGCCGCCGACAGGCCCGCCACCTACCTGGCGACGGTGATCGTGCCGCCGGCCGGGCGGGACGGGACGTGATCTCCTTCGTCGGTGCCGGCCCCGGTGCTCCCGACCTGCTCACGCTGCGGGCCCGCGACCGCCTGGCGGCGGCCGACGTGGTGGTGTGGGCCTCGTCGCTCGTGCCCGAAGCGGTCCTCCGCCACGTGCGCGCCGGGGCGGCGGTGCACGACTCCGCCTCCATGACCCTGGAGGACGTGCTTGCCGTGTACGCCGCGTCCCCCCCGGAAGCGGCGGTCGTGCGGCTGCACTCGGGGGACCCCTCGGTCTACGGGGCGGTGCAGGAGCAGATCGACTGGTGCCTGGCCAACAGCCACCCGTTCGAGATCGTGCCGGGGGTCAGCTCGCTCGGCGCCGCTGCAGCCGCGGTGCGACGGGAGCTGACCGTCCCGGGCGTGGCCCAGGCCGTCGTCCTCACCCGGCTGGGCGGCCGTACGGCAGAGTCGATGCCGGCCGGGCAGTCGGTGGCGGGATTCGCCGCCGCCGGGGCCACCATGGCCGTGTTCCTCTCGGCGGCCCGCCCGGCCGAGCTGGTGGCCGAGCTACTGGCCCCGGGCAGCGCCTACTCCGCCGAGACGCCCGCCGCCATCGTCGTGCGGGCCTCCCAGCCCGACGAGCAGGTGGTGCTCACCACCGTGGGCTGCCTAGCCGCCGACCTCGACGCCACCGGCGCCCGCACCACCACGCTCGTCCTGGTCGGCCCGGCACTGGCCGGCGCGGCAGGCACGGATCCGTCCTCCGCCGCCCGCAGCCGCCTGTACTCCCCCGGCTTCGCCCACGGCTTCCGCCGCCGTTCCCGGCCCGGGACAACTGCCGGGAGGCCCCGGTGAGCGCCGCGGGGGCGGCGTCTCCGCCCGGCGCTGGTCTGCGGACCGGCTGGACGACGGGCACGTGCGCCAGCGCCGCGGCCAAGGCCGCGACCACCGCCCTGGTCACCGGAACCCTCGCGACGACCGTGGAGGTGGGCCTGCCCGGGGGAAGGCGAATCAGATTCGCAGTGGAGCCAGCCGAGCCCGTCGACCGGTGCGCTTCAAGCGCCTGGGCCGTCGTGGTCAAGGATGCCGGCGACGACCCCGACTGCACCGACGGCGCCAGGGTCACGGCCGAGGTGCGATTCGCGTCGACCTCCGCCACCGTGCTCCGGGCCGGTCCCGGGGTGGGCACGGTGACCCTGCCCGGGCTCGGGCTGGCGCCGGGCGCGCCGGCCATCAATCCGGTCCCCCGGCGCGTGGTGCTGGCCGCCGTCGCCGAGGTGACGGCCGAGCCTCTCGACGTCACGTTCTCGGTGCCCGACGGCGAGGAGATGGCCGTGCATACCTCCAACGCCCGCCTCGGGATCGTCGGGGGCATATCCATCCTCGGCACCAGCGGGATCGTCCGTCCCTTCTCCACTGCCGCCTACCGCGCCTCGGTCGTCCAGCAGGTCGACGTGGCCGCGGCCCAAGGCCACGCCGAAGTGGTTCTCGCCACCGGCAGCCGGTCCGAGCGGGCGGCAACACGCCTTCGTCCCGAGCTGGCCGACGTGTGCTTCGTGGAGGTCGGCGACTTCACCGGCATCGCCCTGCGCCGGGCGGCGGCAGCCGGCCTGCACCGAGCCGTCTTCGTCGGCATGGCCGGCAAGATCACCAAGCTGGCGGCCGGCGTGATGATGACCCACTTCCACCGGTCGAAGGTCGACGGCGAGCTGATGGCCGCCGCCGCTCGGGCCACCGGGGCTCCTCTGGCGATCGTCGACGCCGCCACGGAGACGGCGACCGCCCGCCACTTCTTCGAGGCCTGCACCGCGGCCGGGGTGACCGAGCCATTGGCCGAGCTGTGCCGGCTGGCCCGGGCGGCCTGTGAGGCCCACACCGGCGGCGCCTTGCCGACCGAGGTCGTCATGGTCGACTTCGAGGGCGAGTCGGTGGTCGCCCGTGCGTGAGGAACCGCAGCGCCGGATCACCGTCGTCGGCATGGTGGTGGGGAGCGACGGGCTGACCAAGGAGGCGGTTCGGGCCGTCGAGGCCGCCGACCTGGTGGTGGGTGGCCGGCGGCACCTCGAAGCCTGGAGCCACCTGGCCAGCCGCCAGGTCACCATCGAGGGCGACATCGGCCCTGCCCTCGACGCGGTCGCATCGGAGCCCGGGCCAGTGTGCGTGCTGGCTTCCGGTGACCCCGGCTTCTTCGGGATCACCAGGGCCCTGGCGGAGCGGTTCGGGGCCGCCTCGCTCACCGTCCACCCGACCACCTCGTCGGTGGCCCTCGCGTTCGCCCGCGTAGGTCTCTCGTGGGACGACGCCCTCGTCGCCTCGGCCCACGGCCGACCCCTCGCGGACGCCGTCCGGCAGGTGGCGGCCGCACCCAAGGCGGCAGTGCTGACGTCGCCCGAGAACCCGCCGGAAGCGGTGGGCCGCGCCCTGTCCGAACTCGGCGTTGGCTACCGATCCGTAGCGGTAGCCAGCCGCCTCGGGCTGGAGGGCGAGACGGTCACCACGACCGACCTCGCCGGCCTGGGCGCCGGCACGTGGGATCCCTTGTCGGTGGTCGTGCTGCTCGGCGGCAACTCCCACGAAAGCGCCGGGTGCGCGGGCGAGAAGACCTTGGCATGGGGGCTGCCCGAAGCCGGCTTCGCCCACCGCCAGGGCATGATCACCAAGGCCGAGGTGCGCGCCGTGGTCCTTGGCAAGCTGGCTCTGCCCCGCGTTGGCGTCGTGTGGGACGTCGGCGCCGGAAGCGGCAGCGTGGCCGTCGAGTGCGCGCTCCTGGCCCCGGCGCTGCGGGTGATGGCCGTCGACCGCGACCCCGAAGCGGTGGCAACGGTGGCCGCCAACGCTACCGCCCACGGTGTGACGGTCGAGGTGGTGGCGGGTGACGCCCCAGACGCCCTCTCCTGGCTGCCCGACCCCGACCGGGTCTTCGTGGGTGGAGGCGGGCTGGACGTGCTCGATGCCGTGCTGGCCCGGCTACGGCCGGGTGGCCGGGTGGTGGCCACCTACGCCGCGCTCGACCGGGCGGCGGCTGCTTACCGGCGCCTCGGGAACCTGGCCCAGGTGAGCGTCAGCCGAGGATGCGCCCTCCCGGGTGGAGGGGTCCGCTTGGCGGCCGAGAACCCCGTGCTCGTCGCCTGGGGACCGGGCTCGGAGCAGACGCCGTGAACGTCCTGTCGGTCTCGGTCACCGAGCGGGGAGGAGACCTGGCCGGCCGGCTGCCGTTCGAGCACCGCCACGGCCGCGCCGGCGAGATCGTGCCAGACGTCTGGCGGGCTGGGACCGCGGATGCGTTCGTCCTGTTCCTCGCCACCGGAGCCGCCGTGCGCATCGTCGCCCCCCTCCTGGCCGACAAGGCCACCGACCCGGCAGTGGTCTGCGTGGACGAGGCCGGGCGGTTCGCGGTGGCTCTCTGCGGGGGCCATGCCGGTGGCGCCAACGACCTGGCCCGGCAGGTGGCCGGCTGGCTCGGAGCCACACCGGTCGTGAGCACCGCCACCGACGCGACCGGCGTCGCCGCCATCGACGGCCTCCCCGGGCTCATCGCCGCCGGCGACGTGGCAGGAGTCACCGCGGCCATGCTCGACGGCCGGCGGGCAGTCGTCGAGAACCCGCTCGACTGGCCCCTGCCCGCCTCCGTCGTCGACTCGGGCACCGGCCCCGAGCGCATCGTGGTGACCGACTTCGCTCTCTCCCCCGCGCCCGGCACGGCCGTGCTCCATCCGCCGTCGCTGGTCGCCGGGATCGGGGCGTCGACCGGCGCACCGGCCGCCGAGCTGGCTGACCTCCTGACCGCGGCCCTGCAAGGAGCCGGCCTGGCCCGGGCATCGGTGGCCGAGGTGGCGACGCTGGACCGCAAGGCCGCCGAACCCGCCATCGTGGCGCTGGGCCTTCCGCTGCGGACGTTCCCCGCTCCCGTGTTGGCCACCGTCGATGTCCCCACGCCGAGCGAGGTGGTGCGCGCCGCTGTCGGCACCCCCAGCGTGGCCGAGGCCGCTGCCCTGTCGGCGGCCGGGCCCGGTGCCGAGCTGGTGGTGGCCAAGCGGGCCTCGGCGTCGGCCACCGTCGCCATCGCCCGCCGCCGCCGTCCTCGGGGCCATCTGTCGGTGGTCGGCCTGGGCCCGGGCGACCGGCGTCACCGGACCCCTGCAGCCGAGACCGCCGTGCGCCACGCCGACGTCGTCATTGGCTACGGCCCCTACGTCGACCAGTGCGCCGACCTGCTGAGCCCGGCCCAGGAGGTGGTCCGCAGCCCCATCGGCGACGAGGCGGTGCGGGCCAAGCAGGCGGTGGCCGAAGCCGCCGCCGGCCGTCGCTGCGCGCTTGTCTGCTCGGGCGACGCCGGCGTGTACGGCATGGCTTCGCTCGCCCTGGAGGCCGCTGACGGGACGGCTGTCGAGGTCGACGTGGTCCCCGGCGTGCCCGCGGGCCTCGCCGCCGCCGCCGTCCTGGGAGCGCCTCTCGGCCACGACCACGCCGTCGTGAGCCTGTCCGACCTGCGCACGCCGTGGTCCGCCATCAAGGCCCGGCTGCGGGCCGCCGCCGCAGCCGACCTCGTCGTCGTCCTGTACAACCCCCGGTCGGCCGGCCGGACCTGGCAGCTCGACTCCGCCCGGGAGCTCCTCCTGGAGCACCGGCATCCCTCGACGCCGGTGGGCGTCGTCACCGACGCCGCCCGGCCCGGCCAAAGCGTGGCCGTGACCACGCTGGCCGCGCTCGACACCTCGCTGGTGGGCATGGCGAGCTGCGTGATCGTGGGCTCGTCGACCACCCGCGTCGTGGCCGGCCGCATGGTCACGCCTCGAGGGCTGGCCCCGTGACCACGCCGACGAGAGGCGCGGTCGTGATCGACTACCGGTGCACAGCGTGCGGCATGTGCGTCGCCACCTGCCCCACCCACGCCCTGCTGCGCGCCCGCCATCGACCGGTCGTGGTAGCGGAGCGCTGCACCGGCTGCCTGGCGTGCATCGAGGTCTGCCCGCGCGACGCGGTGAGCGAGCTGTGACCATCCATCCGATCGAGGCGGAGAGCTACCGCATCCTGGCCGGCCGGGTCGACCTCTCGCGTCTCGGTCCGGGCGTCGCCGCGGTGGTGGCGCGGGTCATCCACGCCAGCGCCGACCTCGACTACGCCTCGAGCATGGTGCTCGACGAGGACGCCGTCGCCGCCGGCGTCGCGGCATTGGGCGCCGGCGGCCCCGTGGTCACCGACGTGGAGGTGGTGCGCCACGGGATCACCGGCGCCGCGGCTCTATGCTACTTGCCAGAAGCGGTCACCGGTACGTCCACGCGCTCCGCCGCCGGCATACGCCTCGCCGCCGCTCACCATCCCCACGGCGCCGTGGTCGTGGTGGGGTGTGCGCCCACCGCCCTCGAAGAGGTGGTCAGGCTGCATCGCCGCGACGGGTTCCGGCCGGCCCTCGTGGTCGGGATGCCCGTGGGCTTCGTGGGCGCGGCCGAGGCCAAGGAGTCGTTGCGGGCCACCGACCTCACCGCCATCTCCAATGTGGGCGAGAAGGGCGGCAGCGCGGTGGCGGCCGCCGTAGTCAACGCTCTCGTTCGTCTGGCCCAGGATGGCTGACCATGGCTGAGAAGCCGTCGATGCTCCTCGTCGGCCACGGCAGCCGCTCGGCCGCCGGCGTCGCCGAGTACTGGGGGCTGGCCTCGGCCGTAGCGGCGAAGGCCCCCGAGCTGGCCGTGGGCTGCGGCTTCATCGAGCTGGCGGGGCCTGATCTGGACACCGCCGTCGACTCGCTCGTGGCGGGCGGTGCCACCTCGGTCGTGGCCACGCCGCTGGTGCTGCTCGGCGCCGGCCACATGAAGAACGACGGGCCCGCCGCTCTCCACCGCGGCCGCCACCGCCATCCCGGGGTCGACTTCCGCTATGCCCGAGACCTCGGTATCCACCCGCTGGTCCTGGCGGTGGCTGAGGAACGCATCCGGGCCGCCATCGGCGACGCCGACCCATCCGCCACTGCGGTCGTGGTGGTCGGCCGGGGTTCGTCGGATCCAGACGCCAACGCCGACCTCTACAAGGTGGCCCGCCTGCTGGGTGACTCCCGGGGTCTGGACATCGTCGAGCCAGCCTTCGTCTCCCTGGCGGCCCCGAGCGTCCCCGCCGCCCTGGACCGCTGCCGGCGCCTCGGCGCCGAACGCATAGCGGTGGTGCCGTACTTCCTCTTCACCGGGATCCTGGTCGAGCGGATCCGGGACCAGGCGGCGGCGTGGGCGGGCGACAACCCCGACGTGCATGTGTGCAACGGTGCCCACCTCGGCCCCGATGCCCGGGTGGCGGCCCTGGTCCTGGAGCGCTACCGCGAAGCGCTAGAGGGCGACGTGCGCATGAACTGCGACCTCTGCGTCTACCGGGTGTCGCTGCCCGGCCACGGGCACCACCATTCCCACTCTTCGAGCATCCCCCCTAGCGAAACCGAGGAGGTGAGATGAACTTCGACAACCTCGAGCGCGAGACGATCAACCCCGACGGCAGCGTCGAGCGGCCGGCAGACGGGATCAGCATCCCGACGTGGGCGTGGGCCGTGGTGGTCCTGGCCCTGGCGCTGGTCTACGCCGTCACCATGGAGAACGGCGTGGTCCTGAAGGCCGGCGCCACGACCCTGCACGAGCTTTTCCACGACGGCCGCCACTTCCTCGGCGTCCCCTGCCACTAGCCCCGAGTCTTCCAGGAGGTCCCAATGCGACGTCATCTGGCCCACGGGGCCCTCGCCGGTACGGCCGGCGGCCTCGCCATGGCCGCCGTCCTGGCCATCGCCGGCGAGGGCCCGATCGGCCGGGCCATAGCCATCGAGGCCGAACGCCAACCCACGGGCGGCGCCGCCGAGATGTTCGGGCGGGGGGCGCAACAGGCCGGTGGGGCGGCCGCCGCCGTTCTCTACGGCCTGGCCGTCGGGATTGTGTTCTCGGTGGTGTTCGCCGCCGTTAGTCGCCGTTTGGCGTCCGGCGGCGACTGGCGGGCGGCTATGGGACTGGCCGTCACCGGCCTGGCCACCGTGTTCGTCGTCCCGTTCCTCAAGTACCCGGCCAACCCGCCGGCCGTCGGCAACCCATCCACGATCGGCCGCCGGACCCTGTTGTACGTGGTTCTGCTGGCGTGGTCGGTCGTGGCTTCCTGGGCGACCTGGCGGGCCTGGCGGTCGATGACGGCGAAGGCCGTGCCCGAACACCTACGGGTACCGGCTACCGCCGCCACCTACCTGGCATTGGTCGGTGCCGGGTTCCTGGCCTTGCCCGCCAGCCCCGACGTGATCGACGTTCCCGCCACCCTGGTGTGGCAGTTCCGGCTGGCCAGCCTGGCCGGCACCAGCTGCCTGTGGCTCGTCACGGGCACGGTCTTCGGGTGGCTCCGGCTCCGGGAGGCGGCCGCCCCCGGCGTCCAGACGCAGGCTGTCAGAGTGGGACAAGATTCACGCTGAGTGAGTTTCTGCCTTGACCCGCCTACGACAGGAGTGCGATCCTGGGTCCGGTCTCGTCGGTGAGTCCGGCTGGGAGAGCGGCGAGTTACTACGGCGAGGCTTTCGATTCGCACGCTGACAAAGGAGGAACTCACCTGTGGCACCCCTTACCGAACTGTCCGTCGACGAGCTCGACGGACAGGTAGTGGAACTGCTTCCTGCCCGCCAGCTCATGGCGAAGATCAAGCTCAACGCCCTGAAGCTCGTCAAGTTGAAGGTGAAGCTGTAACAACGGCCTTGCCCGCAGCACCAGAGAGGGGTGGCTTCGCGCCACCCCTCTCTGCATCTGAAGCCCCGGCCCTGGTGCCTGGTGTCGAGTTCCTCGGGCCGTACCAGGGGTCCGGCCGCTCCGAGGGCTCCTACCTGCTGCGCCGGCCCGACGGCCAGGTGGTGGAGCTTTCCAGGTTGCTCTACCTGGTGGTTGCGGCGGCCGACGGCAGGCGCGATGCCGCCGGCCTCGCCCTCTCGGTGACCAAGGAGCTGGGACGGCCGGTCAGCGCCGCCAACGTCGCCTACCTGATCGACCACAAGCTGGGGCCCCTGGGCGTGCTGGTCGGAGAGGGATTGCCCGCCTCCCCCGCCCGAACCCTTCCCGACCCCCTCCTGGGCCTGCGCTTCCGCGTGCCCTTGATGCCGGCCCGGGCGGTCGGGGCCGTGAGCGGTGCCCTGCGCCCGCTGTTCGCGCCGGCGGTCGTGGCCACCGTCCTGGCCGCGCTGGCGGTCGTCGACGTGTGGGTGTTCCTGGTCCACGGCACC
The DNA here is from genome assembly GCA_050742415.1 of Acidimicrobiales bacterium. Classification (GTDB taxonomy): domain Bacteria; phylum Actinomycetota; class Acidimicrobiia; order Acidimicrobiales; family AC-14; genus JBOGIF01. The sequence goes on along the minus strand of JBOGIF010000045.1, from coordinate 36,018 downwards.
GGGCCCGCCTTCCGTGCCGCCATCGCCACGCCCCTTCTCCTTCCGCTGCTCGCCGTCGTGCTGGTGGCGGGGGCCACCTTCCACGAGCTCGGCCACGCCGCCGCCAGCCGCTACGGGGGCGCCCGGCCGGGCGCTATCGGCATCGGCATCTACATCTACTGGCTCGTCTTCTACAACGACCTGACCGACACGTACCGCCTCGACCGTGCCGGTCGCCTGCGGGCCGACCTGGGCGGCATCTACTTCAACGCAATCTTCGTCCTGGCCACAGTCGCCGCCTACGCGGTCACCGGATTCGAGGCGTTGCTCGTGGTGGTCGCCGTCCAGCACCTGGAGATGGCCGGCCAGTTCTGGCCCTTCCTCCGCCTCGACGGCTACTACGTGGTCAGCGACCTCACCGGCGTGCCGGACCTGTTCCCACTCGTTCGGCCGGTCCTCGCCACCACCGTGGCCCGTCGGCCTCCGAGCCCGGCCGTCGCCTCCCTGCGGCCGGGTGTGCGGAGGGCAGTGACGGCGTGGGTGATCGCCGCGGTCGCGGTTGGCATCGGTTGGTGTGCGTGGGTCATCACCGCCGGGCCCGAGCTGATCGCCACCGCTGTGGACAGCCTGGCCGACCAGCGTGCCGCCTTCAGCTCGGCGCTCGGCGCCCACGATTACGGCCCGGCCACCCTGGCCGCCCTTCAGATCACCCTGCTGGCGCTGCCGCTGGTGGGACTCGTGCTCACCCTCGCGGTGGCCGCGGCTCGCGCCGGGCGCTCCGCCCGGCCCAACCGGCGCGACGCCATCTCGCCGGCCGAGTGGGACCGGCTGGTCGGGACATACCTGGCCCGGACCCGACGGGTGTGACCCGCGGGGTCCTGTTCGACTTCTACGGCACCCTCGCCCGGGCGGTGTCGTGGGGCGACACTCATGAGCAGGTGTTCTCCCGCCACGGCATCCAGTACGACGAGGCCGCCTGGACCGACCGATGGGTCGGTGGCGCCCTCGACGGAGAGGAGCATGCCGAGCACTCCCGGAGCCCCGAGCACTACCGGGCCTGGGAGCTCGACCGGCTGCGGCAGCGCTCCCGTTCCGCCGGCGTCGGCGAGGACGACCTCGAAGCGCTGGTGGCCGACCTCTACGCCGTCTCCAAGGACTACATGTTGGCCGCCTACAACGAGGTCCCCGATGTTCTCGGAGAGCTGCGCCGCCGAGGAGTGAAGGTGGCTGTGTGCTCCAACTGGGACTGGCACATCGACCGGGCCGTGACGGCGGCCGGGCTCAGCGGGCTCGCCGACGTGGTCGTCACCTCCGCCCAGGCTGGGGCGCGCAAGCCCCATCCCCGGATCTTCCACCACACGTTGGACCGGTGCGGCCTGGCGCCGGCGGAGGTGCTGTTCGTGGGTGACACATGGGGCCCCGACGTCGCCGGGCCGCTGGCCCTCGGCATGCGGGCCGCCCACCTGCGCCGGCCCGACCACCGCCACGAAGGCGACGGCCTCCCTGCGCTGCCCGAGGGCGCCTCCCGTATAGCCGACCTGCGCGCCGTGCTCGACCTCGTCTGAGCCCCGCCGGTGACTACCTCAGTTGCCGCTGTCCTCGCCCGCCGGGCGGGCCCACGGCGAGCCGTCGCCAGTATCGGGGACAGCGACACCTTCGCTGTCGTACTCCGGGCGGTGCCCGTTGAGCACGGGCAAGGGGATGTCGAAGCCGGCGCTGCCCTTGTGGGCGACCACCGCCTGGGAGTGGTAGGCCTCGACCACGGCAGCGAACCCCGGGTCGGCGTACACCCGGCCGTCGACCAGCGGTCCCCGGCGACCCTCGATGACGGCTTCGATGTCCTCTCCCGACACCGTCTTATGGGTCTCGAGGGCGTGCGCCACCGCCAACACCTCAAGGCGGTTCTCCCGCAGGAGCTGCTCGGCCCGGACCAGGAGATGGCCGAGGTTCTCCTCGATGCGCTCGCCCAGGCTGGAGTTGAGCAAGTCGGGCTCGCCCTTGCCGTCCTTGCCCTTCTTCTCGCCCGGCTTGCCGCCCCCTCCGATGCCCACCTTATGGGTGACCCCGTGGGAGGTCACGCTCGTGCCCATGCCCCAGTAGCCCTCCATCAGGGTGGCCACCTCGGTCGCGCTCTCCAGGTCGCCGGAGACGCCCGACGAGTTGTCGCCGTCGAAGAACAGCCTCTCCCCGGCGAGCGAGGCGAGAGAGACGACGACATCGGCCTCGTACTCGGTCCGCCATAGGGTGAACCGGTCCTCCGGCTTGATCGACGCCACCATGCCCAGGTAGGTGCCACCCTTCTCGATGGTGGCGATGTCGATGGTGAGGTGACGTCGCACCCGGTAGGCGGCGACGGCGTGGCAGGCCTCGTGGACGGCCACAGCGTGGCGTTCCCGCTCGATGTACTCGACGTCCTCGGGGGGGCCCAGCATCTTGAAGTGCTTGGCCTTGACCATGTCGCCCCAGGTGATCACCTCGCGGCCGTCGCGGATGCACTGGATCAGCGCCTCGTTCACGAGGTCCTTGATGATGGCCCCGGTGGCGTAGGGGGTGATGGTGGCCAGCTTGTCGATGTCGGCGGCGGTGAGCTCGTGGCGGACCTTCGCCAGGTAGCCCTCGTAGGTGCGGATCCGGCCCGGCTTGGAGGGGTACCCCACCTTGTAGACCCGGTCGATCCGGCCCGGGCGCAGCAGGGCCTCGTCGAGGGCCTCGGGCAGGTTGGTGGCCATCATGACGAGGATCCGGTACTTGGGCGGGGGCTTCGGCCGCATGCCCAACGACCGGCGGACGACCCGGTTCATGAAGCCCCGGGGCTTCTTGAGCCCGGAGATCTCGGTCAGCAGGGCCTGGAGCATCCCGCCGCCCCCGCCTCCGCCCATCATGAAGAAGCGGTTGCGGAGGAGTCGTCCGCCTTCCTCAGGCTCGCTGGCCAGGGCCGACGACATCGCCGAGGTGTGCAGAAGGTTGGCGGTGCGGGGGTCGAGGTACGACATGCCGTTGCAGGCCGGGTTGTGGGCCCAGACGGCCCCTGATGCGCCGGTTGGCTTCGGCTGGGTCATGACCCGGCTCCCGAGGGCGTCGGCCTCGTCGAAGAACACGATGACGCCTCCGTAGCGGGTAGCCAGCTTGCGGAGCTTGCGGAACACGCCCTTGACGGCCAGCGCCCCGAAGCCGAAGGCGGTCAGCCCACCGGGGTCGACGAACACGTAGGGCTTGCCGGTCTCACCGGCGACCGCCTCGGCCATCAGCGTCTTGCCGGTGCCGGGCGGGCCCCAGAGCAGGATGCCAGCCGGCACGTAGCCGCCCTTGGCCTCGATGGAATCGGGGTTCTCGAGGAACAGGATGTTCTCCCGGACCCGGTCGAGCACGTGGTCCTGGCCCCAGACGTCGCCGAAGCGCGTCTTGATGTCGTCGGGGAAGTAGACCTCGATCCCCTGGCGAGCGGCGTACCACGCCATGCCGACGAACTGGATGATGATCACGAAGAACAGCAGGGCGAACTGGAACAGCATCGGGAGGGCCGCGATCGCCTTCGCCGGCGCCTCGAACAGCGCGATCAGCGGGGGCCGGCCGAGCATCCGGCCGAGCACCGAGCCGACGATGGCCAGGACCACGGCAACCCTCACCAGCCGCCCGATCCGGAACCGGGTCCACGAGTTCATGCCCTCGGTCCGGCGGTTGATACTGGCGAAGAACCGCTTGGTCCAGAACTGGTGATAGGGCGCGGAGCGCTCGCTGATCCAGTAGTGGAGCTGGCGGATCACCTCCAAGACAACGAGGAAGATCAGGAACCGGCCGGTCGACGACGCCAGCACCTGGTTGACCGCGTCGGCGACGGGGAGGATGGGGCTGTCGGCGACAGCCGTCCACACCGAGAGCCCCAGCAGGCTCAGAAGCAGGACGAGGACCTTGACCCGGTCCCAGCCCCCCTGTGGCTTGCGGGTGGGGCGCTCGTCGTCCCGAGGTCGGCTCTCGTGTCGCGCCTGGTTGGGCCCGACGCCGGGCCGAGCCAGTTGCCCGGAAGGGGTCGTGCCGTTCTCACTCATGTCATGGCTCCTTGATGGTCCACGAGTCTGCGATCTCGGTGATGGTGCGGCGGTTCTGGTCGTAGCAGGTCGACTCGCAGCCGGCTATGAAGAAGTAGACGAACCGGTGGTCGGGGTCGACCAAGCCGATCTGGTCCACGGTGAAGGAGAGGTCGTCGGTGCTGATCCGGTAGGTGAGACGGGTCCCCGCCAGCCCCTTGGGCTGCAGGATGCTCTTCGGCTCGCTCACCAGGTCGACCTTGCCCTTCTTCAGGTCGAGGATCTCGTCGATCGGCACCACCTGGTTGCGCAGCTCGGACCTCGAGAACTTGTCCCTCTCCTCGATGTCGAGCTCGCGCACGGTGACGATGCCGAACGGATGACTGGCCGTCTCCAGGCCGTGCTCGAGCGAGGGGACCGGATCACCGTCGAATATGGCCAGAAACTTCAGGTCCGACGCGGCATCTACCGGCTGCGAGCTGGACGCTGCCTTCAACACGTCGGCCCGGTCGAAGACCTTCCAGTCCTTCGGGACCTTGAAGTAGGTGGCGTTGGAGCTGCTCTGCACGTACTGGTAGCCAGAGCCCGCACAGGCCGACAGCAGCGTGGACACGAGCGCAACCAGCCCGATCCGGCGGATCGCCACGGACCCAGCTCGCCGACCGCTCCGGACCATCACAGCTCCATTCTCTACCGAAATCGCGCTCCCGGGCTACGCACCGGTTATTCGGCCGGTTCGCCCCGGAACTGGAGACAGCGGCGGAGATGCGATGGACCGGCCGTCTCGCAACGGGCCGGTCCATCGAGTTCCATGTTCAGCGGGCCGTCTAGGCCCGTATGGCTAGTCCGAGAGACCAGCCCGGCGACGCAGGCGGAACAGGCCGAGGGCCAAGAGCCCGAGCCCGCCGCCCAGCACCAGCGGCAACGAGGTCCCACCGGTGGCGGCCAGGTCCCCGCCGGTCACGTTGGGGCCTACCAGGGTGACCCGGCCCACGATGGCGCTGCCATCGAAGGTCGCTCCACCTCTGACGATGTCCTCGCCGGCGGCGCCACCTCGGCAGTTGCCGAGAGCAGCGGTCACGTCGACGGTGTCACGCAGGACACCCGATCGGGAGTTGGACGGGATCCGTCCCCTGATCGTGAGGACTATCGGCGGATCGCCGAGGCGATAGCTGCCGAGGTTGTCGAAGATCGCCTGGTTCCCCACTATCCGGCCACCCGGCTCGGCGGAGGTCAGGATCACGCGCGGTCCGCCAGTCGTGCTCTCGTGCGTGTCGGTGGCCTTGATGCCCACCAGGTCGCAGTTGAACAGCGTGCTGAAGAAGGCGGCGTCGCTCGGGATCTTGATGGTGAAGGTGACCTCCTGGCCGACCTGGACCGGGTCCGGGCTGGCGGCCTTGCTCACCGGGATCTGGCAACGGACGCCTCCTGCGGGGGCGTTCGCCGTGGCCTCCATGTGCCCCAGGGACAGGTCGAGACCCATCAGGCCCGGGAGGTTGAGCACCTTCAGGCGCACGGTGTCGACCGCGCCCGAGGCGGCGGTGCCGTTGGCGGCGGCGACGGCCGGCGAAGGTGCGGCCGGGGCGCTGCCGATGGCACGGGGCGGGGCGCCGACGCTGACCTCGGCCACGGGGGCGAGGTTCACGTTGAGGCCCGGGTTGCCCAGGAGCTGCTGCAGTGTGAGCTGCAGGACCTGGAGCTCTACGCCGAGTGTGACGGTCTTGATGGTCACCACCGGGTTGCCGGTGTACACCACACTCGAGCCGCCGGGCTTGCCGGTGGCCGTGGCCTTGAGGCCGAACTCGCCCGCGATCTCGATGATGAGGCCGTTGTTGAGGTCGCCCAGGGCGGTGATCGGAGCCACGGTCTGGCGCGTCTCACTGACCACGCCGAAGGTGCCGTCGCCGTTGGGGGCAAGGTAGGTCACCGTGCGGGACTGGCTGGCGCCACGCGGGTTGCCCTGGCTCACGCTCGTTCCGAGCAGCTGGCCGCCGAAGCCGCCGTTGGCGTCACGCACCCCCGAGGTGGTGTTGAGCAGCTCGAGGTTCTCGACGTAGCCCAGCCCGAAGCTGAGAGGCCGGCCGACGGGGCAGTAGGTGGGGTCGAAGATCGCCTGCGCCTGCCCCCGCGCCGTCGAGGCGTAGGCCACCGGGTCGAGGTCGATCGGGATCTCCTTGGTGACCATCGGGAGGTTCGGGGCGGCGTTCGCCTCGGCCCTCTCCGACAGGTTCAGGGCGTTGCGGTCGACGTCGGACGGGAGCGTGGTGCCCACGCCCAACTCCAGGCCGGTGCCACGCCCGTAGGAGTTCTTGCCCGGCTGAGCCGGCTGGACGGTCTGTCCGAACTCGTTGTTGATCACGCCCGGCAGGCCCTTGGAGTTCGCCGAACCTCCGGAATAGGCCACCTCGGTGTTCAAGATCTCCGTGGTGCCAAGCCGCAGCGCCCCGACGTGGACGGCCGTGCCGGTTCCACTCGCCGAGAACGGCTGATCGCTGACCGCTTGTGCGCCTACCCGGACCGGCGACGTCACGAGCAAACCGCCCGTGATCAACGCGGCCGTGAGGAGCCCCGCAAAACGTTTCCTCACACACTGCTCCTTTGCTAGTAGCCCACCGGTCCTGATGCGCCTGCAGCGATTCATCCCCCTACCGCCGCCGCGGATCTGAAGGCGCCTGTTGCCGGATGGGTTGTCGCCAACCAGTGAAAAGTACAAACTTTCCGACCAGAAGTCACGTTTCGCTCGAGAAAAGAGTCAGGCGGGCCGAACTGTGCTGGTGGCAGCGTTGCCGCCGAGAGTTTGACCGGCGCCCGAGGAACCGTGATCCGACGGGGTGGTGTGGTTATGCTTCGCCCGCACCGGCAGGACGGCGGAGCAGCGGCATCTCCAACGGGGAGCACCAGAGGGGGAGGAACGATGCCAGCCAAGTTCGTCATCAAGCAGGGCACGACCGGGAAGTTCCGGTTCACGCTCTGCTCCAACAACGGCCAGGTGATCGCCACCAGCCAGGCCTACAACAGCAAGGCGGCCTGCCTCAACGGCGTGCGCGCCGTCCAGAAGTCGGCGGCGGGCGCTGAGTCGGAGGACCAGACCACCAAGGCCTGGGCCGCGGCGGAGCAGGCCCGCAAGGCAGCCAAGAAGGGACCCTTGAAGAAGGCGGCCGCCAAGAAGTCGGCCGTGAAGAAGGCGGCCGCCAAGAAGTCGGTCTAGGGAGAGACTGCCGCCGCGCAGTCCTCCACGTAGGCGAGGGCCTCCCCCACCCGGTTGGCCAGGTCGCCGGTCATGTCGAGGGTGAGATAGGAGCCGGCCGGCTCCACCATCTCGGCCGCCACCCGGCGAACTAGATCGGCGTCGCGGTTGGCGCCAAGATGCGACGACCGTCGGGCGTCGGCCTCGCACCGCTCGATGGCCACCTCCACGGGCACGTCGCAGACGACCACCGCCGCGAACCCGCCGGCATCGAGCGCCACGGACTCGGCCGCCGCCACCTGGCTGCGACGGGAGAACGTGAGACCGTCGAAGATCACCACCCGAGCCCGTCCGAGGTGGTAGCGGGCGGCGTCGAGCATCGCCGAGAAGCTGACGTCGCGCTCGGCGGCCGTGTAGTCACACGGCGCGAACAGCGAGTCGCGCACGAGGTCCTTGTCGAGCACGCGAGCTCCGTGCAGCCGAGCCGCCAGCCCGGCGGCGAGAGCGCTCTTGCCCGCCCCCGGAAGGCCGACGAGCACCACGACCCCCGGCCTCACACGGGCGATCGTAGGCTCCGGTGCCGACGGTCCGGCCTCGGCGCGTAGCGTCGGGTCGTGCCTTTCGTCGACTTCGGCGGCACGAGACTGCACTTCAACGACCTCGGGCCCGATGCCGTGCGCCCACCGCTGGTGCTTCTGCACGCCTTCCCGTTGCACTCGGAGATGTGGGCGCCCCAACTGTCCTGCCTGTCGTCACGATTCCGCGTGATCGCTCCCGACCTGTCGGGCTTCGGGCGCTCCGACACCCCGGAGGACCCTGCCTCCTATGGCATGGCCCGCTACGCCGACGAGGTGATGGCCCTCCTCGACGCGCTTGCTCTCGAGGAGGTGGTGCTCGGCGGTCTCTCGATGGGCGGGTACGTGGCGTTCGCCTGCCTTCGGCTCTTTCCCGAGCGCATCGCCGGCCTGGTGCTGGCCGACACGAGGGCCGCTGCCGACTCCTCCGAGGTGCTGGCCAGGCGCTCCGACCAGCAGGAACAGGTGCTGCGCGACGGAACCGGCAAGGTGGTCGAGGCCCTGATCCCGGGTCTGCTGGGCGACCACAGCTTCGCCCACCGGCCTGAGTTGGTCGGGCAGGTGCGCCGGCTGATGGGCGACAACCCGGCGGCCGGCTACGTCGGCGCCCTCGAAGCCATGAAGCAGCGCCCCGACGCCACCGACGAGCTGGCCGGCATCGGCGTGCCCACGCTGGTTCTGGTCGGGGAGCAGGACCGGTTGTCGCCGCCCGAAGTGGTGCGCGAATGGCAGCAGCGCATACCGGGTTCGCGCCTCACGGTGCTGCCCGACGCCGGGCACCTGTCCAACCTGGAGGCGGCCGACGCCTTCAACACTGCGGTGGGCGACCTCCTCGACGACCTCTAGTGCGCCGTACTCTGTAGCCATGGGTTGGCTGCCAGACGCTCCGGCGGTGGTGCTGGTGGCGATCACGCTGGCGGCAGCTTTGATGCTGGTCGAGGTCGCCCTCCCCACGTTCGGCCTGGCCGGGACCTCGGCGCTGGCGCTGGCGGCGGTGGCGGTGCTGGCCGCCGGCGATCAGGCTCACCCGTGGTGGCCGCTCCTGGCCGTGGCCGCCGCCGTCTTCCTGTGGGCGGTGCTGCTCATCGCACGCCGCCCCTCCCCAACCGGACAGTGGGTGGCCGCCGGGCTGTTCGCCGTCGGCGGAATCGGCTACGGCGTGGCCGCCCGGGACCCGGCCACGATCGTACTGGCCATCGGCGGTTCGGTTGCGCTGCCGATGGCCTTCCGGCCGTTGATGCACGCGGCCAATCGGCTCCTCGAGCTACCGCCCCAGACGGGCATGGAGGCGCTCATCGGCCGCACCGGCACCGTCGTCCGGTGGAACGGCCGTTCCGGCACCGTCCGCGTCGACGGCTCGCTGTGGAAGGCGCGCAGTGCGTTCGACCTCTCGCCCGGCGACGAGGTAGTCGTCTGCGGGCACACCGGGATGACGGTCGAGGTCGCGCTGCCCAGCCCGGTCCCGTAGGGTCGTCGCCACAACGGCGAGGAGGTGCGGGCATGCAGGGTTTCCTCGGAACGGGCGTGGTGGTGCTGGTGCTGTTGGTGGTCTTCCTGGCCGCCTCGGTCCGGATCGTCCAGGAGTACGAGCGCGGGGTCATCTTCCGCCTGGGCCGCTGTGTGGGCGCCAAGGGACCGGGGATCTTCCTGGTGATCCCCATCCTCGACAAGATCGTCAAGACCAACCTGCAGATCGCGGCGGTGCCGGTGGCCTCGCAAGCGGTGATCACCAAGGACAACGTGACCGCCACCGTCGACGCCGTCGCCTACTTCCAGGTGATCGACCCGGTTGCGTCGGTGGTCAAGATCCGTGATTGGTACTCGTCGTCCCAACTCGTGGCCCAGACCACGCTCCGCTCGACCGTCGGCCGCCACGAGCTGGACCAGCTGCTGAGCGAGCGGGACCGGATCGACGCCGAGCTCCAGGAAGCGCTCGACACCCAGACCGAGCCCTGGGGGGTGAAGGTCCACCGGGTGGAGATCCGCGACGTCGGGCTGCCCGAGCAGATGCAGCGGGCGATGGCCCGCCAAGCCGAGGCAGAACGGGAAAGGCGAGCGAAGATCATCGCCGCCGAGGGTGAGCTCCAGGCCTCGCAGAAGCTGGGTGAGGCTGCTCAGGTGATCGCCGCCGCACCGGGGGCTCTCCAGCTCCGCACTCTCCAGACGCTGGCGGAGATCTCGGCCGAGAACAGCTCGACGATCATCTTCCCCATCCCGGTCGAGATGCTGGAGGCCTTCCAGGCGGTCGCCCGGCTCGGAACGCCTCGGCCCCCGACCCCGGGATGATCCTGTTCTGCTCGCGCTGCGGAGCCGTCCTCCCCATCCAGGGTTTCGGGGAATGGTTCAGCACCAGCCCGAGGTGCGCGGACTGCGGCATGGCTGCGGCATCCGACGCCGACCTTCTGGCCGCCTCCGACAGCGACGTCGAGTACGACCTCGGTGACTGGGGCGCAGCCGATCGGGGTGCCGTGACCGCCGCCCTGTCCGGGGAGGCCATTCCCTACCGGTGGGAGGCCGAGCTGGTCCTGGCCGTGCCGGCCGCCGCCGAGGGCGAGGCCGACCGCCTTGTCGACGACATCGAGGGTTCCGGGCGAGACGTGCCGGATGAGGCGGAGCTGGTGGAGGAGGGTGACGGTGCCGACGGTGCCGACGGTGGCGAGGAGGCGCAGGCGGCGATGGCCGACCTGTTCGTGGCCGCCGACCGCGTCCAGCACTCGCCTCCCAACGATGCTCTAGCCGCCGAGCTGACGAAGGCGGCCACCACCGTCGGCCTCAGCCTGCCGCCCTACGGGATCGAGGGCGCCGTCTGGCGGAAGGCCCAGGAGCTGGCGTCGACCGCGGTGGCTGCTCTTCAGGCCCCCGACGAAGAGGTCGTGGCCGCCAACGCCCGAGCCGTGCGCGACTTCCTTCGTCCCTACGTCTGATGTAGGGCTTTGTAGCGAAGGCGGTGCGGCCGGTCGGCCTCGGCGCCCAGGCGCTTGTGGCGGTCCGCCTCGTAGTCGCTGTAGGAGCCTTCGAACCACCGTACGACCGAGTCGCCCTCGAAGGCGAGGATGTGAGTCGCCACTCGGTCGAGGAACCACCGGTCGTGGCTGATCACCACCGCGCACCCGGGGAAGCCGAGGAGCCCGTCCTCCAGAGCGCGCAGCGTGTCGACGTCGAGGTCGTTGGTGGGCTCGTCGAGCAGCAGCACGTTGCCGCCCTCCACCATCACCTTGGCCAGGTGCAACCGGTTGCGCTCTCCACCCGAGAGCTCTCGGACGCGCTTCTGCTGGTCCGAACCCTTGAAGCCGAAGCTGCCGAGGTAGGCCCTCCCGTGTATCTCCCGGCCGCCCACGACCATCCGGTCCACGCCGTTGGTCGCCTCCTCGTACACCGTCTTGGACGGGTCGAGCGACTCACGGCTCTGGTCCACGTAGGCCAGCTTCACGGTGCTGCCGACGGTCAGCGCACCGGCGTCGGGCGCCTCCTGGCCGACCATCATCCTGAACAGCGTCGTCTTGCCGGCCCCGTTGGCGCCTATGACGCCCACGATCCCGCCGGGCGGTAGGGCGAAGCTCAGCCCGTCGATCAACAGGCGCTCGCGGTAGCCCTTCACCAGGCCCTCGGCCTCCACCACCACGTCGCCGAGGCGGGGCCCCGGCGGGATGGAGATCTCCAGCTTTTCCCGGTCTTCCGGGCCGGCGGCGGCCTCCGCCACCAGGCGCTCGTAGGAGCCCAGGCGGGCCTTGCCCTTGGCCTGGCGGGCCCGCGGCGACATCCGCACCCACTCCAGCTCCCGTGCCAGCGCGCGCTGGTGCGCCGAGTCGGCCTTCTCCTCTCTCGCCAGGCGTGCCTGCTTCTGCTCCAGCCACGACGAGTAGTTGCCCTCCCAGGGGATACCCGATCCCCGGTCGAGCTCCAGGATCCAGCCGGCCACATTGTCGAGGAAGTAACGGTCGTGGGTGACGGCGACCACGGTGCCCGGGTACTCGCTCAGGAAGCGCTCGAGCCACGCCACCGACTCGGCGTCGAGGTGGTTGGTCGGCTCGTCCAGGAGCAGTAGGTCGGGCTTCGACAGCAGCAGGCGGCACAGCGCCACCCGCCGTCGCTCCCCGCCCGAGAGGGTAGTGACCTCGGCGTCTCCGGGCGGCAGCCGCAGGGCGTCCATGGCGATCTCGAGCGTGCGCTCGAGCTCCCATCCCCCGCTGGCGTCGATCCGGTCCTGGAGATCGGCCTGCTCGGCCAGCAGCGCGTCGAAGTCGGCGTCCGGCTGGCCCATGGCCTCGCAGACTGCCTCGTACCGGTCGAGCAGGCCCTTGGCCTCCCCCACTCCCATGGCCACGTTTCCGGCCACGTCGAGGCTCTCGTCGAGCTTGGGCTCCTGGGCCAGGTGGCCCACGGTGAAGCCGGGCGTGAGACGGGCCTCACCGGTGTAGCCGTCGTCCTCGCCCGCCATGATCCGCAGCAGCGACGACTTGCCCGAGCCGTTGGACCCGATGACGCCGATCTTCGCGCCCGGGAACATGGAGATGTTGATGCCCTTCAGCACCTCCCGGTCGGGCGGGTGGAACCGTCGGAGGTCGCGCATGGTGAAGATGAACTGCGGGGCCATGGAAGCGCAGGGTAGACGCACCCCGCCGCGCCCGTAATCTGGTGTGCATGTGCCGCAACATCACGACCCTGAGGGGCCTGGAGCCGGCCGCCACCACCGACGAGATCGAGGCGGCGGCGCGTCAGTACGTGCGAAAGATCAGCGGAGTGCAGTCGACGTCGGAGCGCACGTCGGCGGCCGTCGAACGGGCCGTCGAGCTGGTGGCCGCGGCCAGCGCCGAGCTGCTGGGCGAGCTGCCCCCCCGCCGGCAGCCGCCGCCCACCCTGCCGCCGCTCCGACGCATCGCCGCCCACTCCGCCACCGCCTCCGGCCGATCGGCGAGGTGACGGCGTGCCCGGACCAGCCCGTGCCGTTGCCGCCCGCGCCCAAGTCAATGAGCGTCGGGGGCGAAGCCCTGGCGGAGGGTGTTCTCGCTCACGGCCCGAGGGTCGAGGAACTGGAGCAGGTAGTCCGGGCCGCCCGCCTTGGAGCCGACACCCGACAGGCCGAACCCACCGAACGGCTGGCGACCCACCACCGCCCCTGTTATCGGCCGGTTGACGTAGACATTGCCGGCCCGCAGCGCCCGGGTGGCCCGGGCGATGTGCGACGGGGAACGCGACACGATCCCGGCGGCGAGGGCGTAGTCGGAGGCGTTGGCCAGCGCCAGCGCCTCTTCGAAGCTGGCGGCTCGCATCACCGCCAGCACCGGCCCGAAGACCTCCTCGGTCGCCAGCCGGCCGGTGGGTTCCACGTCGGTGACGATCGTCGGCCCCACGAAATAACCGTCGACCGGAACGTCGCCGCGGGCGAGTGCCACCCGGCCCTGGCCCGGGGCGGCGTCGACGTAGGACCGCACCCGTACGTAGGCCTCCTCGTCGATCAGCGGTCCCATGTCCACACCCATCTCACTCGGGGGGCCGACGCGTAGCTCGCGCGCCCGGGCGACCAGGCGCTCGACCATCTGGTCGTGGACCTCTTCGAGAACGATGAGGCGGGAGCACGCCGAGCACTTCTGGCCCGAGTAGCCGAAGGCGGAGGTCGCGACGATAGGGATCGCCTGGTCGAGGTCGGCATCCGAGTCCACGACGATGGCGTTCTTGCCGCCCATCTCGGCCACGACCCGCTTGACCTGCGCCTGCCCCGGCCGGTGGACAGCGGCAGCCTCCACGATCCCGAGGCCGACCGGCTTCGACCCGGTGAAGGCCACGAAGGAAACCGCTGGGTGCTCCACCAGGTGGGCGCCCACCACCTCGCCGCGCCCGGGCAGGAAGGCCAGCACACCCTCGGGCAGCCCGGCGGCGGCCAGTGCCTCCAACAGGCGGGCGCCGATCGCGGGTGTCTGCTCGGCTGGCTTGAACACGACCGCGTTGCCGGCGACGAGCGTAGCCACGACCATCCCGGTGGGGATGGCCAGCGGGAAGTTCCAAGGCGCGATGACCACGCCAACACCTCGGCCCTCGTAGCGCATGGTGTTGCGCTCACCCGGCGCGGAGGCCACGTCGGCTCCGGCGTCGAGGCGCAGCATCTGGCGCGCGTAGTACTCGCAGAAGTCGATGGCCTCGCACACGTCGGCGTCGGCATCGGGCCAGGGCTTGCCCGCCTCGAACACCTCGAGGGCGGCGAGCTGGTCCCGCCGCTCCCGCATCCAGGCCGCGGCGCGGAACAAGACTCCGGCGCGCTCGGGGGCGGGGCTGTCACGCCAGGCCGGCCACGCCCCAAGGGCGACCTCGATGGCCTCGTCGGCCTCGTCGACGCCGCAGCAGGCGGAGAGGGCCACCGTCGTGGCCGGCTTGGCCGGGTCGACCGAGACGATGGTCTCGGGCGTCATGAACCGGCGCCCGCCTATCACCGCCGCCACGGTCGCGCCGAGCCCTCCGCGGCTCGAGTCGGCCATGCCCTCCACGGCCGTGGAGAAGTCCCGGCGCACTCGCTCGCGCCGCCATTCGGCCACCGGCTCGGGCTGGTACCGGCCGGGCGACCCAGCGTCGGTCGGCGGCGCCCGCTCCGCCGGCGCGTCTTTGGGAACTGGATCTGGGAGCCCGCCGACGGCCGGTGGCGCCAGCAGCTCGTCGAGGTTGCGGCCCTCCACGAAGCGGAGCCGCACGAAGCTCTCGTTGGCGGTGTTCTCGAGCAGGCGGCGCACCAGGTAGGCCATGCCTGGCACGAGGTCGCCCACCGGGGCGTAGACCCGTAGGCGCAACCCGAGGCGCCGGACGGCGGCGTGGACCGGCTCGGCCATGCCGTGCAGGAGCTGGATCTCGTAGCCGTTGTCGGGGATGCCAACCGAGCGGGCGTAGGCCACGGCGTACGCCAGCGAGCGGAGGTTGTGGCTGCCGAAGGCGGCCCGGACCTCGCCGTGGTGATCGTGCAGGAGCCGCACACACCGCTCGTAGTTGGCGTCGGTCTCCTCCTTGCGGACGAAGACCGGCACGGGCCACCCGGCAGCCCGCGCCACCACCGTCTCGGTGTCCCAGTAGGCGCCTTTGACCAGCCGTACGGTCAGGGGCCGGGCTCTCCCGGCCGAGAACGCGATGAGGTCGGCCAGGTCGGCGTAGGAGTCGCGCAGGTATGCCTGCACGACGACGCCCGACGCGAGGTCCGCGAAGTCAGGCTCGGCCAGAAGCTCGCGGAACAACGCGAGGGTCAGGTCCTTGACGTCGTAGTGCTCGGCGTCGACGTGCACGAAGGCCCCTGCGGTCGCGGCCTGCCGTAGCAGCGGCCGCAGCCGGGCCTTGGCCTGGGCGAGGCCGTCGGCGGCGCTCAGCGGGGCGTACCGCGACGCCATGGCCGTGGGCTTGACGCTGACGTTGACCCGGGCCACGGGGCCAAGGTCATCCCGCTCCAGGCGGTCGTCCGGAGCCCAGTCCCGGGTGGCGACAACGAGCGTGGCCAACAGCTCCTCAACCCGCGCCGCGTAGCGGTCGGCCTCCGCCTCACTGAGCGTCTTCTCACCCAGAAGGTCGACGGTGAACGCGCTCCCCTGCTGCCAGAGGTGGTGCAGACGGGAGGCCGCCTCCGCGGCGTCGGTGCCCACGATGAACTGCCGGGCCACCCGGCCGATGTTCCGTCGGGCCACCGAGGCCGCAGCGGCCTTGCCCATCGGGAGGTGGTCGGCTGCGCCCAGGCCGAGGTCGAGGATCCGCGGCACATCGTCGCCGTCGAAGTACTCGCACAGATGGCGTAACACGTCGGCGTCGCCGGTGGTGGCGGGGAAGACATCGACGAAGCGGAACAGCTGGGTCTTGAACGACGGGTGCGACATCGCCCACTCGAGCATCTGCTCCGTCCACCACGATGACTCGACGAGCCGGGCCCGGTGCGACTTTCCCATCTCGGCGATGTGCCGCGCCAGGGCGTCCACCTCGGGTTCGAGGGCGCCGGCCACGACCCAACGGTATTGCGGCCGGTGTCCCTCGGGAGGCGCAGTCCTAAGGTTCGTAGCGGTGAGCGCCAGCGAGACCGTCGAGGTGCGGGGCCACATCATCGACTCGCTGGTTCTCGCCAGGATCCTCGACCTGATCGTCGATGCCGGGGCCGACTACCGGATGGTCGACCTCGACCTCGGCCGGTCCAACGCGAACCCGTCCGTCGCCCGCATCACGATCACCGCGGCCGACGAAGCTGCGCTGGGCAAGCTGTTGGCCGAGCTGCACCCCCACGGCGCCCAACCGCTCGAAACGGGCGACGCCGTGCTGGTCCCGGCTCCCCTACCTGGCGTCCTGCCCGAGGGCTTCTACGCCACCACCAACCTGCCGACCTCGGTCCGGGTCGAGGGTCGCTGGCTCGAGGTGGACCGCCCGGAGATGGACTGCGCGCTCGTCGTCGACCGGGCCGGCCGGCGCGCGCAGGCCCGGCCTATGCACCACGTGCGGGCCGGCGACGCGGTGGTCGTGGGCCAGGGCGGGGTGCGGGTCAGGCCACGGGAGAAGCCCAGGGGTGTGGGCCAGTTCGAGTTCATGACCTCGGAGGTCTCGGCCGAGAAGCCCAAGGGCCTGCTGGTCACCCGGGTGGCCGATCGCATACGCGCGTCGCGCGCCGACGGCGGCCGCCTGCTCGCCGTCCCCGGTCCGGCGGTGGTCCACACGGGGGCCGGCCCGCACCTTGCCACCCTCGTGCGCGAGGGATGGGTCGACGTGCTGTTCTCCGGCAACGGGTTCGCCACCCACGACATCGAGACGAGCCTCTTCGGCACGTCATTGGGCGTGTCCGTTATGGAGGGCGCCACCACCGAGGGCAGCCACGCCAACCACCTCCGCGTCATCAACGCGGTCCGCCGGTGGGGATCCATCGAGCGGGGTGTCACCGACGGCGACCTCACCGTTGGGGTCATGTACGAGTGCGTGCGCCGTGGGGTGCCGTTCGTGCTCGGTGGCTCGGTGCGCGACGACGGCCCGCTGCCCGACGTGGTGACCGACGTGGTCGAAGCGCAGGACGCCATGCGTGCGCATCTCGACGGCGTACGCGTCGCTCTCATGCTGGCCTCCACCCTCCACGCCGTGGCCGTCGGCAACTTGTTGGCGGCCAGCGTGGAGATCTACTGCGTCGACATCAACCAGGCCGTGGTCACGAAGCTGGCCGACCGGGGCACCCAGCAGGCCTTGGGCATCGTGACCGACGTAGGCCTCTTCGTGCGGGAGCTTGCCGACGCCCTGACGGCCTGAGCGCCGTTGTGCGCGCCGCGCGCGCTGCCCGGCGCGTCCAGGGCAGAATGAGCCCGTGGCCTACCAGTTCAGGTGAAGGGATGCAGGACACGCCTGCAGGTGGCAGGGGACCGCGGACACGCCGGAAGAGCTTCTGGCACTGTTCGCCGCGCACGTGAAGAAGGCGCACCAGATCAATAGCACCAGCGCGACCATCGCCAACTTCGTGCGGCAACGGATGCGGCGGACATGACCGGCCGGCCTCCCATCCGCTCCTGGCGCCAACTCCGTAGACATCTCGAGATGAGCGGCAAGGAGAGCACCTTCACGACGGACGATCCTCTCGGCATGCAGCAGGCGCTCGAGACAGCAGGCTTCCGCCGAGACTCAAAGCTCGGTGGCATCTTCCACCCCGGCAAGACGTCGTTCCGAGAGGTCTCTGCACACGACAGTCTCCATGTCGTCATCGACGGCGACCAGGTGTCCGCCCATGTCGACCGCATCTCGCCTCTGCAACCCAGGAGCGAGGGCAGTTGCCGGTACTCGTGGACACGCATTCTCGCCCACAACGTCGCCGGCGTGGCCGACGACATCAGGCGCCGGGTGGGCGGCCTACACGGAAAGCAGCGCTGCGAGCTCGACTGCGAGGTCGTCTGGGTCGACGACGAGCAGATTTCAGGCGGCGGCCCGGCCTGATCTCCCGTCCTTACGGTCGAGGACTTTCAGGAAACCACCTCGAACACGCAACGGGCGCCGGGCGCCTTCGCGAGCCGCTGATCCCCGGTCAGCAGAGTCGCCTGGAGGCTCTCTGCAAGCGCGACATACGAAGCGTCATAGACGGTCATGGTCTCGCGCAGCTCCCAACAGCGTTCGAGGAGGCTGCGATGTGGAACCCGCTGGATACGAAGCTCCTGTAGGTCGGCGATCGCCGCTTCGGCCCGGTCGCCATCGAGCCGGCCCGCCGAACACAGCCTCCGGAAGGCGGACACGACCTCGAGGTCGATGACCTCCGGCGCCGCGAGATGCTCCCCGGAGACCCTCGCCCTGACGTTCCGCCCGTCAGGTCCGCCGTCGGCGAGAGCCGAGACGATCACGCTCGCGTCGACGACGATCAACGTGCATCGCGATCGGCACGGACCGCCCGCGCTGCCTCCTTCAGGGAGACCCGACCACCAGTGCGGTGCTCGACGCGCTCGAGAAGCTCATCGAGCGTTGGCGTTCGAGCCTCGTCCATCAGCAGCGCGAGCAGGTACTCCTGAAGAGACTGGCCGGCGGCCCCGGCCCGCCGTCTCAGGACGGAGTGAACGTCCTGAGGGACGTCCTTCACTTGGATGCTGGGCATGTTCGCAGATTAGCGCTGTTCTGGCGCTATTGCAGGCATCTTAGCGCCAGGTTCCTTGCAAAAACGTCGTGTTCGGTGGCCCGCGACGTACACGGGCTTGGTATGGTAAGCGGTATGGCGACACGGAAGGTGACGATCACACTCGACGAGGTGCAGGTGGGCCGGATTCGCGCCCTCGTCGAGTCGGGGACGGCGACAAGCCTGTCGGGGTTCGTCCAGCATGCCGTGGGCGTCGCCCTCGATGACGTCGCCGGCTGGGGTGCGCTGCTCGCTGAAGCTCTCCGAGAAACCGGTGGCACGCTGTCGGACGAAGAACGGGCCTGGGCCGACGAGATCCTCGGTGTCGAGGACCGCCCAGAGAGATCGGTCGCCTAATGCCGGGCGTAACCCTCGACGCCGGCGGACTGATCGCGTTGGACCGCGACGACCGTCGAGTCCTGGTACTGCTTGCCCGCTCTCGGGAGAAGGGCGTCCGGATAACCGTTCCTGCCACTGCGCTCGCCCAGGCGATCCGCCGGCCCGAACGCCAGGTTCGCCTGGCACGTCTGGTCCGCCAACCGACCACAGACGTCGTTCCCCTGGACCGCGTGGATGCGACCAACGTCGGGCGCCTCCTCGCCGCGACTGGGACAACCGACATCACCGATGCCCACGTCGTCGTCTGCGCGCGTCGCAGCCAACAAGACGTTGTCACCTCGGACCCCGACGATCTCCGGCTCCTCGATCCCAGTCTTCGGCTCATCCCACTCTGAGATCCTGCGGGTAAGCGGCCCCCACCCCGCCCGACCCAGCAACCGAGCAGGACCGAGCAAGCGGCTCGATCTCGGGATGCAACTCGGGCTCCGGCGTGGGACGACGTTCAACCGCTCTGGAGCGCGGCGGCCGCTTCCAGGCGGACCCGGAAGTCCGGGTCGGCTGCGTGGGCGGCGATCGTCTCCCGGCTGGGAGCGGACCCGATCTCGGCCAGTCCCCGCAATGCCTTCCAGCGCACCCACGCGTCGGCGTCGGCGAGGGCGGCCTCCAGAAGCGGCCGTAGCTCCTGGCGGCCGACGTCGACCATGGCATCTACGGTGGCCCGGCGCACCGAGCGCACAGCGTCGGTTACCAAACAGGCCCATTCCGCTGCCGCTACCTCGGGGTCGGCCTCCCGCAGCAGGTTCGCAGCCACCTGTCGGAAAGCGGAGTTACGGTCGCCCGCCGCTGCTCGCACCAGGACCAGGTCGGTCGGGTCGGCCGGCCGCAGCGACCCCAGCTCCTGCCACGCTTTCACGAGGCGGCCCTGGTTGCGGCCTCGCCCCGCCGTCGGCGCGTTCACCGGAACGGGCCCGGAAGCCAAGGGCTCATCATCGTCATCGCCGTCGTCACCGATGGCGGCGTGCTCGGCGAACTCCTCGCTGACCACCGCGAGCACGGGTTCGAGCAGGCGCTCCCAATCGCCAGGACGGTGCAGTCCGACGGCGACGAAGTCGGGGCCGACCAGGACGTTGGCCACCTCCTCGAACCGGTCGAACAACTTGGCCACGGAGGGGTCACCGATGTCGTTCGCCGACTCGTACCAGCGGCTGGCACCGTCGTTGATCGGACCGACTCGGAACATGATCGTGCGCGGGTTGGGCGTGACCTCGGGTACCACCGGGCCGGCGAAGGTGAGGCCGGTGGCTCGCGCCGGTTCTGGAGCGGATCCGCCACCGGCGTCAGATCCGGAGTCGGCGGCAGTCGAGCACACGTGCACGCGGAAACGGCCGGACTGCCATCCGAACTCCAAGGCCACGTCCGCATCGAGCGGCCGACGCCACTCGCCCTCGCCCGGCCCTACCGCCGCGGCCAGGGCATCGTCGTGGTCGGATCCCCACGGCTCCGTTGAGAGAAAGCGCTTGAGCAGCGCCTTGGTCGGGCCGAGCACCTCGAAGGGCAGGGAGGTGACGGCGTCCCGGGTGAGGTGGTCGAATGCCGCCCGCACGAGATTGCGTTCGACCACCAGGCGACGGGCAGCGTCGGCGGCGCCGGGATCGGGCACGGCTCCGACCATAGTTGCGAGCGCCTGCGCCGGTTTGCGGCACGTGAGTGCCGCGACGTGATCCTGTTCGGTGCATCGTCCGATCCGAACCGGCCGTGTGATTCCGGTGAGTCAGCGCCCTGACCAGGAGGTCGCAGCATGGACGCTGCCCTCACTGTGTGGCTCACCGGGCTCAGTCGCCGGGCGCGACCAGGTGGCGCACGATGCGTCGGAGCTGGTCGCCGTAGCGGGCCAGGAACTCGGCCGCCAGGCGGTGGTCGACAACCACGACCGCCTGTTCCGGGGCATGCTGAGCGGGTCGGCGATGGTCGGCGAGGTCGAGTGGATCCGATACGTCCACCCCCAACGCCGAGTCTGCCCGCAGGTGATCGCCGCCGTGAGCTCGGTGTCTGACCAGTTCGCCCGACCCACGGCCTGACCGGACGCCTCGTCGGTCACGTCATGGCCCCAGTGTGGGACCGGTCGCCCGCTACCCGCGGCCAGCCAGAACAGTCGTGGGTGGCGGCAGGCGTTTGTGGCCATGGGTGGGCTGGCTCCTCGTGCGGCGGCGGCCCGACCGGGCCGGCGGTGGCCTCACGCTCAGCGGATGCCGAGGCGGGAGTCGTCGCCCGGTGGGCGCGCCTCGACGAGACGGGCCAGGGCGGAGGCCGGGATGTCCAGGGGGTCGGTGGTGCGGGTCACCAGCAGGTCGGTGTCCAGGCGCCCGTCGCGCACGGTGGGGCCGAACGGGCTCCAGAACGCCCCGTCGGCGGTGATGGTGAGCTCGGGGGGCAGATCGGCGGCCGTGGCCGGCACCCCCATGTCGGTCGCGGCAGCCCGGCCCCGGCGCACCACCGGGCGCACCACGTGGTCCTCGTCGCCCACGCCCAGGGCGCGGTGGAGGGCGCAGAGGCGGGCCTTCTCGTCGTCGCCGATCTCGGCCGCGGGGTCGAGCGTGGTGCCGATCCGCACGCGGATTCCCATCTCCACCAGGCGGGGGATGGCCTCCACCACCCGGGCGTGGTTGCCGGCAGCCCGTAGCTCGTCGTTGGCAGCCGCCTCGGCTCGGTCCAGAGAGACCTGGACGGCTACGTCGAGATCAGCGAGGGGCCTGAGCCTCTCCAGGCGGGCGCCTGCGAACAGGGTGGCGTTGGACAGGACGACGGTGGGGAGGACGGCGGCCAGGGTGGCCAACGTCTCGGGAAGGTCCGATCGCAGGAACGGCTCCCCACCGGTGACGCCCAGTGCCCCGAAGCCCAGCTCCGCGGCCTGGCGGGCCACCGTGACCATGGCCTCGGCCGACAGGTCTCGCCGGGGCGACGAGGGGGCCGAGTCGGTGAGGCAGTAAGCGCACGCCAGGTTGCAGTGGTAGTTGCTGTACAGCCATACCCGATCACCCAGGACCCCGCCGGCCGCGGCGTCGGCGACGGCGGTCACCCGAGGCCCTCGGTGGCCAGACGGGCCCGGACCCCCGGAGAGGTGGGCAGGTCCAGGGAGGTGCAGAACCGGTTGAGCAGCAACGTCGTGGTGGCTAGCAGCGTCAGCTCGACCACCTCGTGGTCGGCGAAGCGGCCACGGAGCTGCGACTTGGCCTCCGGCGACACCGGGCCGGTAGCGACCAGCGCGTCGCACCACCCGACCGCCGCCCTGTCAGCCGGGTCAACGAAGACCTTCGCCGCGTCGAGCTCACCCCGCAGGGCTCGTACCTCGGTCACCGACAGGCCGGCGTCGAGCGCCACGACAGTGTGCGCGTCGACGCAGTACCGGCACGACGCCCGGGCCGACGTCCTCAGGATGATGATCTCCTTGGTCCGGGTGGCGATGCAGGACGGCCCGAGCACCGTGCCCAGGAACGGTGCCGTCACTTCGAGCAGCTCGGGCACCTGGGCGAGCGCGGCGACGATCGGCCCGGGATCACCGTCGGCGAAGAACCGCCGGGCCAGCAGCGGTGCCTGCTCGGCAGCGATAAGGGGCACGAGAGGAGCTACGCGGCCATTGGCGGTGCTGACTCCGCCACAGGCGTCGGCGGTCCCGCCGACCGGGTTGGGGGCGGGCGAGATGGGCATTCCCTGAAGGTTAGAAGGGGAACCGGCCGGCCCGGGCCCTCGAAAACGGGAGCGCACCGTCGAGTCCCCAGACTCGCCCGGAGGGCACAAGGACCAGGATCAGCAGCGGTACGTACTCATGGGGCTGCTCGAACAGCCAGCGATTGGACGACGCATAGAGCGCGGCAAGGAAGAGGTGGTTGGCAAGACCCAGTACCGCGGCGCCCCGGCTGGCCAGGCCGACGATCAGCAGGGCGCCGATCCCGAGCTCTGCGGCCGTGATCAGCCATTGGACCCAACCGAAGTTGTCGAGCATGAACCGTACGATCGGCTGGAGCCCCGGCACCTCGGTGCCCGGGCCGCCGTTGGCCTGGTTCTGGAGGCCCTCGAAACGCAGGATGAAGCGAGTGGCGCTCCGGTTGATCAAATTGGCGGCGTACGGGCCCGCCGTGATGGTGGTGATCCCGAAGAGCTTGGCCACGCCGTTGGCAAACAGGATCACGCCGGCGAAGATCCTCAGCACGGCGAGGCCTCGGGCCATCAGACGCGGGTCGGGGAGGTCGGTGCGCACTGTCACCATCATGATCCTTGGGCCGCTCAGCCGTGGAAGGCGGGAGAGAACGCGCCGGTGCTTCGTCGGTGACCTCGTACGCGCTCGTCGTCGCGCCTGGTGGCCATTTCGTCATCATTGCCGCCGGTTCGGCTCAGCGCTGGAAGGGAGCGATCGTGCCGATTCGGAGCTCCACAGTGCGCCTGGTCTAGTGCGGTGCGAAAGATCTCCTAGGCCGCTTCGCCCCCCTGGCGACGGGCGATCCTGGTGTCCTCCTGGCGCCGGCGCCGGACCCGACGGCGCTCGTTCTCGGTCAGCCCGCCCCAGATGCCGTCGTCCTGGCGGGTCGCCAGGGCGAAGTCCAGGCACTCGGTACGGACTGGGCAGGTGGCGCAAACCGCCCGCGCCGGCCCGGCGTCCTCGTCGCTGTCAGGAAAGAAGATGTTCGCGTCCATGCCGCGACAGGCGGATTCGTCCCGCCAGGTGCTGATGCTTCGTTCGGTCTCAGACATGACGGTTCTTGTAACGCCGTCATGTCCACCGACATTTCCGCCGCCGCCGCTTACCTCGTCAGACCGGCTTTCGGGCCCTCGTCGCCGGCTTGGCGGCCACCGTGGCCTTGGGGGCCGTGGAGCGTGGCGCCTGGGTGGGCTTGGCCGTCTTTGCCGTCTTGGCGGACGCGGCCACCTTGGGCGCGGCGATCCTCGCGGCCGTCCTGCCCTCAGCGGCCTTCCGAGCCGGGCGGGACCGCGGCTTGGCCTTGGGCGCGACCTCGGCCACCGTGGAGGGCGAGGTCGTCGCCTCGGCGATGGCAGCCGGCTCGGCTGGCGGGGTCGCCAACAGGCGCGCTTCCAGCTCGGCCCACTCCTCCGGGGACGGCTTGCCCATGCCCACCTGGCGCTCGATCTCCTCGGCCGCCTCCCGTTCAGCGTCTTCCCGCACGAACCCGCCGTTGGACCATTTCTTCAATCTGAGCCTCACTGGCGCGATCCTTTCACCGAATTATGCTGCGAATGATTGTCTCTGAGCATTGTCGCGTAGGACTGCTCCGCCGGCAACGAGAATTCAGCCCTGTGCCAGGATGCCCGCCGATGAGACCGACGTAGTCGTGGGCGACTGCACGCCTGCAGACTTCTCCCGTGGGTTCCCCGACCGAGGGATCCACGTGTCCACCAACGCCGCCGAGGTGCTTCTGGCCCCGACCATGGTGGCCGAGTTCTCCGTCAACAGCTTACCCGAGGGATGGTTCGGCCGGCCCTGGGTCGAGGGTGGGGGGACAACCCAGGAGAACGGTGGTCTACGGCTCGACGGCGGGCTCGCCGGCTACGAAGGCCTGGTGCGGGGCGGGAGGTCACTCGAGTTCGAGGCGACGGTCGTGTCCAGGCCTGACCAACATGTGGGCTTCGGTATCGCCTACGAGCACGTTCCTTGGGCCATGTTCAGCACAAAATGGGGGCGGCGGCTCTACGCCCGTACACACTTCACCTTGGCCGAGGCAAAAGCGTGCGGACCGGGGACCGGCGCGCCCCCGGGCGTACCTGGTCGTCGTGGGGCCCACTGACCGCAGGCTCCCCGGGTCGCCACCTGCAGTATCGGTGTGAAATGGAGACGGACCCGTCGTGGTCCGTCGTCCGCAAGGTCGAGGCCGCCTACGTCGTGACCGCCGACGGCCCCGACTCGGCGATCCCCGCGGGCTGAAGCTCGGCCGACGGCTCGGACGACCACAGCCGAGCTCGCACGTCGGGGCCGATGCGACCGGCAACGGGCGAGGAGGCCGGCTCGTGAACGAGGTGGGCGGAGTACCAGAGGACGACGTCCTCACGGTGCGTCGGCTCCCCCGTCAGGAAGCGGTCGAGGCCAGCCCTGGCCAGCACCGGGTCGGCCGTGAATCCCTGGCCGTCGTCGATCTCGTCGGGCGAGTAGCGCAACAACCACACGTCGCCCACGCCGAAGCCGTCTGCCTCGCCGTCGCCGGCCCCCGGCACCAGCGAGTAGGACCGTGACGACCGGTCGTTGCGGACCCTCCAGTAGCGATCGCTCTCCGGGCTGCGGGTGCGACGCATCTC
The DNA here is from genome assembly GCA_050742415.1 of Acidimicrobiales bacterium. Lineage (GTDB taxonomy): Bacteria > Actinomycetota > Acidimicrobiia > Acidimicrobiales > AC-14 > JBOGIF01. The sequence goes on along the minus strand of JBOGIF010000045.1, from coordinate 11,037 downwards.
GTGGCGGATGGTGTGCCAGGAGGTGGTGCCGAACACCGGGGGGTCGTTGTGCTCCTGCACGGTGTTCTCGGCCGGGCCAACGATGTCGAAGTCGAACCGCCAGTAGGCGTGGTGGGTGTGCACCCAGCCGCCGCCTCCATGGCGCGCGGTGGCGATGCCGAGCCGGGGCGCGATGGTGCCGTCGGCGCCGAGGCGCCATTCGCTCACGTAGCGGTGCCAGCCGGCCCGGAGCTGGCTCACGACGACGAGGTCCTCGCCATCGACCCAGAGGGCGACGCCCCGGAAGGCACCGCCGTCGGTCTCAGATTCCAGGGCGGTGACCGGCGGCTCGGTGCACAGCCGGAAGCCGGCGGCCACGTCGTCGCCGGTCGCTTCGAAGCAGGCTTCGTCGTGCAGCCACGACCGGTAGACGGGGCTATCCCCGGCGCCGCGGTAGGCGACGTTGAGGATCGGGAGGTGGGCACGACTCAGGACGCGCTTGCCGAGGTGGTCCACGTCGCACAGCTCCACTCCGGAGCCGTTGGTGCCCGACGACCCCGGCGCCCGCACGACGACCAGGTCCCACAGGACGGTGTCGCCGCGGACCACCCGGACCCGGGCCCGCTCCGATCCGGCGACCGGTCCGCATGCATCTCCTGGAGGCAGGCCGCACTCCGGCCCGGCAGCCAAGGCCGTCACGTCGGGGCCGAGCTCGACCTGCTCGCCATCTCCCACCCGGACGCCGACGATGCTGTGGGTTCCGTCGTCCGCCCTCAAGCCGACCGTCACGACCCTGCGGACGACGCCGTCGGCATCGACGACATTGGCCAGTGGGGGCATTGGCCGGTAGGCGTCCAGGGGTGGGAGGTCTCGCTCCGGCTCGTCGTCGTCCTCATCCTCCACGTGGTCGGTGAATCGCACGACGGGCAGGGGACTTCCTCCGGCCGAGCCGACCGGAGGCACCGACGGCGGTCGCGGGACCGACGGCACGGCGACAGCCGGCTCGGCGGCGAGGTCGGGCTCTGCGTCCGCCGCCGCTTCGGCAGCTGCTGCGGCGGCGTCATGGGCAGCTGCGGCGGCCTCTTCGAGCGCGTCGGCCGCCGCTTCCCGCAGCTTCTTCACCGCCCATTCCCACTCGTCGTCCGACGGTGGGCGCTGCGAGCCGACGAAGTGGATGGACGCCGAGCCGGGGTCGTCCAGCAGGCCCCGCACCTCCGTCATGCGACCGGACGTGACGTCGGCCACCCGGGCGACGAACGGCCGGCCGTCGTCCTTGTCGGCCACGTCCCACCCGAGGAGCCAATGGTCGCCGCCCGGGAAGTCGCGCAGGACCAGCGGTTGGCGGAGCAGCGGGGCGGTCGCCGCCGTCACCTGCGCCTCCTCGGTGGGCTCGGCGACGACCTCGACCCGTATCCCCTCGGTGCTCATGGGCCTACTCTCGCCGCCGTGCTGGCCGGTCGCCAGCTCAGGAGGGCAGTCGTCAGGCTGCCAGCGGGCGAGGCGAGGTGCGGCCCGCGGCGGACCAGCCACAGGTCGAGAAGCGCACTCAGCTCCGAGCGGGCGGCAGCCGTGTCGGGGAGAGCCAGCATGCGGCGGAAGTCGTCAACCGCCTCCTCCAGGCTGGCGAAACGCGGGCGGAACGGCATGTCCAGGACCTCCACGTCGGGCTCCACGCCTATCTCGCGCAGCACAGCGAGGGCGTCGAGCCACGTGGGCCCGGGTCGGCGCGGAACACCGTGGAAATACCGCCAGAAGGGCTCGTAGACCGCCTCGCTGCCCGGCGCCCCGAGGTAAAGGAATGCCCGGCGGCGGGGCCCGGCATCGAGGCGCCGCAGGAACGCAGCAGCGTCCTCCACGAGCGGCAGGACGAAGGCCGAGAAGACGACGTCGGCGACAGGCACCTCGGCGTCCTCCCAGCGGCTCACCACCAGATCCACGTTGCCCACGCCGGCCGCGGCCGACCGATCAGCCAGGACGTCGAGCATGGCCGGGCTGGAATCCACGGCGACCACCCGGCGCACGTGGGGCGCGAGCGCCAGCGCGTACCGGCCACTGCCCGCCCCGACGTCGACGACGGTGGTCGCCGTGCCGCAGGCGCGCCGGAGGCGCCGCAAGAAGGGATCGTCCGCGGTCGCCAGGGGCATCCTGTCCGCCATGCGGCGGGCGCTCTGGTCCCAGAACCCCGGCGAGGTGGGCACGACCTCGGCGGTAAGGCGGCGGGTCTCGGCGGCCCGGGCCCGCACCAACCGCCGCCAGCGCCTCCCTGCCTCCATAGTGCAATTATCAGGCATGGCTTTGTCGCCCGGAGCTTCCCTGGTCCGCCTCGTCCACCAAGTCCGCGCCGTCGCCTTCGGGCCGGCCACCAGCTACGCCGACGGCTTACTGACCGTGTCGGCGCCCGAGGTGGAGGCCCTGGTCCGCTCGAAGGCGTCCCCGGCGGTCGCGGCCGTCCGGGTCTCGTGGGTTTCGCCGGGCGAGCCGGCGCGGATCGTGAAGGTCCTCGACGCGGTGGAACCCCGCACCAAGGGCCCCGGCGGGGGCGGGATCTTCCCCGGCTTCGTGGGACCCGCGGAGCCCCAGGCCACCGGTAGGACCCACGTGCTGCGCGGCGCCGCGGTCGTCGCCGCCGGCTACCTGCCCCGGGCCCAGGAGGCGGTGGTCGACATGAGCGGCCCGGCGGCGTCGCTGTCGCCTCTGGCCGGCACCCACAACCTGGTGGTGGAGTTCACGCCGGCCGACGGCGCGGCGTGGGACGAGGTGGAGGCCGGGCTTCGGCAGGGCCTGCTGGCGCTCGCCGTGCACCTGGCCGATGCGACCCTGGCCGCACCGCCCGACGCGGTGGAGGAGGTCCTCCCGCCGCTGCCCGACAGCGCCGACGGCCTCCCCGCGGTGGGCGTGATCACCAACCTCCAGACCCAGGGGGCGTTCAAGGACGTCTTCGTCTACGGGCGTAGCCTGGCTGGCGGTGAGCCCATCCTGATCGGCCCCGGCGAGCTCGACGACGGTGCCGTGGTGAGTGGCCAGTACGGCCACCCAGCGCTCAAGAACCCCACCTACGTGCACCAGAACCACCCGGTAGTGGCCGCCCTGGCCGCCCGCCACGGGCACGACCTCCGCTTCGCCGGGATCGTGCTCTCTCCCGAGCCGGTCGACATGGCGGCCAAGGAGGCGGTCTCGGCCCAGGCCGCCCGCCTCTGCCAGGAATCCGGCTTCCAGGCAGTGATAGTGACCAAGGAGGGCGGCGGCAATGCCGACGCCGACATGGCCCTGAAGATGGACGCCCTGGAGGAGCTCGGCATCCCGGCCGTGGGCCTGTTCGGCGAGATGGCCGGTCCCGACGGCACCGGCCCGCCGATCGTGGTCGCCCCCGAGCGGGCTACCGCCATGGTGAGCACCGGCAACTACGACACCCGGCTGGTGCTGCCAGCCGTCGAGCGCAGCCTCGGGGGCGACCAGCTGGCCCTGCTCGGCTTGCCCGCTACCTCCGAGCTCGTGCTGCCGGCCGCCGTCGTCTACTGCGCCCTCAGCCCCCTCGGCTGGGGCCGGTTCACCTGCGCCGAGAACGTGGCGTGACACCAGTGACCCGCGTCGTCCACTACGTCAACCAGTTCTTCGCCGGGGTGGGCGGCGAGGACGCGGCCGGGACCGCTCCTGCGTCGACGCCGGGGCCGGTCGGTCCTGGCCGCCGACTGGCCCAGCTCCTGGGCGACGAGTACAAGATCGTGGCGACCGTCTCCTGCGGCGACGACTACGCCGCCGGCACCACCGGCGCCATCGACGAGATCCTGGGTCTGGTCACGGCGGCGGAGCCCGACCTCGTGGTGGCCGGTCCGGCGTTCACCAGCGGCCGCTACGGGCTGGCCTGCGCCCGGCTGGTGGCAGCCGCCACCGCCGCAGGCCTGCCGGCCCTCGCCTCCATGCACGGCGACAATCCCGGGCTCGACGAGGCGGCCGGAGCTCCGGTCGTGGCCAGCACCGAGGTTGCCCGGGGTATGGGCCCCTCGCTGGAAGCGCTGGCCGCTGCCGTGGCCGTGGTGGCGTCCGGCCGTCCCCTCACCGCCGCCGAGGGCCGAGTGGGCAGCGTGCCCCGGATCTCGCGGCTCGCCTCCCGCTCGGCCGCCGAGCGCGCTGTGGACCTGGTGCTGGCCCGGCTGGGCGGCGACACCACCACCACCGAGGTGCCACTCCCCCGCTTCGACCGGGTCACGCCGGCGGCGCCGGTGACCGACCTGGCGAACGTCACGGTCGCCCTGCTCACCGAGGGCGGCCTGGTGCCCGACGACAATCCCGGCAACCTCGAGTCGGCGCGGGCCACCCGATGGCTGCGCTACCGCCTTGACGGCGTGGGGAGCCTGGAGCCCGGCCAGTGGCGGTCCGTCCACGGTGGCTTCTCCACCGCCTGGGCCAACGCCGATCCGCACCGGATACTGCCCCTCGACACCGCCCGGGAGCTGGAGAGCGAGGGCGCAGTCGGCCGGCTCGCTGGCGAGTACTTCGTGACCACCGGCAACGGCACCTCGGTGGGGAATGCCCGGCGGTTCGGCATCGAGTGGGCCGCCGACCTCCACCATTCCGAGGCCCGGGCTGCGATCCTGACGGCCACGTGAGGAACCGGGACGCGTTGCGGGGCAACGCTTGCGAAGGAGCTGGAGCGAGCCGGGATACCCACGGCCCTGCTCTGCAACCTGGTGTCGATCGCGGTGCGCGTGGGGGCGCCTCGCATCGTGCCGACCCGGGGCATCCCCTATCCCACCGGGGACCCATCGCTCGAACCCGCCGCCGAGCGGGCGTGGCGACGGTCACTTCTGAAAAGAGCCCTACAGGCGGTCAGCACACCGGTGTCGGCCCCAACTGTCTTCGAGGTGGATGAGAATGCCTGAGGTCGTCATCCCGGCCGCCACCCAGGTCCTGGCCCACGTGCCCGGCCTGGCCCGCCACGGCTCGAAACCGAGCCGCGAGCTTGCGAAGAACCCGGCGGTCGAGGCCGCCTTCGCCGCCGCCCTGCGTGAATTCGACGAGGCCGTCGCCTACCCGCCCCACCAGGCATACCTGAACACCATCCACCCTCGCGACCTGCCTCCTCGGCCCTACCAGCCCGGCGCAGTCGTGTCGGCGTCGAGATGGGGACGGGCCGGCGAGCTGATGCCCGAGCACGAGCTGCTGGGTCTTGCGGCGACAGTCGACGAGTTCGGGCTCCTCGTTCTGTCGGACGAGCTGGCCGACGAGGCGGCCAAGGCCCTGGCCGCCCACCCTCTCGCCAAGCGGCTGAACCTCGAGGGCATCGACCGGGCCAGGGGCGACGTGGAAGCGGTGGCCGCCGAGGCCGGGGCTCTGCGCCTCCGCCAGGGGGCGGTGATGCGCTGCGGCCAGGCCGACGACCCGTCGCTGGCCGCCGGCGTCCTGATCGACAACCTGGCGGCCAAGGCCACCGCCACCCTGGCCCTGTTCCACCTGCTCGACCAGACCGGCGTCGACCCGGCGTCCATCGACTACGTGGTGGGCTGCGGCGAGGAGGCCATCGGGGATCGCTACCAGCGCGGTGGCGGCAACATGGCCAAGGCGGTGGCCGAAGCAGTGGGCCTCACCGAGGCCTCCGGGTGCGACGTCAAGGACTTCTGCGCCGCGCCCGTTCCCGCCCTCGTGGTCGCCAGCTCCCTGGTGGCAGCGGGTGTCTTCGAGAGGGTCGCGGTGGTGGCCGGAGGGTCCCTGGCCAAGCTGGGCATGAAGTTCCAGGGCCACCTCCGCAACGACCTGCCAGTGCTGGAGGACGTGCTCGGCGGGGCCGCCGCCCTGTTCACGGCCGACGACTGGACCTCGCCCCGACTGCGCCTCGACTCGGTCGGGCGCCACCGGGTCAGCGCCGGTGGTTCCAACGCCCAGGTGATGGGCGCCCTGTCCATCGAGCCGCTGGAGCGCCTGGGGCTGTCGGCCACCGACGTGGACGACTACGCCACCGAGCTGCACGACCCCCAGGTCACCGAGCCCCAGGGCTCGGGCAACGTGCCGGAGCGGAACTACCGCACCATTGCCGCCCTGGCGGCCCAGAGGGGCGACATCGCCCGCACCGACATCGCCGCCTTTGTGGCCGAGCGGGGCATGCCCGGCTACGCCCCCACCCAGGGCCACCTGGCGTCTGCGCTGTGCTACCTGCCCCACGCCCTCGACCGGCTCACCGCCGGGGGTGCTAGTAGGGTCCAGATGATCGCCAAGGGCAGCCTGTTCCTGGGACGAATGTGCCAGCTCTCCGACGGGATGAGCGTGCTTCTCGAACGCAATCCGAAAAGGGGGTCCGACTCATGATGCCGATAATGGATGCCAGCCCTGACACGTTCCACGAGCTCGTCGCCGCTGGCACTGTCCTCGTCGACGTGTGGGGGCCGCAGTGCCGGCCGTGCCTGGCCTTGCTGCCCACAGTCGAGGGGATCGCCGAGTCCCGGGCCGACCTGCGGGTGGTCAAGCTCGAGGCGCCTACCGCCCGCCGCCTGTGCATGCAGATTCGGGTGATGGGCTTGCCCACGTTCCTGCTCTACCGCGACGGCCAGGAGGTGGCCCGCCTGTCCGATCCGGCGCTGTCTGCGGCCAAGCTGACCGGCTGGCTCGACTCGGAGCTGGGCGAGCCGGCAGGCGCCGAGCCGGCGCTCGAGAATGCCGGGGAGGTGAGTTGACCATGTTCGAGGACCGTCGGGTGATCGCCCTGGGCGAACGCGACGGCGTCCCCGGTCCGGCCATCGCCGCCTGTGTAGCGGCGGCCGGTGGCACGGTGGCGTTCGTCGCCACCGAGTGCTTCGTCTGAACGGCGTCAGGCGCCATGGACCTGCAGAGTCAGCTGGCGATAGCCCGGCTGGCCGAGGCCCACGGCCCCCGCAACCTGCTCGTGCTGCTCGGCGCTCCCGACCCGGAAGCCGCCGAGATCGCAGCCGAGACGGTCGTGTCGGGGGACCCGGCCTACGCAGGTGCACTGGCTGGGGCCCAGTTGGGCCTCGACGTGTACCACGTGCTCGACGAAGAGGTCCGGACCTTGGTGCCCGACGACGTGTGGGAGACCCAGATCGGACTGATGGCCGACGTCCTCGACGCCGAGGCCCTGGCCACCGCGGTGCGGTCCATGCGCGCCCCGGGCTGACGCCTGGGCGATGACGCTCAAGACGGCGGTCGACGAGATCGCCGACAACATCTTCCGGCTGTCGACGTTCTTCCCCGACGTGGCTACCGATGGGTTCACCGTCAACCAGTTCCTGTTGCGGGCCGACGAGCCATTGCTCTTCCACTGCGGCTACCGGCACATGTTCCCGATGCTCCAGGAGGCAGCGGGCAGGGTGGTCAAGGTGCGCACGCTCCGCTGGCTGGCGTTCGGCCACACCGAGGCCGACGAGATGGGGGCGATGAACCAGTGGCTGGCCGCCGCACCCGATTCCCAGGCCGCCCAGGGCGCGGTGGGTTGCAACGTCAACGTGGGCGACCTGGCCGACCGGGCACCCCGGGCCCTGGCCGACGGGGAGCGCGTCGACCTCGGTGGGCTGAGGGTGCGCTGGATCGACACCCCGCACGTGCCCCACGGCTGGGACGCTGGGATCCTCTTCGAGGAACGCACCTCCACGCTGCTGTGCGGGGACCTGTTCACCCACGGCGGCCCGGGCCCGGCGGTGCGCGAGGACGACGTGGTCGAGCGGGCCCTGGCTACCGACGAGGACACCGCCGCCGCCACCTGCCTCATGCCCGGCACGGCCCCGTTGATCCGGCGGCTGGCCGACCTGGAACCCCGCACCCTCGCCCTCATGCACGGCTCGTCCTACGAGGGCGACTGCGTGGAAGCCCTCCATGCCCTGGCCGACGGCTACGAGCACCGGCTGCTGTCGCGGATGCCGTGAGCGTCCCTGCCGCGCCCGGCGGCCAACCGGAGTGGGCCCCGCCCCAGCCTCCCGCGTCGAGTGGTCGGACCAACGGGATGGCGGTTGCCTCGCTCGTGTGCGGGATCCTCGGCCTGGTGCTCCCGTTCGTCTTCCTGCCCGCCATCCTGGCCCTCGTCTTCGGCTACGTGGGCCGGCGCCAGATCGCCGACCGAGGTGAAGCCGGCCAGGGGATGGCGACGGCCGGCATCGTCCTCGGTTGGGTCGGGCTGGTCCTTACCGTGCTGGCGGTCATATTCATCGTCGCCGCCCTCAGCAGCATGACCTTCGGGTAGACGCCGTCACGCCCAGGGTGACTCGTACCCTCGCCGTCGGCGGCGTGGTCGGCCCGGCCGCGTTCGTCTCGGCGTGGTCGCTGCTCGGGACCGGCCAGCCGGGCTACTTCCCCACCCGCGACGCCATCAGCCGGTTGGCTGCGGTCGGGGCACCCACCCGCCCGCTGATGACCGCTGGGTTCGTGGCCCTCGGAATCGGTGCCCCGCTCTACGGGCTGGCGCTGCGCTCGGCCCGCCCGGGGCCGGCCTGGGTCGCGGCTGTGGGTACCGGCCTGTCCACCCTCGGGGCCGCCGCCTTCCCGCTCGGTTCGGGCTCCCACGTCGTCGACACCCTCCACGGGCTTTTCGCGGGTGCCGGCTATCTCAGCCTGGCGGCGCTTCCGCTGCTCGCTGCCGGTGGAGCGGGCGGTAGCGGTCGAGCCCTCGTGGCGTCGAGGGCCACCGGGGCGTTGGCGGCGGCTTCGCTGGCGGCGAGTCTCCTCGGCCCTGATCCCGGCCTGTTCCAGCGGATCGGGCTCACGCTGGGCCACCTCTGGATGGCAGTCAGCGCGGCCGAGATCTTGGCCAGCGACCGACTACAGCGGTGACGGCGCCGACCACCCGGAAAATGCTGTGGCGCGGCCTGAGGCGACGGTGCCCCCTCTGCGGGAGCGGTGGTCTGTTCACCGGGTGGTTCCGCATGCGCGAGCGATGCCCGGGATGCGGCTACCGCTTCGAGCGGGAGGAGGGCTTCTTTCTCGGTGCCTACGTCGTGAACCTGGCCGTCACCGAGGGCCTGCTCCTCGCAGTGGGCGTCGTGCCTCTCATCGTCTTGCTGGCGCGGGACCCCGACGCGGGCGTGGCCGGCGTGGTTGCGGGTGGGCTCGTGGCCGCCCTGCTGGCGCCGCTGATCTTCTACCCGTTCTCCAAGACGCTCTGGACCGCGATAGACCTGATCATGCGCCCGTCCGAAACCACCGAGCCGCGGGACGAGGATTGAATTGTCGTCAACCGCAGTTGCCACTGCCCTCTTCGCCTTCGGTTACCCAACCTCGATCGCGGTGATCACACGCTTCGTGCCGGTGGTCCGCGAACGGCGATGGCGTTGGCTCGCCGTGCACCACGTTGCCGTCGCCGCCATAGTCGCCGGCTGGGCGGTCCGGGGCGAGCCGTCGGCGGTCGCCACCAATGCCACGTGGTTGGTGGCGTCGTCGATCTGGTACGCAGTCGGGCGTCGGCCCAAGTAGACGTCAGATGGGTGTGCTGACGTGTTCATCCCGCCGCCTTCTCGTGGGAACCTGGCCGTCACCCCCGCCGCGTAAAGTGAGCCCCGAGAGATCGGAGAGGTTCCCCGGTTAATACGTGAAACTTTTCACGAAGTCCTGGTACCGTTTAACAGAGCCCTTGGCGAGACCCCACGCATTGCTTCAAGGCGCCTCACCCCTCGACGGAAAGGTTCTCCCTCATGAACGCAATCTTGGACGCGCACGACCTGCCACCTCCCACCGAACCGGAATTCGGCGCCGAACAACGGCGAGCGGCCTTCTTCGGCCTCGACAAGACCTTGATCCACGGGTCCAGCCTGTTCCTGGTCGCCCAGGGCCTGCACCAGCGTGACTTCTTCCGCACCCGTGAGATCGCCCGCTTCGCCTGGGAGCAGTACCGGTCCCGGGGAGTCCTCGAGACCGCCCCCCAAGTGGAGAGCTCCACGAACGCTGCCCTCGAGTTCGTGGCCGGACGTCGTCGGCCAGACATCGAGGCACTCGCCCGTGAGATCACCCACGAGCGGATAGTTCCTCGCGTCTTCCCGGACATCGCCAAGCTCATCGAGCAGCACCGCTGCGCCGGGGACCTGACCTTCGTCGCCACCGCTGCCCCCGCGGAGGTGGCCCAGGTCGTGGCGGAGGGACTTGGCATGACCGGGAGCCTCGGCACCCGCGCCGAGGTCGACGACGCCCAGCGCTACAGCGGACGCCTGGAAGGCTCGGTCCTGCGCGGAGCAGCCAAGGCGTCCGCAGTGGAGGCGCACGCGGCGACGGCGGGGATCAACCTGAACGAGTCGGTCGCCTACTCCGACAGCATCAACGACCTGCCCTTGCTGGAGCTCGTGGGCCGGCCGGCGGTCGTCAACCCCGACGACAAGCTTCGCCGGGTGGCCGATGACCGCGGATGGCCAGTCCACGACGTGGAAGGCCCCAAGCGAGACCGGCGCCAGCCGACGGTCGTGGTGCATGACCGCTTCCGAGCCCTCGGGCTCGAGTCGTCGTTGCGCCCGGCCGGCATGGCCCCGTCGGGCCGCACCCACCACTTCAAGGCTGACGACCCCGAGGACCTGTTGCGCCAGCTCGAAGCGAGTGGCCGGTTCCGTCGCGACACACGCCTCGGCGCCCTGTTCCACCGCGGCGAGATCTCGCTGCGCGAGGTGGCACAGCGCCGCAGCCTCCACGTCACCTTCGGCGAGGACAACCGGGTGTCGGCCCATGTCGACCACATCTCGCCACTGGCCAGCAGCCAGCCCGACGACGGCTGCCGGTACTCACTGCCGCGCATCGCCGCCCACAACATGACCGGGATGGCCGGCGACCTCGTCCGGCTGGTCTCCCGCCGCAACCGTGGACACACGGACTGCTGCCCCGAAACCGAGACCGAGGCCGACGCGTCCTAACGAGCGTCGGCCTCGGTCTCAAACGACGAGCACGTCGAGACCCTCAACGTCGACGTAATCGCCGTCCTGGGTGACTACCGGGATGCCATGCGCCATGGCGGTGGCCGCGATCCACGAGTCGTTGACCCCCATGCGCTGGCCGCTGTCTCGCAAGAGCAGGCGAAGTCTCGACCAAGCCTCGGCAACCGAATCGTCCACCGGCACCGGGTCGAGAGCGAGTGCTTCGGTCAGG
>JBOGIF010000044.1:0-2163 GCA_050742415.1 Acidimicrobiales bacterium | reverse complement strand
CTTCAGCAGCTTGTAGATGAGCACCGCCATCTCCCCGGCCCGCTCGCCCAGCACCCCGACCCCCCGCCGGGTCGTTCCCCGGAGGTAGCCGGGGACGCCCCGTAACATGTCCCGCTGGGCGTCGAGGCAGGCCACGACGTGATCAGGCAGGGCGCGTCCCGGCTCGTCGTGGTCGACCCTGGGCCCGGGGTCGCCCCGGCGGAACGAGAACGTCGACGGCAGCGTCGCCAGCTCGCCCAGCTCCCGGGCTTCTCGCAGCACCACGGCGCAGCCCTCGATGATGGCCGCAGCCCGCCGGGTGCCGTAGGGCCGGCCACGCTTGGTCCGCAGCGATCCACGGCGCACCAGGAACCGGTCGATGTCGGCGCGCCCCAGCGCGGCCGGGTCGTGGCCGCCGCCCGGGCCGCTGGCCAGGACCGACGACAGCGCCACCAGCGCGTGGACCCGGTGCTGGAGGGTCGACGCCGACACCACGCCGGCCGCGGCCGCCGCCGCCCACGCTTTGGTCGTCTCGCGCAGCCAGTCCTGGCGGATCCCGGTGAAGTCGAGGTGGCCGCAGCGCCCGAACACCCGCAGGTCCCAGACATCGGCGTGGCGCTCCAGCTCGGGCTCTGCGTAGGCGAGGCCGACCCGGTCGACGACGAAGGCGGCGAAGTGGGCGTAGGTCTCGTTGCCCCGGAAGCTGGCGAGGTCGAAGTCGGTCACCGACGCGACGGCCGCCGCCCGCAACTGATCGGCCAAGGTGCTCACCTCCCCGGTCCTGGTGTCGATGTGCTCGGCCACCCGGCGGGCGACCCCGTAGAGCAGCTCGAGACGAACGAGCTCGGGCAGGCCCCCCAGGCTGAGCACCCGAGCATTGGACGGTTGCGCGGCCTGAGCGGCCCACGCCTCGAACCCCCGGCCCTCCGGGCAACCCTGGCGGCGCCATGCGCAGTAGTGGCCCCCGCACAGGCGCGTCCGTTTATAGGCGGACTCCAGGAAGCACGACGCCACCACGCACGCACCGAAGCCATCCAGCGGCCGGGCGGAGGCCAGGAACTCCTCGAAGGCAGCGCCCTCTTGGCGGCTCCGGTCCCACGCCGCGACGTGGGCGCGGCACAACCGGCTGGTGTCGGAGGGCGGCCGAGGGCAGCGCACACCGTCATCGCCGGTGACCGTGCACGACTGTGGCGAAGAACGCCTGCGGACCCGGTGGGGCCCACCTGCGGCCAGCCACTCTTCGATGCTGGCGGCACCGGAGCGATCGAGCTGGCGGACGTGGGACCGGCACAGCGGACCCGCGCCATGGCGCCCGATCGGGCAGTCCGCCACCAGGCATTGCTCCAAGCGGATCAGCCGGCCGCCGGGGCGGGCGACGAGGAGGAGCCGTTCGGGATCCCAGTCGCCGTCGGCCAAGCCGCTGCTGTCGACCAGCGAGCGCATCCGTTCCAATCGCCAGTCCTCCCGGACGGCTCGGGCCTGGTGGACGCTGACGCTCGTGGCCGCCTGCGACGGCCGGCTCATCGCTCGGAGCCCCCAGCCCGGGCATGGGTGTCGACGGCGGCGCGCATGTCGTCCCACCGGGCGTGCATGTACACGTCCGTCGAGGAAACCGACGCGTGCCCCAGCAGCTCCTTCACCAGCGCCGGGTCCTTCGTCGCCAGCGCCACCTCGGAAGCGAAGGAGTGGCGGAGCATGTGGGGCCGGGCCCGGAAGCCGACCTTCGCAGACAGGCGCACGAACAGCCGCTCCACGGTGTCGGGCCGCAGTGCCCGTCCCAGCGGTGGCCGCCACGCGTTCACCAGCAGGTAGTCGCTCTCGGCGGCCTCGGCCACGGCGTCGCGCTCGGCCCGCCAGGCGTTGCACGACCGGACCAGGTCACGGGCCACGGGGACAACCCGGGGATACACGGACTTGGCCAGCGCGTGGTTCTCGTTGTCCTCCCGGCGCAGCACGTGGAGGTGTGGGCCACCCACCCTGCACCCCAGGTGGGTGGCGGAAGGGACGAAGTGCAGGTCCGAGAGATGGAGCCCGCACAGCTCCGCCACCCGCAGGCCGGTGCCGTACAACGCCTCAACGACGAAGCGGTCCCGTGCGTTGGCACAGGCGTCGACAACCGCACCGACCTCGGCGCCGCTCAGTGTCGTCGGGGGAGGCTGCACGCGGCGTCGTCGCACCCGGCGC
>JBOGIF010000043.1:0-13370 GCA_050742415.1 Acidimicrobiales bacterium | reverse complement strand
GGCCAGGACATTGAAGCCATGGTGTGCTGGCTCACCGAGAAGCCCCTGGCCGCCGGCTCCCGCTACGTGGTCAAGCACACCACCCGGACGGCGCGAGCGGTCGTCCGTGGGCTGCGGTACCGCCTGGACATCAACACCCTCCATCGTGACGAGTCCGCCGACGACCTGTCGCTCAACGAGATAGGAAGGGTCACCATGCGCACGACCGTGCCGTTGATGTACGACGAGTACCGCCGCAACCGAGCCACCGGGAGCTTCATCCTCGTCGACGAGGCCACCAACGCCACGGCCGGTGCCGGGATGATCCTGGGCCCGGCGTGACCGACCACGAGCTGGCGGCAGCCGTCGCCACCGAGGCCGGCCGGCTCCTGTGCTCCGTACGGGCCGAGCTGGGGGACGCCGACCCTCGGCTGCTGCGGAACGAGGGCGATAAGCGCGCCCACGACCGCATCTGCGAGCTCCTCGCCCGGGATCGCCCGGACGACGCCGTCCTCTCCGAGGAGGCCGCCGACGACCCGGCCCGGCTCTCCAGCGCCCGGGTCTGGATCGTGGACCCCCTCGACGGGACGCGCGAATTCTCCGAGCCGCCCCGCACGGACTGGGCGGTCCATGTCGCCCTCTGGGCCGACGACGATCTTGTCGCCGGCGCGGTGGCCCTGCCGGCACAGGAGCTGACGCTGTGGACCGGAGAGGCCCCCACGCTCCCGCCGGCGAGCGCCGGGCCCCTGCGGCTGGTCGTGAGCCGGACCCGCCCGCCGGCGCTGGTGGAAGCCCTGGTGGAGCTTCTCGGCGCTGAGCTGGTGCCGATGGGATCGGCAGGGGCGAAGGCCATGGCCGTGGTGGCCGGTGAGGCCGACGCCTATGTCCACGCCGGCGGCCAGTACGAGTGGGACTCGGCGGCGCCGGTGGCGGTGGCGCGGGCGGCTGGCCTCCACACGTCGCGCGTCGACGGGTCTGCCCTGCGCTACAACCGTGCGGACCCCCGCTTGCCCGATCTGGTCATATGCCGTCCCGAGCTGGCCTCGGACCTGCTCCAGGCCGTGGCAAAGGTGTCGACGGTCCTCTAGGACCCGTCCTCTAGGACCCGCCCTGGAGTCCTTCGAGCTCCTCCTCCGCTCCGGCGACCCGAGCCTGGCGGCCGCCCGCGGTTTTCTCGCCGCCATCCTGGTCACCCTCGCCGCCCCGGCCGTCGTCGACTCCTGGTCGGCCAGCTGGCCGACGCTCGCCCGCTGGTCGCCGTCGCGAGTCACCGGCCTCGCCGTGGTGGCGGGCATCCTGGCGGGCACCACCGCCAGCACCTGGCTGGCTGCGCCGAGCCTGAAGTCGGTCATCGCGGTGGCCGCCGCCATCGCACTCGTGACGGCTCTGGCCGAGGAGAGGCTGTCGGGTGTTCGCCAGCTCCGGAGGTTCGCGCCGCTGGCCGGGGCAGCGGTGGCGGCGGCGGTGGGCATTCGCTTCCGGCTCACTGCCGTCCCACCCCTCGACGTCCTGCTGACGGTCCTGTGGCTGGGTGGGGCGCCCTCGGCCCTGCGGATGCTCGACGAACCCGCTGACGACCGCGCCCGGGTGGTGGCGGCCGCCGGTATGGCGGTCGCCGCCGTCCTGATCTCCCCCGGAGCGGGGGGCGGGGGAGCGGCTGTCGGAGCGGCGACGGCAGGCGCGGCGCTGGCCATGGTGGCCAGCCGTGCGTCGGCCTCGGCGACCGTCGGCGACGCCGCGTGGCCCGTCGTCGGCCTGCTCCTGGGAGTCGCCACGCTGGAGGCCAGCGCCGGCCTGGCGCCCGCCCAGCGGGCCCTCGTGCCGCTGCTGCTGTGGGCCGTCCCACTAGCCGACGCCGCTGTCGCCACCCTGGCCCGGCTGCGTCGGGGTCACCCTCTGGGCGACCGGCAGGGCGGTCACCTGGTTCGCCGCCTGGAACGCCGAGGCCTCGGTCGGCGGGCAGCGACGGCGGTGCTGGTCGGAGGGCAGCTCTCCCTCACCACCGTGGCGGTGGCGATGGGCCGGGACCAGATGACTCCTCTCCAGGCCGTGACCCTGGCGGTCGTGCTGCTCGTCGCCCTCGTCGCCATGGTCTGGCGCCACCCTGTCCACTCTGCGCCCCCGAAGGCGTTCCCGCGATGGGCTCGCCGGTTGGCGCTGGCCGTCGTGCTCGTGCCTCCGGCGCTGGCGGCCCCGGCCGTGATCACGCTGGTCGGAGCCCGTGCCACGCTCGAGGCGGCCGCCGACACGGCCAAACAGGCGTTGTCCAAGGCCAAGGACGGCGACTCCGAGGAAGCGACCGCCGCCTTCACCGACGCCGCCGAGCGGTTCACCGCCGTGTCCGGCCTGTTGCGCGGGCCACTTCCGTCGCTGGGCCTGGCCGTGCCGGGGCTCTCCACCAACCTCAAGGCGGCCAGGGTCCTCGCCGAGTCCGGACGCGACCTGGCGGTCAGCGGTCGCGACTCGGCCGGTGCTCTCGACCTGAAGCTGGTGCGCTTCCAAGGCGGCGCCCTGCCGCTCGACCAGGTCAAGGACGCGGGCGCGGCCCTGTCCGTCGCCGCCGAGACGTTCCGGCGGGTGACCGACCGGCTCGGCGCCGTGGACCGCACCTACCTGCTACCGGTGGTGAGCCGGAGGCTGGACGAGCTCGCGGCGCAGCTGGGTCCCCTCACGGGCGACGTCGAGACGGCGGCCCAGGCGGCCCGCCTGATGCCGGCGATCTTCGGCGAGGCCACGCCCCGCCGCTACTTCCTCGCCGTCCAGAACACCGCCGAGGCCCGGTCCACCGGTGGAGCGATCGGCAACTTCGGGGAGCTGGTGGCCGAAGGCGGGAAGATTCGGGTCGAGAGGTTCGGTCGGGTCAAGGACCTGCGCGACGCCGGCGTTCCCCCCGAGCAGCGGGTGCTGCACTCGCCGCCACAGGAGTACGTCGACCGGTACGGCCGGTACGAGCCGCAGTCCACCTGGCAGAACGTCAACATGTCCCCCGACTTCCCGACGGTGGCGCGGGTCATTTCCGACCTGTACCCGCAGTCCGGCGGTCGCCCGGTGGACGGGGTGATCGCCATCGACCCCGCCGGTCTGGCCGCCCTCCTGGAGCTGACCGGCGGCGTGAACGTCTCGGGCTTCGGCGAGCGGATCACATCAGAGAACGTGGTCAGGATCACCCTGAGCGACGCCTACGAGAACTATTCGAAGTCGAGCCGGATCGACTTCCTGGCCGAGGTGGCCGACAAGGTGGTGGTGGCTCTGACGGGTGGAGATGTGAAGTCGCCGGCCCAGGTTGCCCGCGTCCTGGGCGACGCCTCCCGCCAGCACCACCTCATGATGTTCCTGCGCCGGCCCGAGGAGCAACGCCTCCTGGCCCGGGTGAGAGCGGACGGAGCGGTACCGGCTCCGAAGTCCGACTCCGTCTTCGTCACCAACCAGAACGCCGGCGCCAACAAGCTCGACTACTACCTTCGGCGCACGCTGCACTATTCGGTGCGCCTCGATCCAGATGCCGGGAGCAGCAGTGCGCGAGCAACCGCCAACCTGGACGTCACGTTCGGCAACCAGTCACCGGCGTCCGGGCTCGACCCCTACGTGATCGGGCCGAACGTCGAGGGCCTGGCGGCGGGCGAGAACTACAGCATCGTGTCCGTGTACGGGCGTTTGGACCTTGACCGGGCCACGGTCGACGGTGTGCCGGTGCAGATGGAGGGTGGCACCGAGCTGGGCCACAACGTGCACACCACATTCCTACGGATCGCGGCCCAAACCCATCAGACCCTGCACCTGGCTCTCTCGGGCTCGGTGCCGCTCGATCCGGGAGGCTGGTACACGCTCCAGCTCCTGCGCCGTCCGACCATCGCTGTCGACGAAGTCGAGGTGGATATCGAGGTGCCGTCGGGC
This sequence comes from Acidimicrobiales bacterium, assembly GCA_050742415.1. GTDB lineage: Bacteria > Actinomycetota > Acidimicrobiia > Acidimicrobiales > AC-14 > JBOGIF01. The sequence continues at coordinate 9,497 of JBOGIF010000043.1, read as the reverse complement.
TGGCGGATAGCAGAAGCGGTCGGGCTCCAGACCGACGGCCAGCGAGCTGGCAGCCACCTGGAGCTCGACCGCGACGAGGAGCTACGGGTACGGCTGGTGCGGGACTGACTGCCCGCTACCGATGCGGTTACTAGCTAACCGGCACAGCCTCGGAGTTGCGGCGCCGCACGGAGACGACCAAGGCGCCACCGACCACGATCAGCCCGGCAGCCACGAGGACCATCGGAGCGGTGTCGGTACCGGTCTTGGCCAGAGGCTTGGGCACCGAAGCGGCCTTGACGGCAGCCTTCGTGGTCTCCGTCTTGGCCTCCGGCTTGGGGGGGTACTCCTCCTTCGCCACGGCAGCGGTGGCCATCAGGCTCACCAGACAAACACCCAGCAACAGCATCTTTCGGATCATTTCCCGCCCCGGCTCCTTGTTAGGGGGACAACGTCGGACGAACTCTAGCCAACCGCGTTGGCGGATGCCAGGATCCCTTGGACCGGCGGGTTTGCCTGTCCACTTCCTGTTCCCGTAGATTGCGCGTCGTTTCACAAGGGGGCTACGAGCAGGGATGGAGCGCGAGGAGTGCGCCGAAGAGGAGAGCTCCGAGTCACGGGCTCAGCGTGAGCTGTACCAGGGCTTCGGCTCGGGCCAGTCAGGGGCGTTCGAGCTGGCCGTCACGCCTGTGATCCTCAGCGGGATCGGCTATCTGGTCGACCGCTGGCTGGGGATCGTGCCGGTCGCCACCATCGTCCTCTTCCTCGTCGGCATCGTCGGCCTCTCGGCCCGCCTGTGGTACGGCTACGACGCCCGGATGCGGGCCCACGAGGCGAGCGGGCCGTGGAGCGCCGGATGAGGTCCGAAGGTGGGGCCGTCGAGGCCCAGCTGGTGGCCGACATGGTGCGTCGGGGCCGGTTCGCCCTCCCGGCCCTCGTCCTGGTGGCCGGCCTGGTGTGGGGCATCGCCGGCGCGCTGTCGGCTGCTTTCGCCGTGCTGCTTGCCGTCGGCAACCTGGCCCTGGCCGCCGCCCTCCTCGGAGGTGCCGCCCGCGTCTCCCTGGCCCTCGTTGGTGTCGCCGCCATGGGTGGCTTCGTCCTCCGCCTCGGCATTGTCACGCTCGTGGTTCTGGCCGTGAAGGACCAGGGTTGGGTGGAGCTCATCCCTCTCTGCTTCACTCTGGTGATCACCCATCTCGGCCTGCTGACCTGGGAGGCCCGGCACGTGTCCGCATCGCTCGCCTTCCCGGGGGTCCGCCCGTGAGCCTGCTGGCCCTGGAGTTCCCGCCGATCGAGCACCTCGTCGAGTGGCCGGCCTTGTTCCTGAAGGACACCCCCTTCGCCGTGAACAAGGTCGTGCTCCTGATGTGGGCGGCGGCGGCGATTGTGGCCGGCCTCTTCTGGGCCGCCGGCCGGAAGCAAAGCCTGGTGCCGACGGGCGTGCAGAGCGTGGTCGAGTCGGGCATCGAGTTCGTCCGCAACGACATCATCCTGCAGACCATGGGCCGCGACGGGCTGGCCTGGACCCCCTTCCTCGTCACCATGTTCTTCTTCACCTTCGTCACCAACATTTTCGAGGTGATCCCGTTCATCCAGTTCCCGGTGAACGCCCGCATGGCCCTGCCCGCCTTCATGGCGATCATGGTGTGGGTCATCTTCAACGTGGTGGGGATCAAGAGCCAGGGCTTCGGCGGCTACTTCAAGTCGGTCCTGTTGCCCCCGGGCGTGCCGAAGGGGCTGCTCCCGCTGGTGGCCCTGATCGAGTTCATCTCCACCTTCTTCGTGCGGCCGTTCTCCCTGGCGGTGCGGCTGTTCGCCAACATGCTGGCGGGGCACCTTCTGCTCGTCACGTTCGCGGTGCTGTCGGCCGCGCTGTTCACCAAGAGCGTGTTGGCGGTCATCCTTCCGCTGCCGTTCGCCATGCTGATCCTGCTGACCGGCTTCGAGATCCTCGTGGCCGTACTGCAGGCGTTCATCTTCACGATCCTCACCGCCGTGTACATCGGTGGTGCGATGCACCCAGAGCACTAACCCAAGGAGGGCGGTTGTTCGACCTGCTGGCACAAACCAACCCAGACGAGTTCCTCAAGGGCCTCGGAGCCATCGGAGCCGGTATCGGCTACGGCGCCGCCGCCATCGGCCCGGGCATCGGCATCGGCATCGTGGTGGGCAACGCCATCACGGCAATGGCCCGTCAGCCCGAGGCGGCCGGCATGGTTCGAACCACGATGTTCCTCGGCATCGCCTTCACCGAGGCGCTCGCCCTCATCGGGTTCGTCGTGTTCATCCTGCTCAAGTTCACCTAGTGGGACCGGTGACCGCTTTCGTGCTGCTCGCGGCGCAGGAGGCCGGCGAGCACGGCGAGGAGGCCGCGGCGTCGAACCCGATCCTTCCCGCGCTCAACGAGATCATCTGGGGGGCGCTCTCGTTCGGCGTGCTCTTCTACTTCATCGTCAAGATCGGTTTCCCGGCGATCAAGAAGGGGATCGACGCCCGCGCCGAGCGCATCCGCAAGAGCATCGAGGAAGCCGATCAGGCCAAGGCCGAGGCTTCGACGATCCTCGAGCAGTACCAACGCCAGCTGGCCGACGCCAAGAGCGAGTCGGGGCGGATAATCGAGGAGGCCCGTCAGGCGGCCGACAAGCTGCGCCAGGACCTCAAGCGCCAGGCCGAGACCGAGGTCGCCGAGATCAAGGCCCGGGCGCAGGAGGACATCAGCGCCCAGGTGGCCCGGGCCATGGCGGACCTGCAGGCCAGGGTGTCCAGCCTCTCCATCGAGCTGGCCGAGCGGGTGGTGGAGCGCAGCCTCGACCGCGACACCAACCTGGCGCTGATCGAGAGCTTCATCAGCCAGTCCCGGTCCACCAACTGAATGAGGACCCTGTGACCGGACTCGCCGACGGCTACTCCACGGCCATCTTCGAGGTGGCGCGGGCCGAAGGCGTGCTCGAGACGGTGGAGAAGGAGCTCTTCGAACTGGCCCACGCCCTCGGGCGGTCCGACGCGCTGCGCCAGGCGCTGGGGGACCCGGTCATACCGGTCGAGAAGCGCCACGCCATCGTCGAGGACCTGCTGGGCGGCAAAGCGTCCGCGCTCACCATGAACATCCTGCTGTTCCTCGTGGGCGTCGGCCGCGTCAAGGAGCTTCCCGACATCATCGCCAGGCTGGTGGAGCGCTCCGCGGCCGACCGCCAGCACGCGGTGGCCGAGGTGCGATCGGCGACGCCCCTTTCCGCCGACCAGAGGGAGCGGTTGGCCGAGGCCCTCTCCGCCAACCTGGGCAAGCAGGTGGAGGTGAAGGTGGTCGTCGACCCCTCTGTGCTCGGAGGCCTCTCCGCCCGGGTAGGCGACATCGTGATCGACGGCACCGTGCGCCACCGTCTGGACCAGCTCAAGGAGGCCATCTAGATGACCGACACGGTGCTCAACTTCGACGCCGACACCATCGCCGCCACCCTGCGCCGCCACCTGGAGGGCTTCAAGCCGAGCCTCGAGCGCCACCGGGTCGGGCAGATCATCGAGGTCGGCGACGGGATCGCCCGCATCGCCGGGCTGCCGACCACCGCCGTGAACGAGTTGCTGGAGTTCCAGGGCGGCACCCTGGGCCTGGCCTTGAACCTCGACGAGGACTCCATCGGCGCCGTTGTCCTGGGCGAGATGGGCCACATCCAGGAGGGCCAACCCGTCACCGCCACCGGCCGCATCCTCTCGGTGCCCGTGGGCGACGGGCTGCTGGGCCGGGTGGTCAACCCGCTGGGCCAGCCGATCGACGGTCGCGGCCCGGTCACCTCCACCGTCACCCGCCGCCTCGAGGTCCAGGCGCCGGGCATCGTCGACCGCCAGCCCGTGAAGGAGCCGCTCCAGACCGGCATCAAGTCGATCGACGCCATGACGCCGGTGGGCCGGGGCCAGCGGGAGCTGATCATCGGCGACCGCAAGACCGGCAAGACGGCGGTGGCCATCGACACGATCATCAACCAGCGGGGCCAGGGCGTGAAGTGCATCTACGTCGCCATCGGCCAGAAGGGCTCCACCGTCGCCGAGGTGGTCGCCACCCTCGAGGAGGAGGGCGCCCTCGAGTACACGGTGGTGGTCAGCGCGCCGGCTTCGGAACCGGCGCCGTTCAAGTACCTCGCCCCCTACTCCGGCGCGGCCATGGGCCAGCACTGGATGGATAACGGCGAGGCCGCCCTCATCGTCTACGACGACCTGTCGAAGCAGGCCGAGGCCTACCGCCAGCTGTCGCTGCTGCTGCGCCGCCCGCCCGGCCGCGAGGCCTACCCCGGCGACGTCTTCTACCTCCACAGCCGCTTACTGGAGCGGGCAGCCAAGCTCGGAGACCACCTGGGCGGGGGATCGCTCACCGCCCTGCCCATCATCGAGACTAAAGAGGGCGACGTCTCCGCCTACATCCCCACCAACGTGATCTCCATCACCGACGGCCAGATCTACCTGGTCACCGACCTGTTCCGGGCCGGGGTCCGCCCAGCCGTCGACGTGGGCATCTCCGTCTCCCGGGTGGGTGGCAACGCCCAGATCAAGGCCATGAAGGCAGTGGCCGGCACGCTCAAGCTCGACCTGGCTCAGTTCCGTGAGCTGGAGGCGTTCGCCAGCTTCGGCTCCGAGCTCGACGCCGTGTCGCGGGCCCAGCTCGACCGGGGCTACAAGCTCACCGAGCTCCTCAAGCAGCCCCAGCGGTCGCCTTTGCCGGTCGAGGAGCAGGTCATCTCCATCTTCGCCGGCACCCGGGGCTTCCTCGACGACGTGGCGCTGGCCGACATCGGGCGTTTCGAGTCCGAGCTGCTCGAGGAGTTCCGCAGCCGCTACAGCGACCTCCTGGGCGAGATCCGCTCCTCGGGGAAGCTTCCCGACGAGGACAAGCTCGCCGACGCAATCAACTCCTTCAAGGAGCGCTTCGCGGCATCGGTGGCCACGGGCTAGCTATGGCCAGTGGACAGGAACGTGTCCTGCGGCGGCGGATCCGCAGCGTGCAGTCCACCAAGAAGATCACCCGGGCCATGGAGCTCATCGCCGCCAGCCGGATCGTCAAGGCCCAGCAGCGGGTGGCCGCCGCTCGGCCCTACTCCGAGCAGATCACCGAGGTGATCGGCAACCTGGCCGGTGGCGGCGCCGGCCTGGACCACCCACTGTTGCGCGAGCGCGAGGCGGTGCGCAGCGTCTGCTTCGTGGTCGTGGCCGCCGACCGGGGCCTGGCCGGGGCATACAACTCCACCGTCATCCGCACCGCCGAGCGGGCACTCCTCGCCGCCCAGGCCGAGGGCCTCGACTACTCGCTCGTGCTGGCCGGACGCAAGGCCGAGGGCTACTTCCGCTACCGCGGCTACCGGATCGACACTGCCCTTTCCGGCTTCAGCGAGAAGCCCACCTACGAGGACGCCCGGGCGCTGGCCGAGGCTGCCGTCGGTCCGTACGAGGCGGGGTCGCAGGCCGGCGGGGTTGACCGCGTCGAGCTGGTGTACACGCGCTTTCTGTCCATGGGCACCCAGCGGGTGGTGACGACCCGGCTGCTTCCGCTCGAGCGCGGCGCCATCGAGGAGATGGCCGCGGGCGGCGACTCCGGCCCCAAGGCGGACTACGAGTTCGAGCCCGAGCCCGGCCAGATCCTCGAGCGGCTGCTGCCGCGCTACGTGGAGGCGCGGGTCTTCGCTGCCCTTCTCGACGCTGCGGCCAGCGCGCAGGCCGCCCGCCAGCGGGCGATGAAGGCAGCCACCGACAACGCCGAGGAGCTGATCAAGAACCTGTCCGTCGTGGCCAACAAGGTGCGCCAAGCGGGCATCACGACCGAGATCATGGAGATCGTCGGCGGCGCCGAAGCGCTCCGGCAGTCCGAGTCGTCCGACGGTGACTTGCTCGGAGCCCCCATGGTGAGCAGAGACCTCTTCCCCGACGAGATCGACCAAGGAGCGCGCAGATGAACGAGAGCCAGAACGCCCACGAGGAAGGGCGCGTCGTTGCCATCGCCGGACCGGTCGTCGACATCGAGTTCCCGCGCGACGCCCTGCCCGAGATCAACTTCGCCCTGTCGATGACGGTCGAGCTCGAGGGCAACACCATCGAGATCACCGCAGAGGTGGCCCAGCACATCGGCGAGAACCGGGTGCGGGCCATCTGCATGAAGCCCACCGACGGCCTGCGGCGCGGTACCCCCGTCCGCAACAGCGGCCACGGCATCACCGTCCCGGTGGGTCCCGGCGTGCTCGGGCACGTGTTCAACGTGATCGGCGAGCCGCTCGACACCGACGGGAAGCCGGTCGACGGCATCGTCGCCCAGTGGGACATCCACCGGCCGCCGCCCGCCTTCGCCGACCTCGAGCCCCGCTCGGAGATGTTCGAGACCGGCATCAAGGTCATCGACCTGCTCGCCCCGTACGTGAAGGGCGGCAAGATCGGCCTGTTCGGCGGGGCCGGCGTGGGTAAGACGGTCGTCATCATGGAGATGATCAACCGGGTCGCCACCCAGCATGGTGGCGTGTCGGTGTTCGCCGGCGTGGGCGAGCGCACCCGTGAGGGCAACGACCTGTGGCTGGAGATGCAGGAGACCGGGGTCATCGAGAAGGCGGCCCTCGTCTACGGGCAGATGGACGAGCCCCCCGGTGTGCGCCTGCGGGTCGCCCTGTCGGCGCTGACCATGGCCGAGTACTTCCGCGACGAGGCCAACCAGGACGTGCTGCTGTTCGTGGACAACATCTTCCGCTTCGTGCAGGCCGGCTCGGAGGTCTCCACCCTTCTCGGCCGCATGCCCTCCGCGGTGGGCTACCAGCCCACCCTGGCCGACGAGATGGGCGAGCTGCAGGAGCGCATCACCTCCACCAAGGGCCGGTCGATCACGTCGCTACAGGCGGTCTACGTGCCGGCCGACGACTACACCGACCCCGCCCCGTTCACCACCTTCACCCACCTCGACGCCACCACCGAGCTGTCCCGCCAGATCGCCTCGCTCGGGATCTACCCGGCGGTGGACCCCCTTGCTTCGACCTCGCGCATCCTGTCGGCCGACGTGGTGGGGGAGCGCCACTACAAGGTGGCCCGGCGCACCCAAGAGGTGCTGCAGCGTTACAAGGAGCTGCAGGACATCATCGCCATCCTCGGCCTCGACGAGCTGTCGGAGGAGGACAAGGTGATCGTGCAGCGGGCCCGCAAGGTGCAGAAGTTCCTGTCGCAGCCGTTCTTCGTGGCCGAGCAGTTCACCGGCGTCAAGGGCATCAACGTGCCGGTGGCGGAGACGGTCGAGTCGTTCGAGAAGCTGGTCGAGGGCGAGTTGGACGACGTGCCCGAGCAGGCGTTCTACAACGTGGGCGGCGTCGACAGCGTGCGGGAGAAGGCCCGGAGCCTGTCCAAGGAAGAGGCGGCCGCCTAACCGATGGCCCTCCAGGTCGAGCTGGTCTCGCCCGAGCGGATCCTGTACTCGGGCGAGGCCGAGATGGTCGTTGCCCGCACCGTCGACGGTGGCGAGATCGCGTTCCTCACCGGCCACGCGCCCTTCGTGGGCGCCCTCGGCATCGGGCTGGTGCGGATCAAGACCACCGACGGCGGCGAGCAGGTGGCCGCGGTGCACGGCGGGTTCGTGGAGGTGCGGGACAACCGGGTGATCGTCCTCTCCGATGTCGCCGAGCTGTCCGACCAGGTCGACACCGAGCGGGCCCGACGGGCCAAAGAGGCCGCCGAGCGGGCGACCGACGACCCGGCTGCGACCGACGCCGCCCGCCGGGCAGACACCCGGCTGGCCGCCGCCGGCCGTACCTAGCTTTCGGTTTTTGGTGGCGCTCGCGCCTACCTGTCGGCGCCGTCCGCCTTGGCATGGGCGACGACCATCTCACCGATCGTGCGGCCGATGGGTAGCGTCACCTCGTCGTACTCCCAGTGGATCCCGCCCCAGATGCGCGAACGGGCCTGGTCCTCCGCCCGCTTCTTGAAGTCGGCAGCCTGGCCGGGGAACAGGTAGGTGAGCACCGACTGAGAAGCCCCGGCGTAGGTGGCGCTGCCCGACGGGTAGGCGGGGAACCTGGGCGTGGAGATGATCGGCTTGAAGTTGGGGTCGAGGCCGAGGTCGCGGATCGCGTTCTCGGGGCGCGGGTTCCAATAGGTGAACTTGGCGTCCCAGGCGGCCACGCCGGCGTCGGCCATGGCGATGGTGATGAGGGCCATGGCCCGCGTGCTGCGGGGCACGCTGAGGCGCTTCTGGCTCCCGACCGACGCGGTGGCGGCCTTGAGCACGTCGGCTTGGGAGACGTCCACCACGACCCCGGCTGGCAGCGGGGTGCCCTGCTCGCCGGCGTAGAACTTGGCCGCCTGCTGCTGCTCGGGCGTCAGGTTGGCCCGGACCTCCAAGAGTTTCTCGGCCGCGTCGACGAACTCAGGTGAGCCGAACTTGGGTGGGGGCGGAGGCCGGAACTGGTTGCCCGAGGTCATGACCCAGGTCTTCCACGAACCGGCCAGCGGCTCGATCGGGGGTGATGCCACGCCGGGTACCGGCTCCCAGAACTGCGGGCCGGAGCCGATCCCGACCGGACGCTTGCCGTCCCACTTGCGGTCCGAGCCGTCGGCCCGGGCGTAGGCGATGACCTTTTCGGCCACCGCCCGCCCGAGGGCGAGGCCGGCCTCGATGTCGCTGGTGGTGTTGGCCCCCGCCGTCACCCGCGACCGGGCGGCCTCCTCGGCCATCTCGTCGAGTCGCAGCGAGGCCTGCTTGGGATAGAGATAGGCCAGCATCTTGGATGCGACCCCGGCGATGGCGGCGTGCTCCGACGGGTACGAGGGATCGGGGCTGACCGAGCCGATCAGATCGACGCCGCTCGGCGCATTCACGTTGTATTGGTACTTCCAGTACCAGGCGCTGACGGTGGCGTCGTACATGGCGGCGTGTAGGAGTGCGTAGTTGCGCGACGACAGCGGCGGGTTCTTGTCGCTCTTGGAGACGAAGTCGAGGATCATTTCGGTCCACGGCTTGGTGGGCAGGGGGCCGCCCCACTTCTCGACGTTGGCCCGGTCGGCATCCGTCCGGCTCGTCGCCAGCTTCTCGAGCTCGGCCAGGTCCGCCTTGGCCTTCTCCGATCCCGCCGCTGGCGGCGCCGGTACCTCTACCGACGACCCTGCCGACAGCACCCACGGCACCCATTGTCCGGCCGTGGGCTCGGCCGGCAGGCTCGTCTCGGCGCTCGCCTTGGTGCCGTTGTCGTTGCCGCAGGCTGCGACCCCAAATGCGGCCATGCTCACTGCCAACCCGGTAGCCAGCCACCTTCTGAGCTTCGTTTCGTGTATCCCGCGCATGTGGCAATCCCCTCTGTCCGCGCCGTCGGCGAAGTGTCGCTGGCCCGCGTAAAGCCCGCGTAAAGCCCGCTCCGGCTGGGCTGCGGGACGGCTCAGTCCTCTACGAGGGCTGACACCAGGTCCGCACGCGTGTTCCCGCAGGTCAGGCCGCCCCTTTGTGGTGGTTCGGTCTCTTTCAGGACCCAGGCATGTCATTTGAAACGTGAGGGGGCGGCGATGGGTCCAGGCCT
>JBOGIF010000042.1:0-9649 GCA_050742415.1 Acidimicrobiales bacterium | reverse complement strand
GGGCCATAGACGTCCTGGCCTCGGTGAGGTCGGTCGGCGACTACGGCGACCTGACAGACGACGCCGAGGAGATCGAGATCCAGCCGGGCCTCACCGTGCTGGTCGCAAGCATCGACACGATCATCTGGTCCAAGTCAGGCACTGGCCGAGCGAAGGACCCGAACCACATCCGGAGCCTCGAGCAGGTACGGGACGAGCGGCGGCGCCTCCGGGAGGACAGGACATGATCAGTTCTCCTGTCCGAAACATTACGGAAATGGAGCGCCGATAGGTTCAGGTCGACAACTGAATACGAGCACCTAGGGTTCCGCACCGGCCAACCGCCGGTGGCCTGGTCCGAGAGGTGCAAGCGGCGTCAGCCGCTCCACGGAGGGACAAAAGCCCGGGAGATCTTGCCAGATCCCGGGCTTTCGTCGTTCCGGCCCGGGTCGGGTCGGAGATGTCTCGTGCGGACCGGCGACGAGTGACCGACGAGATCCACGACTGGTACGGGCGGGAGGCGGCAGCGGCGGTGGCCGCCGAGGCCCGGTTGCCGACGACCAAGTGGGAGGAGGAGCTCGCCCGGGGCCTGGAGCTCGGCCTCCAGGGCGCCGACTCCATCGTCGACCGCAACATCCCCACGTTCAGCCGGGGGGAGCTTCCGCACTACGCCGGCATCAACACGTTCCTGAAGCAGCCCTACGTGGAGGACGCCCGCCGCTGCGGCGAGTACGACGTGGCCGTCCTGGGCGCGCCGCACGACTCGGGCACGACCTACCGGCCGGGCACCCGTTTCGGGCCACAGGGCATGCGCCGCATCTCCGCCCTCTACGGCAGCTACAGCTTCGAGCTCGGGGTGGACCTGCGGGAGTCGATCACCATCGGCGACCTGGGCGACATCTTCACCATCCCCGGCAATATCGAGAAGACGTTCGACCAGATCTCCAAGGCCGTCTCCCACGTCTTTGCGTCGGGCGCGTTGCCGGTGGTGCTCGGTGGTGACCACTCGATCGGGTACCCGACGGTGCGGGGGGTGGCCGAGCACCTCGACGGCAACCTCGGGGTCATCCATTTCGACCGCCACGTCGACACCCAGGAGACTGACCTCGACGAGCGGATGCACACCACGCCGTGGTTCCACGCCACCGACATCCCGAACGTGCCGGCCCGCAACCTGGTGCAGGTGGGCATCGGCGGGTGGCAGGCGCCGCGCCCCGGCGTCAAGGTCGGCCGCGAGCGCGGCACCACGATCCTCACCGTGACCGACTGTGTCGAGATGGGGATAGAGGCGGCGGCCGAGCGGGCTCTCGAGGTCGCTTGGCACGGGGCCAAGGCGGTGTGGCTCAGCTTCGACGTCGACTGCCTCGACGCCGCCTTCGTGCCCGGCACCGGATGGCCCGAGCCCGGCGGGTTCCTCCCTCGGGAGGTCCTCAAGTTCATCCAGCTCATAGCTGAGCGCCCGCTGGCCGGCATCGAGGTCGTCGAGTGCTCGCCGCCCTACGACAACGCCGACATCACTGCCCTCATCGGCGTGAGGGTCATCTGCGACACCCTGGGCTGCCTCGTGCGGTCCGGTCACCTGCCCCGAACCGACAAGAGGAGGAGCACATGAACACCCGCGCTGGGTCCAGGCTGAGGATGGGTGCGGTGTTGGCCCTCGTGACCATGTTGGCTGCCGCGTGCGGCGGCGGCGGGACCGGCGACAAGGCGGGCGGCGACGGGGCCGACAAGACCGTCGTGCGGCTCGGGTTCAGCGCCTGGCCAGGGTGGTTCCCGTGGCAGGTGGCGGAGGAGAAGGGCCTTTTCAGGGCCGCGGGCGTCGACGTGAAGCTCACCTACTTCGAGAGCTACACGGACTCCCTCAACGCCCTGAACACCGGCAACCTCGACGCCAACAGCCAGACGCTCGGCGACACCATCTCGTCGGTGTCGGGAGGCGCCGAGCAGGTGGTCACCCTGGTGAACGACAACTCCACCGGCAACGACCAAATCATCGTGGCTCCTGGCATCGAGAAGATCGAGGACCTCAAGGGCAAGAAGGTCGGGGCCGAGGAGGGCACCGTCGACCACTTCCTCCTGCTGCTCGGCCTGGACAAGGTCGGCCTGAAGCAGTCCGACATCGACTTCAAGCCGCTGGCCACCGACGCCGCAGCGGCCGCCTTCGCGGCGGGCCAGCTCGACGCGGTGGGGGTGTTCGCCCCGTTCACCACCACCGCTTTGGAGCGCCAGGGTTCCAAGGCCCTGTTCACGTCGGCCGAGTTCCCGGGCGCCATCCCCGACCATCTCGTCTTCGGCCGGGCCTTCGTCAAGGACCACCCCGAGGAGGTCCAGAAGCTGGTCGACGTGTGGTTCGACACGCTCGCCTACATCGCCGAGCACAAGGACGAGGCGGTAGCAATCATGGCGAAGCGGGGGGGCGTCAGCGTGGAGGACTACGCCGCCTACGACAAGGGCACCACCCTCTTCACCGCCGACCAGAACGTCCAGGCCTTCGCCCCGGGCGACGACATGAGCCACCTCGGGTTCGCTGGCAAGCGGATCTCCGCCTTCCTGAAGGAGGCGGGCCTGGTGGACGAGGAGCCTGACCTCACGGGGTTGCTCGACGGCAGCTTCGTCGAGGCCCACGCCAAGAAGGGGTGACCGTGGCGGCCCCCGTACCGGAGGTGCTGGACCGAGTGGGTGCAGGCCCGAGCCTGCCGGGCGGCGCCCCGCCCGCGGCCCGGGCGCCGGCGCGCCGCCGGCGACTGCTGGCGTTCCGCCAGGAGGTGCCAGCCCGGCTCCGCCTTCCTCTCACCGTCGCTTCGCTCATCATCCCGTTTGCGGCCTGGGCGATCCTGGCCGCGACCGGGACGGTGAACCCGCGGTTCCTTCCGTCTCCGGCCGCCGTGGCCCGGGCCGGTTGGCAGCTGGCGGCGAGCGGTCAACTCCTGTCCGACGTGACCGCCACGTTCACGAGAGTGGCCATCGGGTTCAGCATCGTCGTGCTGATCTCCGTGCCGCTCGGCCTGCTGATGGGCACCATCCCGGCGATCCGTAACTTGGTGGAGCCCATGATCGGCCTGGTGCGCTACATGCCGGCGCCGGCCTTCATCCCCCTGCTCACCATCTGGCTGGGGCTGGGCGAGGCGCCCAAGATCGCCCTCCTGGTCATCGGGACCGTCTTCTTCAACACCCTGATGAGCGCCGACGTCGCCAGACAAGTGCCGATCGAGCTGATCAACGCGTCCTACACGTTGGGGGCAAACCGCCGGGTCGTGCTGCGCAAGGTGATCCTGCCGCACTCCGTTCCCGGCTTTCTCGACGCCATGCGGGTCAACGCCGCCGCCACCTGGAACCTGGTGGTGGTGGCCGAGCTGTTCGCGGCTCAAGAGGGTCTCGGCTACCGCATAACGCGGGCCGCCCGGTTCCTGCAGACCGATCAGATCTTCGCGGTGCTCATCGTCATCGGCGTGGTGGGTGTGGCCATGGACGTCGGCTTCCGCCTTCTCCGCAACGCGGTGGCGCCGTGGTCGAGATGAGCGTGGCGCCGGGACCGGTCCCGGCTGCTGCGGCCGAGGTCCCCGTTCCCAAGCTGGCCGCCGTCGGGCTGTCGAAGGAGTTCGAGACCGCGTCGGGGCCGCTGGCCGCGCTCGTGGACGTCGACCTCCATGTCGATGACGGTGAGCTGGTCTGCCTGCTGGGCGCGTCGGGGTGCGGGAAGTCCACGCTGCTCTCGATTGCCGCCGGCCTGGAGCCGGCGACTTCGGGCGCGGTCATGCTCGACGGCGTGCCCGTCACCGGGCCGGGCGCCGACCGGGGCCTGGTGTTCCAGGGCTACTCGCTCTACCCGTGGCGGACGGTGGCCGGCAACGTCGCGTTCGGACTGGAGCTGAAGGGCCTGCCCGCCGACGAGGTCCGCCAACGGGTGGCCAGCCACCTGGCGGTGGTGGGACTGACCGATTTCGCCGAGGCCCTCCCTCGCCAGCTCTCCGGGGGAATGAAGCAGCGCACCGCCATCGCCCGGGCGCTGGCCACCGAGCCCGAGGTCCTTCTGCTAGACGAGCCCTTCGGCGCGCTCGACGCCCAGACGCGGGCGGCGATGCAGGAGTTCCTGATCAAGCTGTGGCGCGATACCGGCACCACCATCCTCATGGTCACCCATGATGTGGAGGAGGCGTTGTTCCTGTCGCAGCGGATCTACGTGCTCTCGTCGCGACCCGGGCGGGTGGCGGCCGAGGTGCCGGTGGGCTTCGGGCCCGACCGCACGCACGACCTGCTTCGCGAGCCGGTGTTCCAGTCGTTGTGCCGGGAGGTCGAGTCCGTGATGCGGACCGCCAACTCGGGCGTGCTCGTCGAGTCCTGAGCTGTCCTCTCCTGGCAGACTGCCGCCGTGCGCCTGACCCCCCACGAACAGGAGAGGCTGCTCGTCCATGTGGCCGCCAATCTGGCCCGCGAGCGCCAGGGTCGGGGTCTCCGCCTGAACCACCCGGAGTCGGTAGCAGTCATCACCGCGTTCCTGCTGGAGGGTGCCCGTGACGGCCGGTCGGTGGCAGAGCTGATGGAGGCCGGCAGGGGAGTTCTGCGGCGCGACGAGGTGATGGAGGGCGTGCCGGAGATGATCGGCGAGGTCCAGGTGGAGGCCACCTTCCCCGACGGCACCAAGCTGGTCACCGTGCACCAACCGATCCAGTGATCCCGGGCGAGATCCTGACCGGGGACGGGCCGGTTGTCGTCAACGCCGGACGGCCCGTGACCGTGCTGCGCGTGGTCAACACGGGCGACCGGCCGGTGCAGGTCGGCTCCCACTACCACTTCGGCGAGGCCAACCCGGCCCTCGTCTTCGACCGTGACGCGGCGCGGGGCCAGCGGCTGGCGGTGCCCTCCGGCACGGCTGTGCGGTTCGAGCCGGGCATCGACCGGGAGGTGGAGCTGGTTCCCATCGGCGGCGCCCGGGTGGTCGTCGGGCTGCGGGGCGAGGTAGGCGGCCCGCTCGATGGCTGAGATCGAACGTCGGCGCTACTCCCAGCTCTACGGCCCGACGGCTGGCGATCGGATCCGCCTGGCCGACACCGACCTGCTCATCGAGGTGACCGAGGACCGCTGCGCGGGTGGCGACGAGGCGGTGTTCGGCGGTGGAAAGGTGATCCGGGAGTCGATGGGGCAGGGGAGGGCGACGCGAGCCGAGGGTTCTCCCGACACGGTCATCACCGGCGCGGTGGTGCTCGACCATTGGGGCGTGGTGAAGGCCGACGTCGGCATCCGCGACGGCCGCATCGTGGCCCTGGGCAAGGCCGGCAACCCGGACACCATGGACGGCGTCGACCCCGCGCTCGTCGTCGGCCCGTCCACCGAGGTGATCTCCGGGAACGGGCGCATCCTCACCGCGGGGGCCATCGACTGCCACGTGCACCTCATCTGCCCGCAGATCCTGGAGGAGGGACTCGGCTCGGGGGTCACGACCGTCATCGGCGGCGGCACGGGCCCCGCAGAGGGCACCAAGGCGACCACCGTCACGCCCGGGGCTTGGCACCTGGCCCGCATGCTCGAGGCGTTGGACCCGTGGCCCGTCAACGTCGCGCTTCTTGGCAAGGGGAACACCGTCTCGGCCGAAGGGATGTGGGAGCAGCTGCGGGCAGGGGCATCGGGCTTCAAGCTCCACGAGGACTGGGGTTCCACGCCGGCGGCCATCGACGCCTGCCTGCGGGTGGCCGACGAGTCGGGCGTGCAGGTGGCGCTGCACAGCGACACGCTCAACGAGGCCGGCTTCGTGGAGGACACCATCGCGGCCATCGCCGGCCGGGGCATCCACGCCTACCACACCGAAGGTGCGGGGGGCGGCCACGCGCCCGACATCATCACCGTGGCTTCGCACCCCAACGTGCTGCCGTCGTCGACCAACCCGACCCGCCCGCACACCGTCAACACCATCGAGGAGCACCTCGACATGCTGATGGTCTGCCATCACCTGAACCCGTCGGTCCCGGAGGACCTGGCGTTCGCCGAGAGCCGCATCCGTCCTTCGACCATCGCCGCCGAGGACGTGCTCCACGACCTCGGTGCTATCTCGATGATCGGCTCCGATTCCCAGGCGATGGGCCGGGTCGGCGAGGTGGTCCTGCGCACGTGGCAGACCGCCCACGCCATGAAAGGGCGGCGCGGCGCCTTGGCGGGCGATGGGCACGCCGACAACCACCGGGCGCGCCGCTACGTGGCCAAGTACACGATCTGCCCAGCGGTGGCCCACGGTCTCGATGCCGAGATCGGCTCGGTCGAGGTGGGCAAGCTGGCGGACCTGGTGCTCTGGGACCCGGCGTTTTTCGGTGTTCGTCCCCACGCCGTCATCAAGGGCGGGATGATCGCGTGGGCGGCGATGGGCGACGCCAACGCCTCCATCCCCACTCCGCAGCCGGTGCTGCCACGGCCGATGTTCGGTGCCTATGGTGCCGCCGCCCCGGCCACCAGCCTGGCGTTCGTCGCGCCTGCGGCCTTGGAGGACGGGCTGGCCGATCGTCTGGCCGTGCGCCGGAGGCTGGTGGCGGTCGCCGACGTGCGCCGGCTCCAGAAGTCCGACATGCCGGAGAACGACGCCCTGCCCGACATCGCGGTCGAGCCCGACACGTTCACGGTCCGCATCGACGGCGATGTGGTGGAGCCCGTCCCGGCCACCGAGCTGCCGATGGCCCAGCGCTACTTCCTGTTCTGATGGTGCCGTCGGCGGTCGCCCTGCTGCTGGCCGACGGCCGCTTCCCGGCCGGTGGACACGCCCACTCCGGAGGGATGGAGGCGGCGGTGACCGACGGCCGGGTCCACGACCTCGCCACCTTGCACCGGTTTCTCGGCGGCCGGCTCGCCACTGCGGGCACGGTGGCCGCAACCCTGGCAGCTTCCGTCTGCCTGCGGCCCGACGAGTGGGAGCGGCTCGAGGTGGAGGCCGATGCCCGAATGGCGTCGCCCGTGCTACGCGTTACGTCGCGCCAGCAGGGCCGCCAGCTCCTTCGGGCTGCCACCGCCACGCTTGCCTCCGTGGAGTCGAGCTCTCCGCGCCAAGCCCCCCTGTCAGGTGTAATTGCGCGGAGTGGGGGTTTGCATTTGGCCGTGGCCATGGGCTTGGTTGCGGCGGCGGCAGGAATGGGACCGGAGGACGCGGCGCGGTGGGCCGCCTACGACTCGGTGGTCGGGCCGGCCACTGCTGCGGTGCGCCTGCTCGGGCTCGATCCGTTTGCCGTTCACCACGTCCTCGCCATGTTGGCAACCCAAGTTGACGATGTCGCAGGGTCGGCTTCGTCCTCGGCCGCTAGCGGCTCCATCCCGAGCCCGTCGGCGCCGATGCTCGACATCGGTGCCGAGCAACACGCCCGCGAGGAGATGAGCCTGTTTGCCTCCTGACGAGCCGGGGCGGCCCATGAGGATCGGCATCGGGGGACCGGTCGGCAGCGGCAAGACCGCGCTGGTGGCCGCCCTCTGCCGCTCCCTCGGGGCCGACATGGCTGTGGCGGTTGTCACCAACGACATCTACACCGACGAGGACGCCGCCTTCCTGAGAAAGGCCGGCGTGCTGGATCCGGCTCGGATCACCGCGGTTCGGACCGGGTGCTGCCCGCACACCGCCATCCGCGACGACATCTCGGCCAACCTCGATGCCGTGGAGGATCTCGAGTCTCGCTTCTCGCCGCTCGACCTGGTGCTGGTCGAGAGCGGCGGCGACAACCTCACGGCCACCTTCAGCTACGGACTCGTCGATCGGCAGATCTTCGTTCTCGACGTGGCCGGCGGCGACAAGGTGCCTCGCAAGGGAGGCCCGGGCGTGACCAAGGCCGACCTCTTGGTGATCAACAAGACCGACCTGGCACCGATGGTCGGTGCCGACCTGACGGTGATGGCGGAAGACGCGGCGGCCAAGCGGGGGCCGCTACCGGTGGTCCTGTGCTCGCTCGCCACGGACCCACGCGCATCGGAGGTGACGTCGTGGGTGAGGTCGCTTCTCGCTCAGCGCGTAGCCGGCCCGGGGTGATCGCCCGGGCCCGCCTGGTGGCCGATGTAGCCCCCGATGGAGGGACACGGATCATCACTGCCCGCTCGGACGCGCCCCTCGCCCTCCGCATCACACCCACCGGGGTCTACATGGTCGGCTCCGCCGCCGGGCCTCTGGGCGGTGACGACCTGGCCCTCGACGTGGAGGTCCGTTCCGGGGCCGACCTGACGGTGCGGACCTCGGCCGCATCGGTGGCGCTGCCGGGCAACGGGCCGTCACGGGTACGGGTCACCGCTTCGGTCGGGAAGGGGGGGCGCCTGCAGTGGCTGCCCGAGCCCACCGTGGCGGCCGCCGGCTGCGACCACCACGTGCAATGTCGGGTGGAGCTGGACGGTGATGCGCTTCTCGTCTGGCGGGAGGAGATCGTCCTCGGCCGCCACGATGAGGCCGCCGGCTCCATCGAGGCCGGGCTCTACGTCGACCTCGACGGAACGCCGCTGCTGCGCCAGAACCTGGGTCTCGGCCCCGGTCATTCCGGGTGGGACGGACCCGCGGTCATCGGGTCCTACCGTGCCGTCGGATCCACGCTGGTGGTGGGCCCCGCCATAGCGGGGGCATCGTCGAAGGCCACCGAGGCTTTCCTGAGCGAGACCGCGGCGGTTATGGCCTTGGCTGGTCCAGCCGTGCACGTCACGGCGCTGGCCCCCGAGGCTCTCACCCTTCGGCGCCAACTCGACGCCGGGTTGGACTGGTTGGTGGCGGCGATCTCGGCACGGGCTAGTGAATCAGCGCTAGTCAGAGCTGAGGAATAGGGTTCGCGGCGTGGAGGGACGGCGGAGGTTACGGACCATAATCCGGCCGCCGTTCCCGCTCGGGTTCCTGCTCTTCGCGGCTCTGCTCTCACTGAGTGTGATGAACGGGTTGGGCCGCGACCTGGCCAAGATGCACCAACCTGGCGCACCCTCCTTCAGACCGGGAGCGGTGACGTCGCCGGCCCTTGTGGTGCAACCAGACCGGATGGCCGAAGCGCTCGACACCTGGAAGGATTGGCACGACCAGCCCTACCCGCGCGAGCGCAAGTGGCCGACCGGCACGAACATCCTCCGCCTGTGGCTGCTGGTCGATAGCGTCGTTCTCGCGCCATGCGTCTTCGGGCTGCTGCTGAAGCTCCGTCGGGCAGCCCACAGTCGCCTCCGTGGGGCCGACGAATCCATGCGCCGTGCCACCCCGCTCAGGCGTCACCTTCCGATCCTCGAGCAGGCTCTGGAGCTGCCCTATCGGCTTCCTATCGCCTACCTCGGGTTCGACCTGATCGAGAACATGCTCGCCGTTTCGGGCACGAGACTGGCTGGAAGGTCGTCTATCGGGCCGGTCGCTATGGCGCTCGGTGTCGTGTCCTCATTGAAATGGATCGCCCTTGTTTGGTCGGCGGGCAGCGCGCTTACCGCCCTTCTCCTCCTGCGTCAGGCGCGTCGGCCACTACAGGCAACCGCGCCGGTCACCACCGTTCTGCTCGGTCAGATCCTGACGGTGGCGATGTTCGGAGTGCTCTTCCTCCGGCAAGACCAAGTAGGCGACGTCATTCGCACCTGGGGGGACCACTGGTACCACGCAGTGTTTGCATACGGGGCGGCCTTGGTGGCAGGCGGCGCGATCGCCGTCACTGGCCGGCGCATGCTCACCGCGCCGACAGCCGACCAAGGCACGACGGTGCCGTAC
>JBOGIF010000041.1:0-17081 GCA_050742415.1 Acidimicrobiales bacterium | reverse complement strand
ACGTCGAGCTCATCAGCCCCATCGCCATGGACGAGGGCCTGCGCTTCGCCATCCGTGAGGGCGGCCGTACCGTGGGCGCCGGCCGCGTCGTCAAGATCCGGAAGTAAGGGACGGTCGACCGCTCGTGGCCCAGAAGATCCGCATCCGGCTGAAGGCCTACGACCACGAGATCGTCGACCAGTCGACCAAGAAGATCGTCGAGACCGTGGTCCGCACCCAGGCCAAGGTCCGGGGGCCGGTGCCGCTGCCCACCGAGAAGCACCGCTACACGGTGATCCGCTCACCCCACAAGGACAAGGACTCGCGCGAGCACTTCGAGATGCGCATCCACAAGCGCCTGCTCGACATCCTCGAGCCCAGCCCCAAGACCGTCGACTCCCTCCAGCGCCTGGACCTTCCCGCTGGCGTCGACATCGAGATCAAGATCCAGCAGGTCTGACGTTCGCCGTCGGACCCGGAGCCGCCTCTGACGGCTCTCGCGGCCGGCAGCTATAGTCGATTGCTCCACCAAGCGATGTCCCCGGGCGCCCGCGGCGCGGGAACCCCGGGGCCCAATCCGACCGCTCCGCCGGGCTAGCCCGAGCGGAGCCTGCGCGTAGAGGACTCATGGCATGGCAACCAAGGCGATCGTCGGCGAGAAGGTCGGCATGACGCAGGTCTGGGACGACCAGAACCGCGCCATCCCGGTCACGCTCGTGCGCGTCGCCCCGTGCCGGGTCGTCCTGGTCAAGACGCCTGCCAGTGACGGCTACAGCGCCCTCCAGGTGACCTTCGGGTCGGTACGCCCGTCCCAGCTCAACCAGCCCGAGCTCGGCCATTTCCGGCGGGCCGGGGTGGAGCCGGGCAAGGAGCTGGTGGAGCTCCGCGTCGACGACACCACTGACTACGAGGTCGGCCAGGAGCTCAAGGCCGACGTGCTCACCGCTGGCGAGCGGGTCGACGTCACGGCCGTGAGCAAGGGCAAGGGCTTCGCCGGGGTCATGAAGAGGCACAACTTCTCCGGGCTGGGTGCCGGCCACGGCGTCCACAAGGCCCACCGGGCGCCCGGTGCCATCGGTGCCTGCGCCACCCCTGCCCGGGTGTTCAAGGGAACGCGGATGGCCGGGCGGATGGGCAACCAGCAGGTCACCACCCTGAACCTCCAAGTCGTCCAGGCCGACGCCGAACGGGAGCTGGTGCTGCTGAAGGGCGCGGTACCCGGCCCACGCGGCGGTCTCGTGCTGATCCGTGACGCCATCAGGAAGGCCAAGTAGCAGATGGCCACTGTCGAGGTTCGCGACGCGAGCGGCGGCCCGGTGGGGTCGGTCGAGCTGGATCCTGTCGTATTCGGCGTGAAGCCCAACGTTGCGCTCATGCACCAGGTCGTGACCGCCCAGCTGGCGGCCGCCCGGTCGGGCACGCAGAGCACCAAGACCCGGGCCGAGGTGAGAGGCGGCGGTGCCAAGCCGTGGCGCCAGAAGGGTTCGGGCCGGGCCCGCCAGGGCTCCAGCCGGGCGCCGCACTGGAGGGGCGGTGGCGTCGCCTTCGGGCCGAAGCCCCGCAACTACCGCCAGCGGACGCCGAAGAAAATGGTGCAGCTGGCTCTTCGTTCGGCCCTTTCGGACCGGGCCGCTCTGGGCCGGGTAGCCGTCGTCGAGGCTTGGAGCTTCCCGGTACCCCGCACCAAGGACGCGGTGGCGGCACTCGCGGCCCTCGGTGTCGAGGGCCGGGTGCTGGTGGTCCTCGACCGCGACGACGAGACGGCCTACCGGTCCTTCGCCAACCTGCCCGACGTCGACCTTCTGCTGGCCTCCGAGCTCAACGTCTACGACGTCCTTCGCTGCGACTGGGTGGTCTTCACCCGGGCGACCCTCCCGGGAACGGCAACGGCACCGTGAACGATCCCCGCGATGTCATCCTGCGCCCGGTCGTGAGCGAGAAGTCCTACGGTCTGCTCGACCGCGGCGTCTACACGTTCGTCGTGCACAAGCGGGCGACGAAGATCGAGGTGCGCGACGCGGTGGAGGCGATCTTCGACGTGCAGGTCACCAAGGTCAACACCCTGAATCGCAAGGGCAAGCGCAAGCGCAACCGCCGCTCGCCCACCTTCGGCAGCCGCGCCGACACCAAGCGGGCGATCGTCACCCTGGCCCCGGGTGCCCGTATCGACCTGTTCGAGAGCTGAGAGAGACGTGCCTGTTCGCAAGCGGAAGCCCACGAGCGCCGGTCGCCGGTTCCAGACGGCGTCCGACTTCTCCGACATCACGTCGTCGAAGCCGGAGAAGACCCTGCTCGCGCCGCTCCCCCGCACCGGTGGGCGCAACAGCTACGGCCGGCGCACCGCCCGCCACCAGGGCGGTGGCCACAAGCGCCAGTACCGCATCATCGACTTCAAGCGCGACAAGGACGGCGTGCCCGCCAAGGTGGCTTCGATCGAGCACGACCCCAACCGCAACGCCCGCATAGCCCTGCTCCACTACGTCGACGGCGAGAAGCGCTACATCCTGGCGCCGGCGAAGGTGTCGGTCGGCGACCGCTTGCAGAGCGGCCGGGGAGCGGAGATCCGTCCCGGCAACGCCATGCCGCTGCGCTACATCCCGGTGGGGACGACCGTCCACAACGTCGAGCTGAAGCCGGGCGCCGGTGGCCGGATGGCGCGGGGCGCCGGGGCCAGCATCCAGCTGGTGGCCAAGGAGGGCGACTTCGCCACCCTGCGGCTCCCCAGCACGGAGATGCGCCGGGTGCCCATCGACTGCCGCGGCACGATCGGCGAGGTCGGCAACGCCGAGGCCGAGCTCATTTCCCTCGGAAAGGCCGGCCGCAATCGCTGGAAGGGCGTCCGACCCCAGACCCGTGGCGTGGCGATGAACCCGGTCGACCACCCCCTCGGTGGCGGCGAGGGGAAGTCCTCCGGTGGGCGTCACCCGGTCTCACCGTGGGGCCAGGCCGAGGGCCGCACCCGCAACACCCGCAAGCCGTCCCAGAAGCTGATCGTCCGCCGCCGCCGTACGCGCGGCGCCCGGAGGTAACCATGGCTCGAAGCCTCAAGAAGGGCCCGTTCGTCGACGGCCACCTGCTCCGCAAGGTCGACGACCTGAACTCCCGCAGCGAGAAGCGGGTGATCAAGACGTGGTCCCGCCGCTCCACCGTGATCCCCGACATGGTGGGCCACACCATCGCCGTTCACGACGGGCGCAAGCACGTGCCGGTGTACATCACCGAGTCGATGGTCGGCCACAAGCTCGGCGAGTTCGCCTTGACCCGCACCTTCCGCTTCCACGCTGGCCAGGAGCGGGCAGGCCGCCGATGACCGGTCCCAAGCTCAACGAGCACCCGGTCCTGCGGCGGAGGCCCGAGTCGCGGGCCCAGGCGGTCTCCGGCTCGACCCAGTCGGCCCGGGCGGTGTCCAGGTTCGTGCGCGTCTCCCCCTACAAGGTCCGCCAGGTCCTCGACATGATCCGGGGCCACGAGGTCGAGCGGGCACTCGACATGTTGAGGTTCTGCGAGCGCGACGCCGCCACCGTGGTCGGCAAGGTCCTGGCCTCGGCGATCGCCAATGGCGAGGCCAACCACTCCCTGGTGGGCGACGAGCTCTACGTGTCGGCATGCTTCGCCGACGAAGGCCCCACCCTCAAGCGCTGGAGGCCACGGGCGCGGGGGCGGGCCACGCGCATCCGCAAGCGGACTTGCCACGTCACCGTGGTCGTGAGCCGGCTTCCGGACCGCGAGCTCCAGCGCCACCGCGTCGAGAAGGCGCAGGCGGTGACCGGCCGGCGGGCCCGGCGCGGCTCGGTTGGCCGACGCCGTCCCGAGGCCGAGACGACGGCTCCCGCCACCGAGCCGGCGCAGGTGCCGGCTGCGGAGGCCACGAGCTCAAAGGAAGAGGTATAGACGGTGGGGCAGAAGGTCAACCCTTACGGGTTCAGGCTTGGAGTCACGACGGACTGGAAGTCGCGCTGGTTCAGCGACCGCGAGTACACGGACTACCTCATCGAGGACTGGAAGATCCGCGACTACCTGATGCGCCAGCTTCCCCACGCCGCGATCAGCCGCGTCGAGGTGGAGCGCACGCGTGACCGCCTTCGGATCGACGTGCACACCGCCCGGCCCGGCATCGTGATCGGTCGCCGGGGGGCCGAGGCTGATCGGCTGCGCACCGATCTGGCCAAGATGACGGGGAACGTCAAGGTCCAGCTCAACATCGCCGAGATCAAGCAGCCCGAGCTCGACGCTGCTCTCATCGCCCAGGGCGTGGCCGACCAGCTGGCTGGCCGGGTGAGCTTCCGCCGGGCCATGAAGCGTGCGGTGCAGACGGCACAGAAGGCGGGTGCGCTCGGCATCAGGGTCCAATGCTCCGGGCGGCTGGGCGGCTCGGAGATGGCGCGCAGCGAGTGGTACCGCGAGGGCCGGGTGCCGCTGCACACCCTCCGTGCCGACATCGACTACGGGTTCCGCGAGGCCCGCACCACGTTCGGCCGCATCGGCGTGAAGACCTGGATCTACAAGGGCGACATCCTGCCCTACCGCACGTCGGCCGAGGACAAGATCTCCCGCGAGGCGGCGATGGCGGTGGGCGAGACTTCCGGCCCGGCGAGGCCTCGCAGGGTCATCTCCGCGGGCGGCGGGCGGCGCCGTCCCGGCGACGGCGAGCCGGGCTCCGTAGCGGCTGAGGGTGTCGCCGTCGTGCCCGACGAGGTCGCGGTCGAGGCCACGCCGGTCATCAAGGAGGCCGATCCCGAGCTGGAGCGTCTCCTCGCCGAGGAGGAGGAGATCGAGCGCCGCACCCGCGAGCACCACGAGACTCCGCACTTCCGGTCGGGAGACGAGTGAGCCGATCATGTTGATGCCGCGGAAGGTCAAGCACCGCAAGCAGCACCGCGGCCGGCTGACCGGCAAGGCCAAGGGCGGTTCCGAGGTCACCTACGGCGACTACGGCATCCAGGCCCTCGAGCCGGGCTGGATCACAGCACGCCAGATCGAGGCCGCCCGTATCGCCATGACCCGTCACATCAAGCGGGGCGGCAAGGTCTGGATCACCATCTTCCCGGACAAGCCGGTCACCGAGAAGCCGGCCGAGACCCGTATGGGTTCGGGCAAGGGCAACCCCGAACGGTGGGTGGCCGTCGTCAAGCCCGGCAGGGTGCTGTTCGAGCTGGCCGGTGTCAGCGAGACGCTCGCCCGCGAGGCCATGAACCGTGCCATTCAAAAGCTGCCCATCAAGGCCAAGATCGTCGTCCGCTCGGAGGTGGGCCAGTGACCAAGGCCGCCGAGCTGAGGGAGATCGACGACGACGAGCTTTCCGGCCGGCTGACCGAAGCCCGTCTGGAGCACTTCAACCTGCGCTTCCAGCTCGCGACCGGACAGCTCGACAACTACGCCCGCCTGGGCCAGCTGCGCAAGGACATCGCCCGAATGAGCACCATTCTGCGGGAGCGCGAGATCGCCTTGGCCGAGGCGGAGGAAGAGGCGGCTGAGGCCTCTCGGGCCGAGGCCATCGCCGCCCGCCGGGCCCGGGTGGAGGCCAGTCGCCGCGGCGTCGTCGCCGGCGTGGGCAAAGAGGCGTCGCAACAGCAGAAGGACCAGGGAGCGTGATGGCAGAGAACGAGATGACCGACAACGGCGAGCCGGGGCGCGAGAACAAGCGCAAGGTCCGCGAGGGCACCGTCGTCTCGGTCGCCATGGAGAAGACGGCCGTCGTAGCTGTGGTGGAGAGGGTGCGGCACCGCCGCTACGCCAAGACGGTCCAGCGCACCAAGCGGGTGCACGCCCACGACGAGGCCAACGACGCCCGGGTGGGCGACCGGGTCCGGATCTCCGAGACTCGACCCCTCTCCAAGCTCAAGCGGTGGCGTCTGGTCGAGGTCTTGGAGCGTGCCAAGTGATCCAACAGGAGACCCGGCTGCGGGTGGCCGACAACTCGGGCGCCAAGGAGGTGCTCTGCATCAAGGTGCTGGGCGGCTCCAAGCGCCGGTACGCATCCATCGGCGACGTGATCGTCGGCACGGTGAAGCAGGCCATCCCGGGCACGGCCGTCAAGCGCGGCGACGTGGTCAAGTGCGTCGTCGTCCGTACCAAGAAGGAGAACCGCCGTCCCGACGGGAGCTACATCCGCTTCGACGAGAACGCGGCCGTGCTGATCAACGACCAGATGCAGCCGCGCGGCACCCGCATTTTCGGCCCGGTGGGCCGCGAGCTGCGGGACAAGAAGTTCATGCGGATCGTCTCGCTCGCCCCGGAGGTCCTGTGAAGCTGCACAAGGGCGATCGCGTGCGCGTCCTCACCGGTAAGGACCGCGGCAAGGAAGGCGAGATCGTGAGGGCGCTGCCCAAGACCGGCAAGGTCATCGTCGACGGCGTCAACACGGCGAAGAAGCACCAGCGCTCCGTACGGGCCACCATGCAGGCCGGGATCATCGACCGTGACATGCCGGTGCCCGTGGCCAACGTCGCCCTGCTGTGCTCCACGTGCGGTCCCACGCGCGTCGGTTACCGCATGGACGACCGGGGCGAGAAGGTCCGTATCTGCCGCAAGTGTGGGGGTGACGTCTGATGGCCACCGCCGTCGCGTCGCGCACCCCTCGCCTGAAGGCCCGCTACGACACCCAGGTGAGGGCCGAGCTGAAGGAGTCGCTCGGGCTCTCCAACATCATGCAGGTGCCGCGGTTTACCAAGATCGTGGTCAACATGGGTGTCGGCCGGGCCACCCAGCAGCCGTCGCTGCTGGAAGGGGCGGTTGCCGACCTCACGGCGATCACCGGCCAGAAGCCGCTGGTAACCAAGGCCAAGACGTCGATCGCCGGCTTCAAGCTACGCGAGGGCAACGCCATCGGCGCCAAGGTGACCCTTCGGGGCGCGCCGATGTGGGAGTTCCTCGACCGCCTCATCAGCCTGGCCATCCCCCGGGTCCGTGACTTCCGGGGCCTCCCGCCCAACGCCTTCGACGGGCGGGGCAACTATACGTTCGGGGTCGACGAGCAGCTCATCTTCCCCGAGATCGACTACGACCGGATCGACTCGGTCCGAGGAATGGACATCACCATCGTGACGACCGCACGAGACAACGCAGAGGGCCGGGCCCTCCTCGACGCCTTCGGGTTCCCGTTCCGCAAGGAGACCACCTAGTGGCGAAGAAGGCGCTCATCCAAAAGCAGCAGGCCAAGCCGAAGTTCAAGGTTCGTGCCTACACACGCTGCCGCCGTTGCGGGCGGCCGCGCGCGGTGTACCGCAAGTTCGGCCTCTGCCGCATCTGCCTGCGCGAGATGACCCATGCCGGCGAGGTGCCGGGCGTGACCAAGGCCAGCTGGTAAGGCCGGTGGTGCTCTCATGACGATGACTGACCCTGTGGCAGACATGCTGACGCGCCTGCGCAACGGCGCCACCGCCGCCCAGGACACCGTGCGAATGCCTACCTCGAAGCTGAAGGAGGCCTTGGCCGGCATCCTGCGGCGGGAGGGCTACATCGCCGACTTCAAGGTCACCACCGACGGTGCCCGGCCCGGGCGGGTCCTCGAGATCACGATGAAGTACACGGCCGAGCGGGCGCCGACGATCTCCGGTCTGAAGCGGATCTCCAAGCCCGGCCTGCGCGTCTACATCAAGGCGGACCGGCTCCCGCGCGTCCTCGGGGGCCTCGGCGTCGCCGTGCTGTCGACCAGCCAGGGGCTCATGACCGACCGGGAGGCTCGCGACCGACGCGTCGGCGGCGAGATCCTCTGCTACGTGTGGTGAGGACCTGACATGTCCCGAGTAGGCCGCTCCCCGATCCCGGTACCCCCCGAGGTAAAGGTCACCATCGAGGGAGCCGACGTCACAATCTCCGGGCCCAAGGGCACGCTGGCCCGGCGCCTGCCTGCCGACATCACCGTGCGCCACCACGAAGAGGCCGGCGCCGCCCAGCTGCTGGTGGAGCGGCCCGACGACGAGCGCGGCCACCGGGCCCTGCACGGCCTGGCCCGTTCCCTGCTGAACAACATGGTCGTCGGCGTCACCCAGGGGTTCCAGCGCGACCTCGAGATCGTCGGGGTCGGCTACAGGGCCATCGCCCAGGGGCCCGCGAAGCTCGAGCTGGCGCTGGGGTTCAGCCACCCCGTGGCGATCGATGCGCCGAGCGGCATCACCTTCGAGGTGCCCGTCCCCACCCGCATCACGGTCAGGGGCATCGACAAGGAGGCCGTTGGCCAGGTGGCGGCGAACATCCGCAAGATCCGCAAGCCCGAGCCCTACAAGGGCAAGGGGATCCGTTATGCCGGTGAGGCCGTGCGCCGCAAGGCCGGCAAGGCAGCCAAATGAGATCACAGCCATGACGATGTCCACGCAGAAGAAGCAGGAAGCCCGCCAGCGTCGGCACCGGCGTGTCCGCAAGGTCGTCCGCGGCACCGCCGAGCGGCCCAGGCTGGCCGTGTACCGGTCGAACCGCCACGTGGTGGCCCAGGTGATCGACGACATGTCGGGGCGCACGCTGGCCGCAGCCAGCACGGTGGAGTCAGGGCTCCGTACCGGGCCTACCGGAAACAAGGCGGCGGCAACCGCGGTCGGCGGCCTGGTGGCCGAGCGGGCCCTGGCCGCCGGAGTGTCCAAGGTCGTCTTCGACAGAGGCGGTTTCCGCTATCACGGCCGGGTGGCGGCGCTGGCCGATGCCGCCCGGGCCGCCGGATTGGAGTTCTAGCAATGGCCGAGACCCCGTACGAGGAACGCGTCATCACCATCAACCGTGTGGCCAAAGTCGTGAAGGGTGGCCGCCGGTTCTCCTTCACCGCCCTGGTCGTCGTCGGTGACGGCGCCGGCAAGGTGGGGCTGGGCTATGGCAAGGCCAAGGAGGTGCCAGCCGCCATCCAGAAGGGCATCGAGGAGGGCAAGAAGAACCTCTTTGACGTGCCGCTCGCTGGCACCACCATCACCCACCCGGTGCTGGGCCGCCGAGGCGCAGGCCGGGTGCTGCTGAAGCCCGCTGCTCCGGGCACCGGCGTGATCGCGGGCGGCGCGGCGCGGGCGATCCTGGAGGCCGCTGGAGTGCGCGACATCCTGGCGAAATCGCTGGGTTCATCGAACGGCATCAACGTGGCCCATGCCACGGTGGCTGGGCTCAAGGCGCTGAAGCGCCCCGACGAGATTGCTCGCAACCGAGGCAAGTCGCCCGAAGAGGTGACGCCCAAGGGCCTGCTGGCTGCCTACCGCGAGACCCGCAGGGGCGCCTTCCTGCCCACCGAGGTCAAGTGATGGCATCCCTTCGAGTCGTCCAGGTCCGATCCGGGATCGGGTCCAAGCCCCGCCACCGCGCCACCCTCCAGGCATTGGGCCTGGGCCGGGTGGGCGCCAGCCGGCTCCTGCCCGACGAACCGTCGGTCCGCGGGATGCTCGCCCGGGTCCCGCACCTGGTCGAGGTCAACACTGGCGAGGTGACCGCATGAAGCTGCACGACCTGCACCCCGCACCCGGCTCGCGCCGGGAGCGCCGACGTGTCGGGCGAGGCATCGGCGGCACCGGTGGCAAGACCGCCGGCCGGGGCACCAAGGGCCAGCGCGCCCGCGGCTCGGTCCCGCCCGGGTTCGAGGGTGGCCAGATGCCGCTCAGCCGGCGCGTGCCCAAGCTCAAGGGGTTCACCAACCCGTTCCGGGTCGAGTACTCGGTGGTGAACCTCGACGCCATCGAGGCGTTCGAAGGTGACGACATCAGCCCGGAGACGCTGCGAGCCAAGGGCCTGGTCCACAAGCGGGGCCTCGTCAAGGTGCTCGGTGGCGGCGAGCTGACCAGGGCCGTCCGGGTTTCGGCCCACGCCTTCTCCCGGTCGGCCGTGCAGGCCATCACCGCCGCCGACGGTACCGTGGAGACCCTTCCGCCGCCCTTCGGCCGGGGCCGGCCGCCGGCCCACGGGAACGCACTGACCAACCGCTAGTCCAGCCCGAGCCGACACTTCGTTCATGGGGGGCGCGTGCTCTCGAACCTGAAGAACATGTTCAAGATCCCGGACCTTCGGAACAAGGTCCTGTTCACGCTTCTCATGATCGCCCTGTACCGGATGGGCTCCAACATCACCGTCCCGGGTATCGACTTCGCCGCCGTTCAGGACCTGCAGAAGAGGGCCAACGAAGGCGGCGGGGCGCTGGCGTTCATCAACCTTTTCTCCGGCGGCGCCTTGACCCAGATGGCGGTCTTCGCCCTCGGGATCATGCCGTACATCACCAGCTCGATCATCATGCAGCTGCTGACCGTCGTCATACCGAAGATCGAGCAGTGGCAGAAGCAGGGAGTGGTAGGGCAGAAGAAGATCACCCAGTGGACCCGGTACATGACGGTGGGTCTGGCGGTCCTGCAGGCCACCGGGATCACCTACCAGCTCAACAACGGGCTCCTCGGCAGCACCGACTCCGGCGTCTCCCTGGTACGCGACTTCGACGTGCCGCACGTGGCGCTGATCGTGCTCACCATCACCGCCGGCACCGCCATCGTGATGTGGATGGGTGAGCTGATCACCCAGCGGGGGATCGGCAACGGCATGTCGATCCTGATCTTCTCCAACGTGGTCAGCAGCATGCCGGCGCAGTTCGCCAACGTGCGGGCCGAGAAGGGCAACCTGGCTTTCGCCATCTTCCTCGCCGTGGGGCTGGCGATGATCGCGGCGATCGTGTTCGTGGAACAGGGCCAACGGCGCATCCCGGTGCAGTTCGCCAAGCGCGTGGTCGGCCGGCGGACCTACGGTGGTCAGAGCACCTACATACCGCTGAAGGTGAACCAGGCCGGCGTCATCCCGATCATCTTCGCCAGCTCGGTGCTCTACTTCCCGGCGCTGCTCTCCAACGTCATCCAATGGGAACCGGTGGTCAACTTCATAAACAACAACCTGCTGAAGCCCAACAACATCTGGTACATCATCCTCTACGGGCTGCTGATCGTCTTCTTCACCTACTTCTACACAGCCATCACCTTCAACCCTCAGCAGCAGGCCGACATCGTGCGCAAGCAGGGTGGCTTCATCCCCGGCATCAGGCCCGGACCGCCCACCGAGCGGTACCTCGGCGCCATCCTGAACCGCATCACCCTGCCCGGCTCGCTGTTCCTGGCGGGCGTGGCGCTGGTCCCGAGCATCGCCCTCGCCATCTACAACGTCGACAACTTCCCGTTTGGGGGGACCACCATCCTGATCGCGGTGGGCGTCGCCCTGGAGACCATGAAGCAGATCGACAGCCAGCTCATGATGCGCAACTACGAGGGGTTCCTCGCCTAGATGGCGCCCGGCACACGGCTGGTGATCCTGGGCAAGCAGGGCGCCGGCAAGGGCACTCAGGCGGAGCGGCTGGCGCGGCATTTCGACGTGCCGAAGATCTCCACGGGCGAGATGTTCCGGGCGACGGCGGGCACGACCGGTGAGCCGGGAAGGGCCGTGCAGCGGTACATGGAAGCCGGGGACCTCGTCCCCGACGACGTGGTGGTGGCCATGGTCCGTGAGCGATTGGCGGCCGAGGACGCCGAGACGCGCGGCTTCCTCCTGGACGGGTTCCCCCGGACGCTGGCCCAGGCCGAGTCCCTCGACCGGATCCTCAGCCCCAAGCGCGTCGACCTCACCCTCAATCTGGTCGTCCCCACCGAGGTGGTGCTGGCCCGGCTGGCGGCCCGGCGCGTGTGCGAGGCGTGCGGGACCAACTACAGCGCCGACTGGCCCCCGGCCGAGCGTTGGCGCTGCGACGTGTGCGGGGGCAACGTCATCGAGCGAGTCGACGATACCGAGGCGGCGATCGCCCGCCGCCTGGCGCTCTACGAGGAGCGGACCGCACCTCTGGTGGCCTGGTACGGCGATAGCGACCGATTGGTAGCGGTGGACGGCACCGGCCCTCTCTATATGGTCACGGCGCGGCTCCTCGAGGCCGTCGAGCAGCGGCTCGGTTCGAGCGACCACCCTCGGCCGGGCCGTGCACCAGCCGGGCCCCGGGCCTGAGGCGAGACCGTCGGGCGTGCCGGTGCTGAGGTCCAAGAGCGAGATCGCCAAGATGCGCAGGGCTGGACGGGTGGTGGCCGAGATGCTCGACGCCTGCACCGCCGCGGCCCAGCCCGGGGTCACGACGGGGGACCTCGACCTGGTCGCCCGCGAGGTCCTGGCCCGCCGGAGCGCCAAGTCGAACTTCTTGAACTACCACGGGTTTCCGGCGGTCATGTGCACGTCGCCCAACAACATCATCGTCCACGGGATCCCGGGCCCGTACCGGCTGGAGGAGGGCGACATTCTCTCCATCGACTGCGGCGCCATCATCGACGGTTACCACGGCGACGCCGCCCGGACCATCCCCATCGGCGCCGTCCCTCCCGAGGTCGAGCGCCTGATCCGAGCCACCGAGAAGAGCCTTTGGGCCGGCATCTCCCAGGTGAAGGCCGGCAACCGCCTCTTCGACATCGGCGGGGCAGTCCAGGACGTGGCCGAGGGCGCCGGCTACTCGGTGGTGCGTGAGTACGTCGGGCAC
Source organism: Acidimicrobiales bacterium (assembly GCA_050742415.1). GTDB lineage: Bacteria > Actinomycetota > Acidimicrobiia > Acidimicrobiales > AC-14 > JBOGIF01. The sequence goes on along the minus strand of JBOGIF010000041.1, from coordinate 4,654 downwards.
GGCATCGGCACCGAGATGCACGAGGAGCCCCAGATCCCCAACTACCGGCCCACCGGGCGGGCCAACAACATCAAGATAAGGGTCGGGCACGTCTTCGCGGTGGAGCCCATGGTCAACGCCGGCAGCCCGAAGACCGAGCTCCACGACGACGGTTGGACGGTCCTGACCGCCGACGGAGGGCTCTCGGCCCACTTCGAGCACACCATCGCCGTCACCGATGCCGGTCCCGAAGTGCTCACCGTCTCCGACTGAGATAGGATGCTCGTTTGCCCCGTGCAGCCCTTTCAAGCTTCGAAGGCGCGCCCGGGTTCATGTCGGTTCTACGGGAGGTCCAGCTGCCCAAGCCTAAAGAAGACGCGATCGTCATGGAGGGCAAGGTCGTCGAACCGCTGCCGAACGCCATGTTCCGCGTCGAGCTGGAGAACGGTCACAAGGTGCTGGCCCACATCTCGGGCAAGATGCGGATGCACTACATCCGCATCCTTCCGGGAGACAGGGTGCAGGTCGAGCTAACGCCCTACGACATCAGCCGTGGGCGCATCACGTACCGGTACAAGTAGCGCACGAAGGTGGAGCAGTCATGAAGGTCAAGCCCAGCGTCAAGCCGATCTGTGAGAAGTGCAAGGTGATCCGTCGCCAGGGCACGGTCATGGTGATCTGCCCCAACCCCCGCCACAAGCAGCGGCAGGGCTAGCGAATGGCGCGCATAGCAGGGATCGACATTCCCCGGGAGAAGCGGCTCGAGATCTCCCTGACCTACATCCTCGGCATCGGGCGCAGCACGGCCAACCAGGTCTGCCAGGCCACGGGGATGGACCCTTCGACGCGGGTTCGCGACCTCACCGACGAGGAGGTCGCCCGTCTTCGGACCCACATCGACCAGAACCTCAAGGTCGAAGGTGACCTCCGCCGCGACGTGGCGCAGGATATCAAGCGCAAGATGGAGATCGGGTGCTACGCGGGCATCCGCCACCGCAGGAGCCTGCCGGTCCGGGGCCAGCGCACCCACACCAACGCCCGTACCCGCAAGGGTCCGAAGAAGACCGTGGCGGGCAAGAAGAAGATCCGCAAGTAGATGATCCGCAACAAGATGAGAGGACTCGAGCGCTAAGTGCCCAAGCCCAAGCCCGGTGGCCGCAGGCCCCGCAAGAAGGAACGCAAGAACGTCACCTACGGGGTGGCCCACATCAAGAGCTCCTTCAACAACACGATCATCTCGATATCCGACATGGAGGGCAACGTCCTGGCGTGGGCCTCGGCCGGCAACGTCGGCTTCAAGGGCTCGCGCAAGTCGACGCCCTTCGCCGCCCAGTTGGCGGCCGAGACGTGTGCCCGGCGGGCGATGGAGCACGGCGTTCGCAAGGTCGACGTGCTCGTCAAGGGCCCCGGCTCCGGCCGGGAGACCGCCATCCGCTCGCTGCAGAACACGGGCATCGAGGTGTCGGGCATCAAGGACCTCACCCCCGTTCCCCACAACGGATGCCGCCCTCCCAAGCGGAGGCGGGTGTAATGGCGCGCTACACGGGGCCGGTCTGCCGCCTGTGTCGGCGGGAGAAGATGAAGCTGTTCCTCAAGGGACCGAAGTGCGACACGATGAAGTGCCCGATCGAGCGCCGGCCCTACCCGCCTGGCGACCACGGCCGGGGCCGGATCCGCGAGTCGGAGTACCTCTTGCAGCTGCGGGAGAAGCAGAAGGCACGTCGCATCTACGGCGTCCTCGAGAAGCAGTTCCGGAACATGTACACCGAGGCCAACCGCCAGGGCGGCATAACCGGCGAGAACCTGCTCCGGATGCTCGAGCAGCGGTTGGACAACGTGGCGTTCCGGGCCGGGTGGGGAGCGAGCAGGGCGCAGTCGCGGCAGTTCGTGCGCCACGGGCACGTGCTGGTCAACGGCCGGCGGGTGACGATCCCCAGCTACCAGGTCCGCAAGGGCGATGTCGTCGAGGTCCGTGAGAAGTCGCGCACGATGATCGTCCTCCGCCACAACCTCGACACCATCGACCGGGCCAAGCCGCCCTGGTTGGAGCCGGGTTCGGAGGGGTGGTCGGTGACAGTGCGCGACCTGCCCCTGCGCGAGCACATCGACGTCCCGGTGCGGGAGTCGCTCATCGTCGAGCTGTATTCCAAGTAGGAGTCGAAAGCCAATGCTCATCATCCAACGTCCCGCGGTCGAAGCACTCGGCGAGGCCGAGGGCAACCGCCAGCGCTTCACCGTCTCGCCTCTCGAGCCCGGGTTCGGCTACACGCTCGGCAACTCGCTGCGGCGCACGCTTCTCTCCTCGATACCGGGAGCGGCCGTAACCCAGGTCCGCTTCGACGACTCGCTCCACGAGTTCGCCACCATCGCCGGGATCAAAGAGGACGTCACCGACGTCATGCTCAACCTGAAGGACCTGGTCCTTCGGGTGGAGACCGACGACCCGGTCACCCTGCGCCTCGACGCCCGCGGCCCGGGTGAGGCCACTGCCGGCGACCTCCAGCCCCACGCCGACGTCGAGATCCTCAACCCGCAGCTGCACATCGCCAGCCTGTCGGACCGGGCCCGCCTGGCCGTCGACGTGACGGTGGAGCGCGGCCGGGGCTACGTGTCGGCCGACCGAAACAAGAAGTCGTCGGTCATCGGGGTGATCCCGCTCGACTCCATCTTCTCGCCGGTCCGCAGGGTGGCGTTCGCGGTCGAGCCCACCCGGGTGGAGCAGGCCACCAACTACGACCGCCTCACCCTCGACATCGAGACCGACGGCTCCATCTCGCCGCGCGAGGCCCTGGCCTCGGCGGGGGCGACGCTGGGCTCGCTGGTGGGTTTGGTGGCGGCCATGAGCGAGGAGCCCCAAGGCCTCGCCCTCGGCGACGTCGGCGCCATCGGGAGCGGTTCCCCCGACCTCGACCTCGCGATCGAGGAGCTCGATCTGTCGGAGCGTCCCCGCAACTGCCTGAAGCGGGCGCAGGTCAACACCGTGGGCGAGCTCGTCCAGAAGACCGAGGACGACCTGCTGGCCATCACCAACTTCGGCCAGAAGTCCCTCGACGAGGTGCTGGTCAAGCTCGACGAGCGGGGCCTGTCGCTGCGGTCCAAGGGCGCTTAGGACCATGCCGGGCACCCCGACCAAGGGCCGCCGCTTCGGTGGCAGCGCCTCCCACCAGAAGGCGATGATGGGCAACCTGGTGGCGTCGCTCATCGCCGCCGAAGGATTGGTCACCACCGAGGCCAAGGCCAAGGCGCTCCGGCCGGTGGCCGAGAAGATGATCACCAAGGCTCGCAAGGGTGGCGTCCACCGCCATCGCCAGGTTGTGGCGTTCATCGGCGACAAGGACATGGCCCACAAGCTGTTCGACGAGATCGGGCCTCGTTACGAGGACCGTCCCGGCGGCTACACCCGCATCCTCAAGCTCGGCACCCGCCACGGCGACAACGCGCCGATGGCCCGCATCGAGCTCGTATAGCCGCAGCCGTAGGGGTTTCACCGATGGCGGTCGTCCGGGTGCGGATGACCGTCGCCTACGACGGCTCGAGGTTCCGGGGCTTCGCCCTCCAGTCGGGCCAGCCGGGAGTGGCGACGGTGGCCGGTACCCTCTCCGAGGCACTCGTCCGGGTCCTCGGACACCCGGTCCATCTGACGGCCGCCGGCCGTACCGACGCCGGGGTGCATGCCTGGGGCCAGGTGGTGAGCTTCGACGCCGACCCGGAGCGTTTCGAGACCGAGGCGTTGGCGCGGTCGCTCAACCGGGTGCTGGGCCCGGCAGTGGTGGTGCGGGAGCTGTCCGTCGCCGACCCGTCCTTCGACGCTCGGCGCTCGGCGGTCGCCCGCCGCTACCGGTACACCGTCCTCGACCGGGCCGTGCCCGACCCGTTCCTGGCGGCCACCACCTGGCATGTGGGCCACCCTCTCGCCCTCGGTTCGCTGCGCCTGGCGTGTGACCCGGTCATCGGTGAGCACGACTTCACGTCGTTCTGCCGTGCCCCCCGCAAGGTTCCCGATGCCAGCCTGGTGCGGCGGGTGGTCGACGCCCGATGGGTCGACCTGGGCGACGGCATCCTGCGCTTCGACATCGAGGCCCGGTCGTTCTGCCACCAGATGGTGAGAGCCCTGGTGGGGACCATGGTGGCCATCGGGACGGGCCGGCGCCGAGCCGGCGAGATGGCCTCGATCCTGGGGGCCCGCTCCCGCGCCGCGGCAGCCGACCTCGCCCCACCCCATGGCCTGTGCCTCTGGGAGGTGCTCTATGCCGAAGGCTGAGGGGGCGGGTCACGGCCTTGACGAATGCGTCTCGGGCCATCTCCTTGGCCACTAGAGGCTGAATCCTCCCGGCCCGCACCCCGGCGAGAGCCAAGGGGCGACAGACTGCACCCCGTGACAGGGATCGCGGCCTCGCTGGCGGGACGGTGAGCGACCGCCCCATCGCCGACTACGGCTTCCTTTCCGACTGCCAGACTGCCGCGCTGGTGGGTCGGGACGGCTCGGTGGACTGGTTGTGCCTGCCCCGTTTCGACAGCCCCTCCGTCTTCGGCCGCCTCCTCGACGAAGGGGCCGGGCACTGGTCCATCCACCCCGCCGGCCCCGCCGAGGTGACCCGTCGTTACCTCGACCGGACCATGGTCCTCGAGACGACCTTCGGGGCGGCGGGGGGCACCCTGGTCCTCACCGACGCCC
>JBOGIF010000040.1:0-3871 GCA_050742415.1 Acidimicrobiales bacterium | reverse complement strand
TGCGACGGCTATCCAACCAGTTCTTCTTCCAGAAGCTGCTGGTCAGAAACGCTGAGGTGGTGGGAGCGGTGCTACAGGAGCCCTGGGCGACGCTGACGGCCGAGGACTTCACCCGCGAAATGCGCCGTAGCGCAAAGAACCCCGACCGTGTTTTGGTTGGCCAGGGTTCGAAAGAGAATTACTTGGTGCCCCCGGTAGGATTCGAACCTACGCACCCGCCTCCGGAGGGCGGTGCTCTATCCCCTGAGCTACGAGGGCCGCGGCCGAATCGTACCTCCCGGCGTGATCGTCGCCGCCGTTAGGATCAGCCGGTGGCGAAGATGACCGTTCTCGTTATCGACGACGATCCGGTCATCCTCGAGCTTCTGCGGGTGAACTTCGAGATCGAGGGGTTCGAGGTGATCACCGCCACCGACGGCGAGGAGGGGCTGGCCCGGGCCCAGGCCGACCATCCCGACGTGGTGATCTCCGACGTGATGATGCCCCGCAGCGACGGCCTCGAGCTCCTCAGCCAGCTCAAGGGCGACCCGGATACCGAGTCGTTGCCGGTGATCCTGCTGTCGGCCAAGGCCCAGAAGTCGGAGATCCAGCACGGCCTGGACATGGGGGCCGACGATTACATCACCAAGCCGTTCGACCCGATCCTGCTTATCGACCGGCTCAACGCCGTGGTCGACAAGTCCCGCGACACCTGAGCCGGCACCGATGACGATCAGAGCGGGACTCGCCGAGTCGGTGCGCGCCACCCTGTCGACGCTCGGCGTGGACACACAGGATCTCGACGTCCAGATCGAGCGCCCTGCCCGGCCCGAGCACGGGGCCTGGTCCACCAACGTGGCCCTGGTGCTCGCCAAGCGGATCGGCCGCAACCCTCGACAGCTGGCCGAGGACCTGGTGCGGACCCTGGAGGCGGACCCTCCACCTCATGTGGCCGCGGTGACCGTGGCAGGACCCGGCTTCGTCAACTTCGAGCTCCACGACTCGTGGCTCCACGACGTCCTGCGCCAAGTTGTCGATCAGGGCACCGAGGGCTACGCCCGCCACGACCTCGGGCACGGCGAGAACGTGAACGTGGAGTTCGTCAGCGCCAACCCCACTGGCCCCCTCCACGTGGGCGGTGGGCGGTGGGCGGCGTACGGCGACTCGCTGTGCCGGGTGCTGGCGCGCTGCGGCTACGTCCCGCACCGGGAGTACTACGTCAACGACCGCGGGAACCAGATGGACCTGTTCCTAGCCTCGATGACGGCACGCCGGGAGGGGCAGCCGCTGCCGGAGGGCGGCTACCCGGGTGAGTACGTGGGCGAGTGGGCGGCGGAGATGCCCGTCGACGTCGACGCCGCCGAGTGGGGATACGAGCGGGTGATGGCCGAGCTGCGTCAGAGCCTCGACGCCATCGACGTGCACTTCGACACGTGGTTCAGCGAGCGGTCGATGGTCGCCACCGGGGTCATCGACGCCGCGCTGGCCGAGCTTGCCGATCGCGGAGTGGTCTACGAGGCCGACGGCGCAACCTGGTTGCGGACCACCGACCTCGGCCTGGCCAAGGACGAGGTCCTGGTGAAGAGCGGCGGCGAGCCGACCTACTTCCTGTCCGACATCGCGTACCACCGCGACAAGTTGGACCGCGGGTTCTCCCGTCTCATCGACGTGTGGGGCGCCGACCACCACGGCCACGTCGCCCGCCTGAAGGCGGCGATGGTGGCGCTCGGCCACCCGCCCGAGGCGCTCGAGATCATCCTCGGCCAGCTGGTGACCGTCTCCCGCGGCGGCGAGGAGGTGCGGATGGGCAAGCGCAGCGGCGACTTCGTGGAGCTGGCCGAGGTGGTCGACGAGGTGGGCCCCGACGTCGCCCGCCTGACCTTCCTTCTCCAGTCGGTCGACACCCGCCAGACGTTCGACATCGACGCGGTGGTGGCGCGTTCGATGGACAACCCCGTCTATTACGTGCAGTACGCCCACGCTCGCATCGCCTCCATCGGACGCGTGGCCGCCGAGCGCGGCCTCAGCCGGCTGCCGATCGGCGAAGTGGACCTCGCGCTGTTGATTCATCCGCGCGAGCTGGAGGTTCTGCGCCGGCTCGAGCAGCTGCCCGACGCCGTCCTCGACGCCTGCCTGGGGCGCGCCCCGCACCGGGTCGCCACCTGGGTCCAGGCGCTGGCCGGCGCCTTCCACGGCTTCTACCACGACTGCTACGTGATGGGTGAGGGCGTCGGCCCGGAGCTGACGCAGGCCCGCCTCTGGCTGGTCGAAGCCGTCCGCGTCGGCCTCGCCATCGGCCTCGACCTGCTCGGGGTGCGCGCCCCCGATTCGATGTGAGCCCGCCGCTCCCGCTCCATCTGCTTCCCGACACCTCCGAGGTCGGCGACGACGGGCAGCTGACGGTCGGAGGCGTGGTGCTCACCGACCTGGCCGCTCGGTACGGCACGCCGCTGTTCGTCTACGGCGAGGCGCACCTGAGGAACCGGTGCCGGGAGGCGGTCGCCGCGTTCGGCGACGGTGTGGCTTACGGCTCGAAGGCCTTCCTGTGCCGGGCGATGGCCCGTCTCGCCCACGAGGAGGGGATGCGGATCGACGTCGCCACCGGCGGCGAGATGCACGTCGCTCTCGCTGCTGGCGTGGCACCCGACCGGCTCGTGCTCCACGGCAACAACAAGTCGGCCGACGAGCTGCGCCAGGCCCGGGAGATCGGCGCCCGCATCGTCGTCGACTCCTACGACGAGCTCGACCGCATCGAGGCCGACCACACCGCGCCTGCGGCACGGGTGATGGTGCGGGTGACGCCGGGCGTCGAGGCCCACACCCACGAGTACGTACGCACCGGCCAGGTCGACTCGAAGTTCGGCTTCGGATTGGAGAGCGGCGATGCCGCCCGAGCCGTCGAGCGGGTGCGCGCCGGCGCCGCCTTCGAGCTCGTCGGCGTACACGCTCACATCGGCAGCCAGATCTTCCTCCTGTCGTCGTTCGAGAGGGCGGTCGAGGTCCTGGCCGACTTCGTGCGCCCGCTCGATGTCGCCGAGCTGTGCCTGGGCGGCGGGCTGGGCGTGCCTTATGTGGAGGGGGAGGAGGCCCCGTCGATCACCGAGTGGGCTGGAGCCCTCCAACGGGCCTGCCGGTCGGCCGGGATTGGCGCGCGCGTGACGGCTGAGCCCGGCCGGGCAGTGGTCGCTGCCGCCGGGCTCACCCTCTACACGGTGGGCACGGTCAAGGAGATCCCGGGAGTCCGCACCTACGTGTCGATCGACGGAGGCATGAGCGACAACCCGCGGCCGGTCCTTTACGGCAGCGGCTACGAGGCGTTCCTACCCCGGGCGGTGGCGGAGGAACGGCCCCGAACTGTGACGGTGGTCGGCAAGCACTGCGAGTCCGGCGACGTGGTCGTGCGCGACGCCCGGGTACCCGCAGACCTGGGCGTGGGCGACGTGCTGTGCACGCCGGTGACCGGCGCCTACGGGTACTCGATGGCGTCGAACTACAACAAGGTGCCCCGCCCGGCGGTGGTGTTCGTGGGCCAGGGGGAGGCCCGGGTCGTGGTGCGGAGGGAGACCCTCGACGACCTCCTGCGTCTCGACCAGTAGCCGACTGGATAGCGTTGCCCCGGTGAGCCAGCACCCGACCGGCAACTCAACGGTGCGCCTCGGGGTGCTCGGCTGCGGCAACGTGGGTGCTGCACTCGTCGGGCTCGTCGCCGAGAACGGCGATGCCATCGCCGCCAGGACGGGCCTTCGTCTCGAGGTGTTCCGGGTGGCGGTCAGCGACCCGGCCCGTCCCCGCGCCGTGCCGATCCTGCCGGGCGTGGTGACGGCCGACGCCCGGTCGGTGGTGGACGACCCCGAGGTGGACCTCGTGGTGGAGGTCATGGGCGGCCTGGAGC
>JBOGIF010000039.1:0-10723 GCA_050742415.1 Acidimicrobiales bacterium | reverse complement strand
CGCGCGAGCGCCTCAGGCGTGACCTCCACACCGTCACCATACTACGCGCGTACTAACTTGGCGTGGACCCCTAGTGGACAAACAACCACCCAGGTGAGCCGTCACCGTCGCCGTGGTAGCCGCCTGGCGGACCACAGCCAGCATCAGTTCGCCGGACGCCAATCCGTCAGGACGAGCGATGGGCTGTCAACAATGGTCACCGAACGGGAGTCGTCGGCGTTCGCAATGGCGGCGCTCTGAAACGCAGGGCCGGAGCCGGGAGGCGGAGGCGGTGGAGGTGGCGCCTTACCACTGCGCAGGGCGGCCAGCTCCGTCTGCACGTCGGCATAGGTCGCGTCCCGGCTTCGGTTGGTCAGCTCGTAGGGGTCGGCCTCGAGGTCGTAGGGTAGAGCTCCTTCTCTCCCGTCGACAGATCGATGTACTTCCATCGCCGGGTTCTGACGCCCCAGAACTTCGTTGTGCCCTCGCTGCCCGGATTGTGCAGCAGAACCCCTGACCGCCAGTCGCTCACTGTCTCGCCCTTGATCAGCGGAACGATGCTGCGGCCGTCCTGAGGGATCGTGGGGGCCGTTCGCGCCCGGCTTCGCGGGTGGGTTCGCGCCCGGCTTCACGTTCCTCCTGCCTAGTTCGCCGTAACGGTGAAGACGCTACCGACAGCGCTGGGCAGGTACACGCCCTCGGGAAGGGCGGCCGCCAAGCGGTGCTGGGCTACCCATCCCGTGCAGTGCCCGGGCACGACCAGGTTCGGTGCGAGCTGGCCGAGGGCCGAGATGGTGGGCTCGATCACGGGTGCGAACGCAGGACCACTGAGGTGGAACCCGCCGATCAGGCTGTGAAGCCGGTCGACGCCGGTGAGGCGCAGGGCGTGTCGTGCGATGTTGACGGCGCCAGCATGGCCACAGCCGGTGATGACGACGAGGCCTTGGTCGCGCACGTTGACGACGACAGCCTGGTCGTCGAGGATCAGGGGATCGGGCTCCCAGCGGCCGTCGAGCCAGGCATCGTGGCCGGGCATGCCCTGCTCGAAGTCGGTCGTCCGATCGACCTCGCCGGTGACGAGCAGGCAGCCGTCCAGCAGTAGCGAGCGCTGCCGTCGCTCGATGACCTCGAAGCCCTGGGCCTCGATGGCGGCGCGGTCGACCCGTGGCAGCTCCCACGCCGGCACGCCAGGCGTGGGGAGCGCGATCCGGCGCTGCGTCCAGACCAGCGGGTGCACGAGCAGCGGGAGCCCGGCCCGGCCCCGGAGCCGGGCCAGTCCCGACAGCCCGCCCACGTGGTCGAAGTGGCCATGGCTGAGCACGACGGCCTCGATAGCGCCGGCGTCGAGCGCGAGCCGCTCCATGTTCGTCGCCAGCCCGTCAGGGGAGATCCCGGCATCGAAGAGCACCGTGTGGGAGCGGCCCTTCCGACGGACGGTGACGAGAGCCGAGAAACCGTGCTCGGCCACCAGGCCGGCCGTGGTCCGGCCCCCGGCGAAACCGGGAGCGGCCACTGTCGGCATCCTCCGGAGGTGGGCCCTCGTCGCCGGGCGGACGTCGGGAAGGAGGCCGTCGTAGCTGTTGTCGACCAGGATCGTGACCGCCGCCTCGTCGACCGCTTCGAGCCGGATCGGGTCGACCGCGTCGCCGACCGCCTCGCGAGGCACCGACTCCCTCGCTGCCGCCGTCGGGACCATGCTGTCGTCGGTGGCGCACATGGCTCACCCCCGTTCCGCCGCTCGCGGATCGTACGTCCCGACTCGCGCACGGGCAACGCTGCCGGGCCCCGACGGTCGGGGGTGAGAAGTGGACCGGCGATCACTCCTTCTCGAGCGTCACGCGAAGGCGAAGAGTGGCGGGACGACGACAACGACCGTGGCGGCCCAGAGGGCGAACACGGGCAGGTAGGTGGTCTGCCACCGCTCGAGGCGATGGAAGGTGTTGTGCCCGGTGAGGAACAAGGTGGACAGCCAGGCGGTGCCGGCCAGGTTCACGAGGAGCACGAGGTTGAGGCCGATCGCTGCCGTTCGGTTGGGCGTGAAGCCGAGGTCGCCGATCCGAGCGATCATGGCGCCCAGCACGACCACGTCGAGCAGGAGGGCGCTGCCGACGGCGACCAGTTGGATGCGATCCATCCAGCCCGGCGGCATCGACGGGTCCCGGGCGGACATGGCGTACAGGACGAGCCCGAGCACTACAAGGAGCAGCGCGTCGAAGACGCCGAGGAGTTCGCGGTCGAACGCGCCGCCGAACCCGGTGAGGGCGTAGGCGACCGCGGCGACGGCGAGCATGACCGCGAACAGCGGGGTGAAGAGCATGGTGAGCACGGGCGCCATGTTCTCCACGACGCGTTGCTTCGACTCGACGAGCCATGCCGCGACGATCACGGCCCCCGCCGCTCCGAGGGGCGCTACCCACTCGACGACCCGTTCGGCCGCCGCGGCACCGATGGTCGGCTCGAGGATGAACGCGGTCAGCGCCAGGAGCACGCCGCCCCCGAGCGCGATCAGCACGTAGTAGATGAACCATTCGCCGGTGAAGCGGACGAGGTCCATGCGCCGCTCGTGCGTTCGCGCCTGGCCGGACATGTACGCGTATGCCATCACGGACCAAAGCACGACGGGCAGGTGGGTCGCGACGAGGAGCTCGGTCGATCCTCCCTCGCGGACCGGGTAGAGGTTGACCACGATGGCGGCGATCCCGAAGGAGGCGGCCGTCAACAGGGATTGCCGACGCGACATTCGCCGGCGGCGAAGGAAGTAGCCGGCGAGGAATGGCAGCACGAGGAGACTGGCGTTGCGGAACAGCCACAGGGCCTCCTCGCCCGGGAATCCCGCCGCCAGGCGCCCAACCTGGACGGTGACGGCCGCGGCGACGGCGAACACCAGCGTCTCGATCCACCCGCGGTCGGGCTGCTGCTGCCCGCCACCGCCGGTGAGGACGAGCTGCCTCCAGAGCCTTCCGCTGTGCTCGAGCGCGAACTCGCGCGACAGGTCGTCGAGCCTCCCCATCCGCTTCACGGCGACCAGGAAGGCCTCGTCGGCTGTGAGGCCGGCGGCGTCGAGGTCCGCGATCTGGTCGCGCAGGTGGGCCTCCAGCTCGTCGACATCACGACCGTCGACCACGGGGCCCCGTCCGACGAAGGCCCGCCACGCCGCGATCTCCGACTCCAGCTGCTCCACGGTCAGGCCGGCCCGAGGACGAAGGGCAGCACGTCGCCGCCGCCCCAGGCGCCACCCAGCACGCGTGCCACCGTCACCCACTGCCGCTTGTGCTCGGCGAGGGCGGCATGCCCCTCGGCCGTGAGTGCGTAGTACCTCCGGTCGCGTTCCTCGGGCCGCGATCGCCACTCCTTGGTGACGTAGCCGAGCCGGTGCAGGCGGTGGAGCAGCGGGTAGAGCATCCCGTCGGTCCACCGGAGCTCACCCGCCGACAGCTCCCGGACGCGCTTCAGGATCGCATACCCGTAGCTCTCACCTTCGGCCAGGATCGCCAGCACCAGGGGCGTCGCCGACGCCGCGACCAGGTCCTTGTCGATCTTCACCCGCACCTCCCATGCCTCACACCGGAATGCATAGAAGCACAATGTATCCGGATCGGGGAGCCTCGAGTGGCCGGCCGCGGATCTCTCCGCCCTGGCTCGGATCCTGCTCGACCAGGTCTTCAGCGGGGGCAAGGCGAAGGGCTGCGGCTGGGGCGGGCTCGGGATGGGCCACGGCACCGTGGTGGTCGTGGTCGTTCTGGTGGTGCTGGTCGTGGGCTCGCCGGGTGGGGGTTGGGGTGCGGGAACCAGCTCGAAGCCGGCACTGGCCTCGACGTCGTCGCGGCGGCATCCATCCACCGAAGGCTCTGGTTGACCCAGGGGTAGCAGGCACGGTCAGAGATGTTGCGGATGATGGACGTGGCGATGACGGTCTCGCCCGGCAGGTAGGCGGCCTTGTCGGTCGTGACGGTGGCCTCGACCTCCCAGGGCCGGCACGAGAGCAGATCGAGTCCTACCGCGTCGCCGGTGGTGGTCGTTGTGCTCGCGGGCGTGACCGCAGGACCGCGGCGGCCGGGCCCGCGAGCGCGACAGCAGTAAGCGCTGCGATCACCACCCGGCGCCGCGGGGACATGCCTTGCATCATCGGCACGCTCCATGCTCGGGTTGAGCGCTCGACTTCGCGTTACTCCTCGATGCCATGCGGCTGGGCGACCCTTCTTCCCCGCGACACTGCGGCATAATGATGCTATGATGCGGATATGTCCAAGGCGCGGACCACCCTTACCATCGACGAAAGCGTGCTGCGAGCGGTCAAAGTCCGAGCGGCGCGGACGGGCAAGGGCGACAGCGAAGTGATTGAGGAGGCGTTGCGCCGCTATCTCGGCCTCGATCTGCTCGATCGCCTGTGGGGCCGCAACCAGATGAGCCAGGACGACGCCGTCGAACTGGCGGTCGAGGCGCAGCACAAAACCCGCCGACGTCCCCGCTGAGTCGTGCGGGCGGTACTCGACCCCAACGTCATCATCTCCGCCGCGCTCTCGCCGGCCGGCGCTCCGGCCCAGGTCGTGCAGGCCTGGCTCGACGGTCGGTTCGAGCTCGTTGCGTCGCCCCTTCTACTCGAGGAGCTCGAACGGGCACTCCGCTACCCGAAGCTGCGGGAGCGGGTGTCCGAGGAGGAGGCCGGGGAGCTTCTCGAGCTGCTTCTGCGTGGAGGAGCGATGGCTGACGACCCCAAGGGGCCTCCACCGGTGCGGTCGCCGGATCCGGACGACGACTACATCATCGCCTTGGCCGCTGCCGCCGAGGCGGTCATCGTCTCTGGAGACAGTCACTTGCTTGGCTTGAGCGGCGATCTCCCGGTTTATGGAGCGAGGACGTTCCTCGCTCTCCTCGAGGAGGGCGGCCATTGAGCCGCCGTGCTCCTCGCTACCGAACTTGGTCGTGATCACCTCACGCACCGGTGGCCTCGACGTCACGCACCGACCGGGCCTCGACGAAGCGGGGTAACCAGGTCTCCGCCTCTTGTACGGCGTGCGAGTTGGGCGTAGCTTCGGCCGGGAAGGGCTGTTGGTCCGGTTGTCATGGTTGCGATGGCGTTGTTGTGCCAGAGGGGAGAAGCCGATGGCTTGGGAGATGTCAGGTACCTACGTCGCTAACTGCTCGTGCCAGCTGGTCTGTCCGTGTCCGGTCGACGGTCCGCCGACGGGTCCGAATGGTGAGTGTCGTGGTGTCGCCGTATTCCACATCTCGAGCGGGAGGCTCGATGACACCGACCTGTCGGGCGTCACGTTCGCGTTTTGCAACTTGTTCCCGTCGAATCTGAGCTCGGGCAACTGGAAAGTTGGAGTGGTCATCGACGAAGGCGCGTCGGATGAGCAAGCGAGCGGGGTCGAGCGCATCCTGCACGGCGACGAGGGCGGGCCGTTCGCGGACTTCGCGGCCTTGTACGGAGAGTGGCTGGGGGTCGAGCGCGCGGGCGTCACGTTCTCGAACGGCGACACGCCGTCGGGCTCGGTGGCGGGACGCGTGAACTTCACGTTCGAGTCGTTGCCGGGACCCGCCGGCGGAGTCACAACCGTCAAGAACGCGATGTTCGGTTTCGCCCCCGAGTTCAAGATCGGCAAGGCGCCGGGGCACTCGGATCTCTTCGGCCTCGACTTCGACGGCGTCTACGGTGAGACCGCCGACTTCACCTTTACCAGCGAGATGGCCGAAGGAGCTCCGAAGGGTCGCGTCTGATCGCGCCGGTCGGGTGACCGCAGAATGGTGATCCCGCGACGCGGCGCGCGGGCGCGTGCTGTAGTTCTAGGGGTCGATCTACGTCTGGCCGGGTTGGTCGCGCTGTTGCTCGCGCTAGCTGCCGCGAGCTGGGTCGTCACGAACACGCGGATGCGGGGGATGGACATGGGACCCGGCACGGATCCCGGGTCGCTGGGCTTCTTCCTGACGACGTGGGTCGTGATGCTCGCGGCAATGATGTTCCCGTCCTTGGCGCCGATGGTCATCGCGTACGCGCGGATCCACCGCCGCCGGCGCGAACGCGGGCGCCACGCACCAGTAGGGGCCACCGGCGTGTTCGTGGCTGGCTACCTGACCGCATGGACGGCCTATGGCCTGGCCGCCTACGTGCTCTATGCGTGGGTCACGTCGCTGTCTCCCGGCTTGCTCTCCTTGGATCGAAGGGGCCGCTACTTGGGCGGCGCCGTGATCCTGGCGGCGGCCCTCTACCAGCTCACCGCGGTCAAGGACGTGTGTCTGACGAAGTGCCGGACGCCGATGGACTTCATCCTGGGCCGCATGCGCTACGGGTACGGCGGTGCGCTGCGCATGGGAGCGGAGCACGGCGCGTGGTGCGTCGGTTGCTGCTGGGCGCTGATGGCGGCGTTGTTCGCGCTCGGTGTGATGAGCGTCGGCTGGATGGCCGTGGTGGGGGCGTTCATCGCGGTCGAGAAGCTGCTTCCTTGGAAGCAACCGGCCAAGGGCGCGGTCGCGGTCGTGCTGGCCGTGCTGGCGCTCGGTATCGCGCTCGCGCCTGAGTCGGTTCCGGGCCTCACGCTACCTGGGGGCGCGGACTCGATGTCCGGCACGGAGCACTCGACGTCGATTGTTCCCTGATGTCGCGCAGTTGGCGCGGGGCTATCGACTACTGCGCCCAGCCACCGCACCTGTGCCGCACGCTACGCATCGCGCTGGTCGTCGGACTCGTCCTGACCGCGATCAACCAACTCGACGTCATCGCCTCGGGCGACGCGACGCGTGTTACGTGGATCAAGTGCGCCATGAACTTCATCGTCCCGTTTATCGTCTCCAACCTGGGGCTCCTCAGCGGGCGCTTGAAATAGGGGCGCCGCGGCCGGAATCGCCCGCATCCACGGCGGCCCCCGGCTTGCTGACGCGGTAGCACCTGCGCGGCCTGGGTTCCGCTCAGGCTCTTCGGACGGTAGGTCTCGATTGTCAGGGCAACCGCTGCGGCGGTGTCGAAATGGACGGTTGAAGTCTCGGGGTCTCCATGCCCGGTGACCGTCCGCCGCTGGCCTCCGGTGTCAATCACCGCCAAGTTCGCCGGGGCCCGCCGCTCCGAGCGCTCCACCGCTACGTCAACAGGATGCCGCGCTGGATCGTCCAGGCGGCGCAACGAGTGATCACGGTATGGGGCGGCGACGCCGGCTCGATCTGGTCGGAACAACCGGCCGCGGACGAGCTGCAGCACGAGGCGGTTCACCGGCCTCGCTCCGCGTCGGTGAGGGCCCGCCGCCGCAGCAGCGGCCGGACGAACCAGAGCCAGGCGAACAGCACCACGGCGGCCGCGGTGGTCACGGCCGGGACGGCGGCGTCGAACACCATGGCCGCTGCCTACTAGCACGCCGGGGCCGCAGGCCGGCACGGCGGGCAAACGGCGGCAGGGAGGGCGGGTGGGAGGGGGAGCCGATCGCTGCTGCTGTCGGGCGTCGGGGTTCACCGGGTCAGCGCCGTGCAGGTCATGCGACAATGCCGGTGTGAAGCGGAGGCGCGCCGACGTCATGAGGCGAGCTCGGATCGTGCGCGGTGCCGTGCCGGTGGCGATGGTGCTGATGACCCTGGCGGGCTGCGGTCGCGACCCGTCCCCTCGGCCCGCGTCGGCGCCGGCCTCGGTACCGGCCGGGCCTGGGCTCGCCGGCTCCGCACAGCTTCGCTCCGGGGAGGTCGTGGTGGGGAGATGGTCGGTGATTGCGCCCGCTCACCCCGAAGTCCTCGAGGGGGCGCGGGTCGCGGGGATGGTCGTGTGGCAGGACCGCCTCGTGGCCGCGGGCAAGGTGGTCGACGTCGGAGGGACGACGGACCGCTCCGCTATCTGGACGACCCGCGACGGGGCGGCATGGACTGCGGTAGACCCCCGACCGGAGCAGCCAACCGACGAGCTGGTGGGACTGGGCGTGCGCGGCAGCTCGCTGGTGGTGCTCTGGAGCGAGCTCCGTGAGACCGCCGGCCCCGACGACTACGTCCTCACTGTCGCCGTCACCCGGGACCTGCGGACCTGGGAGCGCCACGAGGTGGCGAGGGGCCGGTTCTTCTTTGGGGACGGGTACCTCGCGGTCACTGACCGGGTGGCGGTCGTGGCCACCATGGACCTTTCCCCAGGTGATACAGAGCAACAAGTCCGGATCTGGCGGAGCGACGAGCTCGACGCGTGGGAGCCAATCGAGGGCGAGAACGACACCTTTCGTGACGTCGTCCTCGGAACCGTTGGCGTTGTCGGCCGACAGGTGTTCGTCGCGGCTCCGGTCGTAGCCAACGGGACGCTCGCGACCGGTGCGCTCTGGGCGTCGACGGACGGTCGCTCCTGGCGTCGCACCGACCTGGAGGAGCGTGCCTCGTTCGGTCAAGTGACCGGTCGCGACGGTCACGTGCTGGTCGTGGGTGGGCGGCTCGAAGGGCGAGCGGTCGAGATGGACGTCGCCGCCTGGACCCTCGACGGGACGGCCCCGCCCCAGCCGGTGGGTCGTCCGGGCGATTCGGCGGCGTCCGGCAACCAGTTCGCGAAGTTCGGGTTCCTGGACGACGACGGGTCCTTCGAGATCGTCGGCAACGACAGCCAGACCCGGGGGCTGGCCATCTGGTCATGGTCGAAGGCCGGGGGTTGGACAGCCCTTCGTGTCCCTGGTGTCGACTGGCAGGCGACGACCGTCTGGGACGGGCAGCCCATCGCCCTCGCCGCTCGCGACAGGGGCCTCGCGTTGTGGCGGGCCACCTGACGGAACCGGAGGGCACATCGTCCGACGATCCGCGTGGGCTCGGGCCGCAGCCGACGCCCCAAACCCCGTCTCTAGTCGTGGCGGGAGCGCCGATTCGAGCTGTCCGAGGCCAAGGGCCATCCGTGCGACAGCCACCGCTCCAGCAGTCTTCGCCGTCGCCGGCTGCCCCGCAAAGTCAGATATCGGCCCGCGGCCGCCGGCGCCAGCAGCACCAGCACGCCGAGCACGACGCACACGATGGTCACGAGTTGGAGCGACATGCCGTTCTCGAAGGCGGGGAGTGCAAACAGGGCCAAGCCGGCCGGCGTAGCGACGAGAAAGGCGATCAGCGACTACGTGGCCGTAGCCGGAGCGGCGGCGTCGTCCAGGTGTCGAAGGTAGCCCCACTCCAACAAGGGCGCGAGCACGGTCGCGGCCGCTACCGCCAGCAGCGCGATGCCCCCGGCGACCAAGACGAGTCCCGAGTTGTCGTAGGCGAGATCGTCGACGGGAGGATCCGCGCTCAGTCGGATGGCGGTGAACGCGAACGTGGCCGCTCCGCCGCACAGTGCCCATGCCAGGGCCCACGCCGCCAGGGTCGGGCCGTATCGGTTTCGGCCGATGCTGTCGCTCGATAAATCTCGTCGCAGAGCCAGCGTCACCAACTGCCCCGAGCGGTCACGGGCGACCATGACGACATGGATACTGGAGAACGCCTCACGGCGAGAGGCCGTGCGCTGTGCCTCATGCCTTCGGAGAGTACGGGACGGCGCAAATCACGGGAGACTGACGGTCTACACATGCACTATGTGTGCCTTCACGCGGCGACTCCGGAGCAGCGCCTGGATGTCGGCGTCGTCGCTTGTCAGCACCCGGGCGTCGGGTCGTACCAACAGCGCGACGTGCGCGTCTATGACGTCGCTGGACCTGTTCGTCCGAAGAAGCTCGCCGACCCTCATGCCGCCGCGGTCGTCCAGGGCGGCGATCTCCACGCCGGATAGAACTCGGGCAAGGTTGACCTGACGGCGTCCGTCCCGCCACACCTGGGCCACTACTCCCGCACTCGTGCAGATGGGAACTCCATCGCGCTGGAGGACCCGCAAGATCGCCCCGACCCTGCGATCACGTTTGTCGATGGCGATCAGCGCGCCTGTATCGAGCACTCCCGTCATGCTGCGCCGCGCCGTCGTGTTGGGCTCAGGGCGGCAGCGGCGGCGTTGAGTTCCTCATCGCTGAAGGGGCCTTCCTCGGCTTCCCATTGATCCAACGCGGCACTGAGGAGTTCGTTTCGTAGGCGCTGCGCCGCGGCGGCCGCCAACCAGTTCGAGACGCTTGTGCCCTCTCGGGCTGCCGCCTCACGGACGGCTGCGCCGACCTCGGGGGGCATGGTCACTGACAGTCGGTCGACCTGTGGCATGCATACGACAGTAATGCATACGAGGGTGTGCGCCTATCGGGCACTGCATTGCCTCGGATGACACCGGCGTCCGGCGGGTCAGCGCCGGGCGACGACCAGTGCAACCGCGGCTGCGCCTACGACGAGCACGACAGCGACCGCCCCGACGATCCATGACAGCTGTTCGTCCAATGACACCTGTAGTGGTGATGATGCTCCGGTATTCGAACCCCGCCGACCTGCGGGAACGTGCCCGGTGCCTTCCTGGCTGATCCGATCGGCGCCTGGCCCATGCGGCGTCAGGGGCGCGGCCGACACAATCCCCCGGACGAGGAATCGCTCTCGGTGCGTGCGACGAGTCGCGGCTCTTGGGAGATGCGATTCGCTGCCTGTTCCGGTAAGGGTCCGCGCGTGAGTTAGTCGCGCGGGCTACGATGTCGTCGTGGAGGTTGGAGAGGAGAGCCTGAAGCGGTTCTTCTCCCAGACCACGCCGCTGCTCGACGAGCGGGAGCGGCGCCTGATGGCAGTGGCGGTGGTGGAGATGTGCGGTCGGGGCGGCCAGGCGTTGGTGGCTCGGGTGACCGAGATGAGCCGCAACACCCTCATCGCCGGGGCCAAGGAACTGGCCGGCGGCGCCGTCCGCTCGCAACGGGTG
>JBOGIF010000038.1:0-8442 GCA_050742415.1 Acidimicrobiales bacterium | reverse complement strand
TGGCGGCCGAGTGGGCGCACGCTAACCATCGACCCAGGAGCGGTGCAAGCTTCCACAAGCTCCTTTGCCAGCCGGACGCGAAGCGGCCCGAGGAACCTCACGACGCACTGCACTTCCCCGAACAGTTCGTCGTTCCGCCCCTCGGGCCTGGCCCAGACCCTACAGCCGGCCAGCTGGAGACCGCAAGGGATTTCAGGAAAAACTTTGAAATCCCATGAAAGATACCGAGATGATCAGCCGCACTCCACCCGCTGGCGCGCGGTGAGGTCGGCGTACAGCCGGCGCAGGCGGGCGGCCGTGATGGGCCACTGGAACTGACGCGACCAGGCCGCCGCCTGGGCCCCCATGCGATCCGCCAGCCCCGGGTCGTCCAACAGCTCGCCGATGCGCGCCGCGAACACTGCCGGGTCGCGCTCCTCCACGAGAAACCCGGTGCGCCCCGAGGTGACAATCGTGCGCAGGCCGCCGACGGCGGCGGCCACCACCGGGGTGCCACAGGCGGCCGCCTCCAGCGCCACCAGGCCGAACGACTCGGACCGGCTCGGCACCACGCACACGTCGGCGGCCCGGTAGAAGTCGGCCAGGTGGCCATGGGGCTGGGGCGGGAGGAACCTGACCCGCCCGGCCAGACCGTGGGCGGAGACCAGCTTGCCGATCCGGGCCAGCTCGGCCTCACCGTGGGGACCGCTGGGACCGCCCACCACGACCAGCGTGACGTCGCCGCCGAGGGCGGCGAGCGCCCTGACCGCCACATCCACCCCCTTGAGGGGCTGGATGCGACCCACGAAAAGCAACATGGGCCCGGGAGGCAGGCCGAGGCTCTGGCCCAATGCCCTTCGCGCCGCCGCCCGGTCGCCAGGCGAGAACAAGTGGTGGTCGACTCCCGGGGGGACCACCTCGACCCTCTCGGGAACGGCTCCGTACAGCCGCACCAGCTGCTCGGCCTCGTCGCCCGAGGAGGCCAGGATGGCATCGGAGCAGCCGATCACCTCGGCCTCGGCGCGGGCGCGGCGGCCGTCCTCGTCGCCGACGGCCTCGGCCTTGACCCGGTCGAGAGTGTGGAAGGTGGACACCAGGGGCAGCTCGAACCGGTGCTTCAGCTCGTGCCCGGCGACGCCCGAGAGCCAGTAGTTGGCGTGTATGGCGTCCGGTGGAGAGCCGGCGGCCATCGTCTCCTGAACGCCTTCCGTGAAGTCACCCACGAGATCGGCCAGCTCGGCCATGGGCA
This sequence comes from Acidimicrobiales bacterium, assembly GCA_050742415.1. Lineage (GTDB taxonomy): Bacteria > Actinomycetota > Acidimicrobiia > Acidimicrobiales > AC-14 > JBOGIF01. The sequence goes on along the minus strand of JBOGIF010000038.1, from coordinate 7,214 downwards.
GCAGGGCACGGCGGCCGGCGATCACGTGGTGCACCCGCAGTCCCGGCTCGACCGCTACGACGGGAGGAAGGCCGCGGCACCAAGCCCGGGTGTAGACGTCGCAGTCGACACCGGCCCGGGCCAGAGCACCCGACAGCTCTCGCACGTAGACGTTCATGCCGCCGCCGTCGCCCGATCCGGGCTGGGCCAGGGGCGAGGTGTGCATGGAGAGTACGGCCAGGCGGCGCACGACGGGCACGAAACTAGTCAGCCAGGCAGGACTAGCTGGAACGGGTACTGCGGTTCCGTGTTGGTCAGGACAACACCGAGCCGACCGTCGCCTCTCCGGTGCGGTAGCGGCGAACGAGCTCGGCTTGGAGGGCGTCGAGCCGGGTGAACAGTGCCCGGCGGGCATCGGACACCCGACGCTCGAGCCCCGCCAGCTCCTCGGCCAACGCTTGGAGGTCGGCGTCGGTCATCTCGGAGAGCTCCGACAACCGGCCGGCCCCGAGCATCTCGTCGAGCTCGGCCGTCAGCTCGTCGTCGTCGTCGGGCAGGGCCACCGAGACGGGCAGCCGGCCCGGTCCGACGGCACGCACGCGGTCGCTCAGGATCTGGGGCAGCTGGTCCACCAGGGAAGGAAGGTCGACCGGAGGGCCGCCGTCGGCCCGGCTCCGGAGCTCGGCGCCGACAATGTCGAGCCGGCCCTGTACCAGGCGGCGCAGGTACGAGACCTTGGTCTCGACCGCGGCACATTCGGCCCGTAGCCGCCGGAGGTCCTGCATGGGGAGCGACGCGACGTCGTCGAGGTCGTCGAGAGCTAGAAGGCGGTCAACCTCGTCAGTCCACACCCATGCCAGGTTACAGCCGGCCGCGTCGGGCCTCGGGGAAGTAGCGGTACACCACCCGGCCTCGGACCGACCGGGGAGAAACCGGACCGAAGCTGCGGCTGTCGGTGCTCGACGCCGGGTTGTCGCCCACCACCTCCAGGCCGTCGACCCACCGCCGGACCACCCGTTTGACCATCAGCCTCCCCGGATGACGGGGGTCCTCGAGCGTCACCAGGCGGCCGGGCCCAGCCCGGCCGACGCGCAGGACCAAGAGCCTGTCGCCGGGCCCGAGCGTCGGCCGCATGCTCTCGCCGGACACGACCACACGGGTGAGCGGCCTCAGGCTTCGAGCAACGAGCAGTGCCGCAACCAGGCCTGCCAGCGCCCCGACGACCACCCGATAGTGTGCCGACGAAGACCCTCCCACGAGACAACCCTTCCACGAGACCAAGGAGCCGAGGCATGCCCCTGCCAACCCCTGTCCGGAAGATCATCCTCCTCGTGGACCGACTGAGCCCGCCTGCACCGGTCCACGCCCACTGCGACCTTCCCTGCGGCGTCTACGACCCGGCCCAGGCCCGGATCGAGGCCGAGTCGGTGAAGGCCTGCCAGGAGAAGTACCAAGCGTCGTCCGACGATGTCTTCCGTCAGCGGGCCGTCGCCATCAAAGAGGAGCGGGCCGACCTGGTCAAGCACCACCTGTGGGTGCTGTGGACCGACTACTTCAAGCCGCCCCATCTCGAGAAGTACCCCCAGCTCCACGAGCTCTTCTGGAACGCCACCAAGGCGGCTGGAGCCACCAAGAGCTCGGTCGACCCGGCCACCGGCCAGAAGCTCCTGGATCTCGTCGCCGAGATCGATGTCATCTTCTGGGAGACCAAGAAGGCGTAGTTCCCGAGGGCCCTAGTCCCGAACGCCCTAGTGCACGAGGGCCGTGAAACACGCCCCCCACAACGGCCCGAGGACCAGCAGTGAGTCGAGCCGGCGCATGGCGGGGGCCGGAGCGTCCGCGCTGCCCAGCAGGGCCGATGCGGCGAGTGGCCCGAGGGGCGCGAGCACGGCGGCGAGAGCGCCCAACAGGAACGGGGCCTGTCCGAAGGACTCGGGAAGGACGATGGCGCCCACGAAGGTGACCGGGACGAGAGCGGCGATCCCGGCGGCCGGCCCCTCCCACCGGGACGACGCTCCTGTGCCCACCAGGTAGGCGCCAGCGTCGTAGGCCGCCGCACAGCCGAACAGGAACAAGGCGGGTTCGATGCCGATCTCGCGGAGCAAGACCGGGGCGACAGCCGCCAAGCCGACGGGGACGGCGATCAGGAGGGTCAGCGCCACGTCGCGCGCCGGCGCTCGGGTCCGCGCCGCCATCCGGGCCAGGAGCATCGCCAGCAGCGACGCGGCCATGACGGCGTTGATGGCCGGAGCCCCGGAGGCGGCGGCGAGCGGCAGGGCTGCTGCCGCGGCGGCCGCAAAACCCGGCAATGGCCGCTCGCGCCGCCCGCGCCACACCATGGCCGTCTGCGAGGCGGCGGCGGCGGCGGTCGCCGCCAGCCAGATCGCCAGCCATCCGGAACCAGCCACTGTGACGACGGCCGTGCCGAGGGCCCAGGCCAGGCCAAGCCGGCCGTGAGGCCGCGCCGCTCGCGGCACGACCTCCAACGCCGGCCGGACCTCGGTCGACCGAGACGGGGACGGACGGGAGGCGGCTTCCCGGGGGACGGGCTCCTGGGCGGCGGGCTCCTGGGCGGGGGCGGGGGCCTCCTCGGTGGCGGACGCCGCCTCGGGGAACAGCTCGGGCTGACGGGCCAGGGCGTCGGGGACAGGAAGCGAGGGCCGAGCGAACGCCGGGGGAGGCGGAGGCGGAGCGGGGCGCGGCCGAGGTGCCTTTCGTGCCGTCGGTGGCTGGAAGGCAGAGGGCCGGGGCGTCGGTCGGGACGGGGTCGGTCGAGCCGTGCGAGTGGCACCGCCCGAGACCGGAGGCAGGACCGCAACCACATCGCGTCCCGCCAGCTGGGCGGAGCCGTCCGCGGGCTGGCCGTTGACCCAGACCCGGGAGGTGGCCAGCACGTCGGCGAAGCCACGGCCGTAACGGCGCACAGCCTCGGCCAAGAGCTCGTCGACGGTCGCTGCGTCGATCTCGACCGACGCGTCACCGGCCGCCTCACGGGCCGACGCGAACAGACGTAGGACTGCCACCTCTAGGCCGCGACTTCGGCCAGGCCGTCCTTGACCACGCGCTTTTCCCCGCTGGTCGCCTCGAAGGCGTAGCGGGCGTTCCTGGCCCCCTCGTCGGTGCCGGCGCCGTAAACAGAGGTCGAGACGTCGCTACCCGGAAGCACCGGCTGAGAGAAGCGCAGCGCCAGCCGCTTCAGCCGCGTGGGGTCGTCGCCGGCGGCGGCCGCGACCACGGCACGCCCGCACATCGCCATGGTGCATAGGCCGTGCACTATCACGCCGGGCAGGCCCGCGGCCTTGGCTGCGGCTTCGTCCAGGTGGATGGCGTTGGTGTCCCCGGATGCCTCGGCGTAGCGGCTGGTCTGGTCGAAGTCCACGTCGACCTTGAAGGTGGCGACGGGCGCCGAACGAGCCGAGGGCGGAAAGGGGTGCCCGGGCGTGGCGACACCACCGCTGCCGCCGGCGTCGAGCCCCCGCACGAACAGGGTGGCGAACTGCTCGAGCGCCACCGGCCCGCCATCGGCCCGGCTCTGGAGACGTACCGAGATCCAGGCACCAGCCCGCGCGGCACGGACTCCCGAGACCTCCGCCGAGGTCGCCAACCGGCTTCCGGCTACCAGCGGCCGATGGAAGCGCATGTCGTGGCCGGCGTGGAGCAGCCGCGACATGGAGTCGGGCGGCACCAGGTCGCCGACCACGGCCAGGAACGCTGGCCACGCCGGGACCACTCCGAACAAAGGTGGCAGCACGTCGCCCGAGAGATAGGCCGGATTGTCGTCGTTGGTGGCCCGGGCATAGGCGAGCGCCCGGGCGGCGTCGACCTCGACCGGCTCCTGCTCGTACACCCGGCCCAGCCGGTCCAGGGGTGCCGCGGCCACGTGCGAACCCTACCCGGCACCCGTATGGGCCTCCACGTGGGAGAGGAGGCGGTCGGCCAGCTCGGAGGTCAGCAGGTCGGTGCCATGCCCGCTACCCCGAACGAGCCAGAGGTCTTTGGGGCGGTTGGCCCAACGGAACAGCGTCTGGGCGTGCTCCTCGCCGAAGTAGTGGTCCATTGGGTCGTGGACGACGAGCGTGAACGCCGGCGCTATGGCCGCCACCAGGTCGTGTGAGTCGGCCACCCCCGGGCATGTCGCGGCCACGCGGGTGTTGAGGAAATCGGCCATGAACCGGCGGCCGGCGGCGGTGGAGGCGTAGCGACGGATACGGGCGGTGCTCGGCGTGTCCCAGGCGCCCCACCACGCCGGGGCGCTGATGGCCACCGCCCCGGCAACCCTCTCCCGTGCATCGCGACGTCCGGCCTGGAGCAGGACCGCAGCCCCGCCGAGGCTGATGCCCACCGTCACCACCGGCAAGTCCGGCTCGGCACCCCTAGCCGCCGCGATTGCCGCCGCCACGTCGAGGGGCTCGTCGGCTCCGAGGGTGCACAGGCCGCCCGAGGTGCCGTGGCCCCGCAGGTCCGGCACCAGCACGTGGGCCCGGCGTGCCAGCCGATGAGCGAAGGCGTGGATCTTCGGTGTCCGGCTGGTATGGGAGAACCCGTGGACCAAGACGATGGAGGCGGAGGCGTCGCTCGGCCCGGTCAGCCGCCCTCCCCCGAGACGGACCCCGTCCTCGGTCAGGAGCGCCAGTCGCTCGTGGTTGCCGAAGCGGGGGGTGAAGAACCGCTTGGCCACGAACCCCGTCAGGGACGGGACGCTGCCGCTCTTCGCTCTCGCCATTCCGCCTCGGCTCGGCCCAGCTCGGTGGACGGTGGGGCATGGTGGAGGTACTCGTCCAGCAGGCGTCCCCAGCCGGCCCTCGCCTGCATCCGACCGAGCAGCGCGCTCATGCCCCACACGACCCGGTCGAGGATCACGTAGGAGGGCGGCATGTTGAGGAGCCGGATGACGTCGCCGTACTCGCCCTGGAGGTCCAGCATGCGCTGCAGCGTCTGCCCCACGAACTCCGACGTGTACGTGAACTCGTCCTGCTGGAACGGGATGTAGGGCCCGCTGCAGTACTCGTACACCCTCTCCACCGCCAGGCCGTGGTCGGCCGGGAGGAAGCGGGCGGCCACCAGCGCCTGCACCGTGCCAGTGGCGTCCTGGGCAAGGATGGCGTCGAGGATCGGGCTAAGGCTCTCGAGCTCTCCGGGAGCCCAGCGCTTCACCAGGCCGAAGTCCAAGAACGTGACCTTGCGGCCGCCGGGATGGAACCGGTAGTTGCCGGGATGGGGATCGCCGTTGAACACTCGGTGGTGCCAGATCGAGCCCTCGGCGAACCGGAACAGCACCTCGGCGGCTGTTGCCTGCTCCTCGGCGGTCGCCGTGGCCAGGAAGTCCGGCCACGACACCCCGTCGACCCAGTCGCTGGTGATCACCCGGCGGGCACTGCGCTCGGGCACCACGTCGGGGACGTGGATGAACGGGTGGCCCCGGTAACGGTCGGCGAACTCGGCCTGGCAGCGGGCCTCCAGCCGGTAGTCGAGCTCGTCGCCCATCCGGGCCCGCAGCTCGTCGACCATGGGCTTCACGTCCATGTTCTTGAGCGCGAACGAGGCGAACATCCCGGTGAGCAGCTCGGCGTTGTCGAGGTCGGAGCGAATGGCCCGGTCGACGCCGGGGTACTGGACCTTCACCGCCACCAGCCGCCCGTCCGGCATGACGGCGCGGTGGACCTGGCCGATGGAGGCGGCGGCGACGGGGACCGGGTCCCAGTCCAGGAACAACCGGGACGGGTCGTCGCCCAGCTCCTCGCGCACCACCCCTTCTGCCAGGCTCGGCGCCATCGGCGGGACGTCGGCCTGAAGGGTGGCCAGGGCGGCCCGGGCCTCAGGGGGAAGTCCTTCGGCGACGAAGGAGATCATCTGCCCGGCCTTCATGATGGCGCCCTTCATGCCGCCAAGGACCTCGGCTACGTCCTGGGCACTGCGAATGGCGAAGCGCTCCTCCAGTGCTGCCCGCTGCTCTTCGGTCGCTCGACGGCCCCGCACCTTCACGACGAGCCAATGGAGAACCCGGCGAATGCTGAGCCGCCACACCCGAGCCTGGCGCTCCAGGCGCACCCGGCGGTCGTCGTCGGCCAGCGCCACGCCGACCCCGGCACCGACCGCGCCCACCGTCGCGGCCGAGCCGACCAGCGCCCAGCGGAGGCGGCGGCTGGGAGCGCGGCGGGGAGCGCCTCTAGCCCAGGCCAGGAGACCGGCCCTGGTCGCCAGCGGCCCGAGCACCCTCCGCCCGGGCCTGGCGCTCGGCCAGCGCCTGGTGCTCCACGCAGAACCTGGTGGCGGGTAGCGCCTCCAGGCGGTCCTCGTCGATCACCCGGCCGCAGACCCCGCAAGTGCCGTAGCTCCCTTCGTCGAGGCGGCGCATGGCGTGCTCGACATCGGCCAGCTCGGCCTCGACACGCTCGAGGATGGCCAGGTCCTTCTCCCGCTCGAAGGTCTCGGTTCCGAGGTCGGCCTCGTGCTGGTCGAGCGACGACAGCTCGCTGAGGCTCTCCCCCTCTGACTGCTCGCCCAGGTGCTCCTCGTCGAGCCCGGAGTGAACGTCGGTGAGGCGGGCGCGCTCCTGGTCGAGCCGCTGGCGAGCGTTCTCAGTGTCCACGCGGCGATCGTACCGGCGGGCGGGCGGACCTCTGGACGCGGCAGCGACCGTGGGGGCGGAAGGGATCGAACCTTCGACGCGCGGCTTAAAAGGCCGCCGGTCTACCACTGACCTACGCCCCCCCAGATGCGTGACCATTGTGCATCCCGGTGCTGCCCGTGGACGACCCTACCGGCCATGCCGTCGCCGGTGTCGGGGATCTGCGTGTGGACGTCGACGGGTCAGGCGGCGAGAAACGATCGGCAGCGTGCGGCGATCCGTTCGGCCAGCTCAGGAGGAACGGCAAGGGAGCCGAGAGCGTCGAGAATCGCCTCGGCGGTCCCGACGGACACGTCACGCGCCCGGCGCCGGTCGAGCGGCCAGAGGTAGGCCTCGTCCAACATGTCCTCGAGGGTGACCGCGTGCAGGCGTCGACGGCCGTGGACGGGCATTGCTGCGGTGCCCCTGAGGTTCGGCCACATCGTGGTGGGCACCGTGTCGTAAAGCGGAGCGAGCGTGATGTACCCGGTCTCCTCGTGGAGGACGGCGACGTTCTTGCCGTGAGCGTCGGCATTTCCGATCATCGCCGTGAACGTGGCCGCTCGAGCGAGCTGTGCCAGCTCGTGGATCGGGTCTGCAGCGAACTGGTCGAGAAGGGCGGCGACGT
>JBOGIF010000037.1:0-3301 GCA_050742415.1 Acidimicrobiales bacterium | reverse complement strand
GAGGTGGCGCGCATGATGCTGCTCGAATCAGCGCTGAGCTTTCTCGGCCTCGGGGTCCGGCCGCCGACGCCGAGCTGGGGCGCGATGCTGGCCGACGGCCGCATCTACCTGGCCACCGCGTGGTGGCTGGCGACGTTCCCCGGTCTCGCCATCTCGGTCACCGTCCTGGCCGTGAACATGGTCGGGGACCGGCTGCGCGACTACCTCGATCCGGAACTCGAAGTCTGATCGACGCGACCGCGTCGAAGGAGGCAGCGATGGCGACGGAGACCCGTGCCGTCATGGCGAACGTCCCCCGGCTCAACGAGCACATGGACCGGCGGCGGCTGGCGGCGGTGGTCCTGCGCTCCGGCAACAATTTCACGTACCTCTCCGGGATCGCGTACCCGGGGACGCTGGCCCGGCATCTCGACCTCGCGAACTCGGTGCGCGGGGTCCTGCTCGTGTGGCCCCGCCGCGGCGAGCCCGTGATCATTCTCGACTACGCCGCCGAGGGGCTGACCCGCCAGCGGTCGTGGGTCACGCGCCTCGAGGTGTACCAGCCATACGTGGAGACCGCGTACAGCCACCTGGGCAAGGTGCTGCGCGATCTGGGACTGGACCGGGAGCGGGTGGGATTCGAGAAGGACGCGATGACCGTCGCCCACTGGGAGGAGATCCAGCGCGGCTCCCCGCGGCTCGAGATGGTGGACTGCGCGCCGATGATGGAGGAGGTGCGGTGGGTGAAGACGCCGGCCGAGGTGGCGCTCTTCAAGCGCGGGGCCGACCTCCTCGACGACGTCTACCTGGAGGTCTTCCCGACCATCAAGGCCGGGGAGACCGAGCGCGAGGTGCACAGCCGGATGCTGGCCGGCTGCGTCCGGCGCGGGTGCGGCTGGGCCCACGGCATCCTGAACGCGAGCACCAACCGGGTCATCTACGCCGGCGAGGGGGACACGCGGTTTCAGCGCGGCGACATCGTCCGCACGGATTACGTCGCCTTCCTCGACGGGTACCCGGGCCACCAGTCGCGCATGGCCGTCCTCGGACGCCCCAGCGAGGAGCAGCGGCGGCAGTACGCCCTGACACGCGACATCCACCGCATGACGATCGAGCGCTGCCGGCCGGGGGTGCTGGCCAGCGACATCTACGAGGCCGTCGTGAGCGCCTATGCCAAGCACGGCGTCACCTACACGGCCTCCCTGGTCGGGCACGGGATGGGCGCCTGGTTCCACCAGCAGGAGCCGATCCTGACCCGGAGCCGCAAGATTCCGCTCGAGGAGGGCATGGTGCTGGCGCTGGAGCCGTACCGCGAGTACTGGCACATCCAGGACCTGGTGGTCGTCCGCCAGCACGGCCCCGAGCTGCTCTCGGACAAGTTCTCGATCGAGGAGCTCTTCACGATCGAATAAGATGTCAACCCGATCGCCGGCCCCTGCTGCCGGCGAAGCGGAATAGAGAACTTTAGCTCCTGGGTCCGACGTCTGTCGGCCGCGCGCCCTCGCTGACAAAAAACGGGACTTCAGTGACACCTCCCAGTCTTTTTCGGTGCCACATTGTCGGCGCTCGCCGCCGCGATATCTCGAAGGCCGTGACTTCACGAACGAGCTCTCGCCCACGGCGTCGCTGGGCACAGAACTTGCCCCTATAGTGCCCCGGCGGCACGACGACACTCTGTCGCCATCAAAGGGGAACTGATGCCTTCGATGCTCAGGCGGTTGCTGATCCTCTCGGCGGTCCTTCTCCTCGCGATCTCTCAGGACGCGCGATCGGCGGGGGTGGACACCACACCGCCCCAGACCTCCATCGACAGCGGACCCATCAGCCCGACCGGCACCAACACGGCCACCTTCACCTTCTCCGGCACCGACGACGTCACGCCGTCGGGAAGCCTCACCTTCTTCTGTCAGCTCGACGGTGGCCTCTTCCTGGCCTGCGCGAGCCCGAAGCCCTACGCTGGTCTCGGCGAGGGGCCACATACCTTCACCGTCGTGGCCCGGGACGCCGCGGGCAACTTCGATCCGACCCCGGCCACCTTCAGCTGGACAGTCGACACCTCGGCGCCCAACACGATCCTCGACAGCATGCCGCTCGACCCGACCAACCAGACGACCGCGACCTTCACCTTCCATGCGTCGGAGCCGGGCGACACCTTCGAGTGCCGCCTCAACGGCCCCGCCTTCGCGGCCTGCTCGAGCCCGGCTGTCTACACCGTGACCGACGGCGGCAACACGTTCGCGGTACGGGCCAGGGACCAGGCCGGGAACGTCGACCCGAGCCCGGCCACCTTCACGTGGACGGTGGACGCCCAGGCGCCCGATACGGGGATCGATTCCGCGCCGGCTGATCCGACCAGCAGCAACACCGCCACCTTCACGTTCCACGCGACCGAGGGCGCCACCTTCGCCTGCCAGATCGACGCGGCCCCGGCCGCGGCCTGCAACGGCGGCACCGTGACCTACGCCGGTCTCGGCGCCGGCTTCCACACCTTCACGGTGACGGCCACCGACCCGATCGGGAACACCGACCCGAGCCCGGCCAGCTTCGCCTGGACCGTCGACATCGAGGCGCCCGACACCAGCATCACCGCGGGCCCCGCCGACGGCGCGACCACGACCGGCACGACAGCCACGTTCGCCTTCACCGGCACCGACAACGTCAGCCCGCCCGCCGCCCTGACCTTCGAGTGCAGCCTGGACGGCGCGACGTTCGCGGCGTGCCTCAGCCCGATCACCTACTCCGGACTGAGCCGCCAGCCACACACGTTCGAAGTGCGTGCCAGGGACCAGGCGGGCAACGCCGACCCGAGCCCGGCCGGCGTCCCCTGGACGATCATCAGGAGCACCCCGGTGATCACCTGGAGCGACCCGGCCGACATCACGTACCCGAGCGCGCTGAGCGGGACCCAGCTCAACGCGACGGCCAGCGTACCGGGCACGTTCGCCTACACGCCGCCCGCGGGCACGACGCTCAACGCCGGTAACGGCCAGAGCCTGTCGGTCGTCTTCACGCCGACCGACACCACGAGCTTCACCACGGCCAGCAAGACCGTGCACATCAACGTCCTCAAGCGAAGCCAGGCCATCACCGTCACCCAGAGCGCCCCCGCCAGCGCCACCTTCAACACCTCGTTCACGGTGGCGGCCACCGGCGGGGCCTCCGGCCAGCCGGTCGCCATCGCAACCGCGGGCGCATGCTCGGGCAGCGGCAGCGGGTCGGCCTCGGTGACGATGACGAGCGGGACCGGCACCTGCACGGTGACGTACGACCAGGCCGGCGACGCCAACTACAACGCGGCGCCTTCGCGGGTGGAGACGACCAC
>JBOGIF010000036.1:0-9133 GCA_050742415.1 Acidimicrobiales bacterium | reverse complement strand
ATTCAACGTTCGCACCCAAGGCAGGAGCCCAGTGCGCTAGCAGTGCACGCTGGGATCTGTGCGGGGGGCCGCCCGAAGGGGCCGGTCCCTACCGCAATTATCGACGAACGCGCTCAACGGCGCGCTGAGGCCCGGTCCGAGCTCGTGCGGCGGATCACCTCATCCCACGCGACGTTGCGCTTCGCTGCGGGTACCCGGATCGTGCCAGCCAGTGCGAGGAAGTCGGGTGTCCGGGCGAGCACCGCCCGGTTGCCTTCCACCCGGAAGACGACCTCGTCGCCCTCCTTGATTCCGAGCGCGTCACGCACTGCCTTCGGGACGGTCACCTGGCCCTTCGACGTCACCTTCGCTGCAGCGTCCATCGTCCACTCCTTACTTATGGGTTAAGGTAAGGATACGGCATGATCGACGCGAACCGGGCGAGTCCCGGAACATTCACTCGGCGTCGCGCCGAAGGTGCCACCCAACGCCGGTTGGAGGCCAAGGCAGTCGGCCCGGCAACCGGCGAAGTGGGTAGGGGCCTCCGCCAAGGGCAGGGGCCGCGCCGGTAGCCTCTCCGCAGGCCCGGACAGGAGGCGTGCGGAGAGCTGATGGAGGACCGATCGCAGGACCGTCTCAGGCACGTCTTCCCCCGTCTCGACGTACTGGCCGCCCCGGTCCGCCTCCAGCTCTCCGAGCTGCTCGCCAGTCCCGGATCGGTGCCGGCGGTGCTGGCCCAGGAGATCGCCGATCTGCCACTGCCCCGCACCGAGGCGGCCCGGCGGGCCCTGCGAGTCGTGATCGAAAAGGGCTTCGGGCGCGACGCACTCGCATTGCTGGGGACGATGGCATTGTCCGACGTCGTCCCTGCCATCGGCACCCACGCGGGCGGGATTTCCTTCGCCGGTTGTCCATCCCGCCTCCGCGAGCTGCTCGCCCGCCAGGGAGCGGCGACGTGGGCCGACCTGGGCGCTCTCACTCTCGGCGCCATGGCCCGGTGGACCGGCGTGGGCCTGCCGACCCTGGCCGGGCTGGTGGGTTCCGCTGTGGAGGCCGCTCTGGCCGCGGGCCCCACGCCGGCCGGCGAGGAACGGGAGGACCAGGCTGAACCGCACCAGTCCGAATCGGCCGCCCTGGCCCTGCTCCTCCATCACGACAATCTCATAGGCGGCACCCTTCGACGGGCTCTCGATGCTCACGCATCGGGCGACGGGCCGGCCGAGGTCCGCGCTGCGGCAACACGTGTCCTGGCCGCGGCCGACCGTGCCGGTGATCCCCGCCTCCGCCTGCTCGACCGGGTCTGGCACGCAGCGGGTGACCATCGCGCCCGGGGGGTGCTCGCGCACCGGGCGCTGCGGATCGACGCACCGACGCCCACGAACGAGATCGCCGAGGCCCTCGGCCTAAGCAACAGCCAGGTCCTCAAGATCGAAGCGCGTGCCAGGGCCCTGGCCCGTGACGCCGTCGACGGCCGCGTTGGAGAGCTGGCAGCGGGACTCGCGGGCCGGCTCGGGAGCGTCGGCCCGATCGCCGCCATAGACGGTGCCCTGGCTGCGCTTGGCCTCCCGGCACGCCACGACCCCCGCTCGGCACTTTTGGTGTGGCTGGCCGGACCTTACGTCACCCTCAGCGGCCACCCGGGATGGGTCGCCACCGATCCGGCCGCTGTCCTGGCCGAGACCCGTCGGCTGCTCCACGAGGACGGGGGCGTCCGCCTGCTCGACCACGTGGTCGCCGATCTCGAGAGCGCTGGCATTCCCTCCCACGACGTCGGCCTCTGGCTCGGCGCGCAGCCGGTTGCCGTCGTGGACGGGCTCGTCGTCACCCGGTCGGGCAGTCCCGCCGACGTTGCCGAACGGCTCCTCTCCGCCACCGGCCGGGCCATGACCGTGACCGAGTTGGCGGCGATGGTGTCCCGGCCGAACGGCATGGCCATCTCGGACCCCCACCTCAGGCGGGATCCCCGCTTCGTGCGGGTCGACCGGGACCGCTTCGAGCTCGCGGAGTGGGGTGGCACGGCGTTCACCGAGCCGCCGGCCCCCGGGCCGGAGCTGTTCCCGGGAGCCGGCCACCACGGCGCGCCCGGCGGTCGGTCGCGACTGCACATCGAGGTCGACGCTGCCGTCCTGCGGGGGGCTGCCGACGCGGTCCCACTGTCGGTCGTGGATGCCCTCGGCCTCCCGTGTGGTGGCCAGCGGACCTTCACCACCCGTTTCGGGCCGGTGGCCCTGAACCACAAGGCCGTTCAACCCACCCGCGGTTCGGTACGACCGATAGCGTTGGCTGCCGGCGCGACCGAGGGCGACCTTCTGCTGTTCGAGTTCGATGCTTCCACAGGCGGCGCATCCGTCGAACTGGTCGCCGCGTCCAGCACGGCCGCCAACTAGACAGCGCCGATCTACGGGAGAGGACGACATGACCGACACCAACAACCTCGAGCAGGCCCTCGCGGAGATCGAGCGCGAAGCCGACAACGCTGTCCGCAACCTGGCCTCGGCGCTCAAGGGTGCCAAGAAGGTCAGAGCCGCTGCTGCGGCCGGTCAGCTTCGCGAGCTGCGCCAGGGCATGGACGCCTCGGTACGCCTGGCCGACGCGGCCGCGGCGACCACCCGCGACACCCGCGACGCCTGGAGGTTCGACGAGGCGACCTACTTCTCCGGTGGCGGCTATGCCAAGGAGATCCTCGCCCTCGCGGCGGAGGAGGGCCTTGCGGCCTTCGAGTACGACGACCGCATACTCTGCTACCCGGCCATCGTCGCGGTGGCGTCGGACAGCACCGTGTTGATCGACAAGAAGAAGGATCGCCGCACCCGCCCCTCGGTGCTCGTGGCCACCCTGAAGGCGCTTCAGTCCAAGCCGCCCAAGTTCAAGGCCGAGGCGTTCCTCGAGGCACTGGCCGACGGCTACGACCTGTCAAGGGCTCGCCACGGTGCCCGACCCGGCGCAACGGTGAAGCTGGCCGACGTCTACGCGGTGCTCACGGTGCTCCCCGGAGCGGCCCGTGACTACACCAAACAAGAGTTCGCCCGGGACCTGTACCTCCTCGACCTGGACGGTACGACTCACACAAAGGACGGCCGCAGGCTGCACCTCCCGGCCAGCGCCCTCACCCGGGGATCGGGCCTGTTCACCACCGTCACCCGGTCCGGTCAGACCAAGCTGTATGCCGGGATCAGCTTCGAGGAGGGGGGCTCGTGATCGACGTCGACGACTACGCCGCGTTCCTCGAGAGCGAGTACCTGGCGTCCTACGTGCACGACGGCGGGGCGGCGGTGAAGTTCGTCGTCGCCCGCGACGGCGCGGCCGAAGCCTTCAGTGCTGCCGTCCGGGCCGGGGCGAAGACTGGTCGTTACCTGCCGGCGAGGGTCGACGCAGCGGCGACAAGGATCCACATGATGGACCAGGTTTTCTTCGACGTGGCCCGCCAAGTGGACTGGGACAGCCTGGCCACGACGGCGGTGCGCCGTGCGCTCGCCACCGTCGCCCATCCCGTCGCCGAGGACAGCGACGACGTGTCGCTGGATGCGGTAGCTGCCTCGCACGGGGTTGACGCGGGGGAGCTGGGCCGTGACGTGAACCGCCAGCTTCAGCAGGACGTGCAACGCGACTACGCCATGGTCGGCGAGTTCCGCACCGCCATGCTCCGCTTGTGCCAAGCCCAGCTGCGCTCCGGCCAGGTCACCGACACCGAGCACGGGGCCGTGCTGGAGTGGCTCACCGGCGACCTGCGCCAGATCTCGATGCTGCGCTCGGCCATGATCTTCCGACGGATCGGGCGGCACAACGGCCGCCAGATGCTCTTTTCGCTGTCGCACTGGTTGGCGACCAACGGCATGGCCGGACTGGTCCTGGAGCTCGACATCCGCCGGCTGGCCTTCGCCCGCCGCCCCAGGCCCGAGGAGCGCAGCGGTGTGTACTACACGCGGGCCGCGCTGATGGACGCCTACGAGCTGTTGCGCCAACTGGTCGACAACACCGACGAGCTCACGCACTGCTGCGTCGTAGTGGTCGCCTCACGCGACCTCCTCACCGATCCCAACCGGGGCATCGACGCCTACCAGGCGTTGAAACTGCGAATCCACGACGAGGTCCGGGACCGCAACCGCGAAAACCCGTACTCGTCGCTGGTCCGCCTGGGAGGCGACGCTGCATGAGCGAGGACCTAAGCACAGGGCCGGACCGCAGCGACCAGCACATGAGCGACGCGATGCAGAGCAGACGCGCCCTCGAGGCACTCCGGGCCGGGGTTCCTAACCGTGACGCAGTGTCGGCCCTCGGGTCGCTGCAGACCGCCGTCGAGGACCGGTTCACCGAGCTCCTCGACACCGTCCGCAACCGGGTCCCGAGTGACGAACCGCCGGGCGGGATGTTGATCAGCGGTGGCTTCGGTTCGGGCAAGAGCCACGTCCTCGAGCACCTTGCCCACCTGGCGCTTGGCGCGGGCTTCGTCGTCTCCAAGGTCGTCATCTCCAAGGAGACGGCGCTCCACGACCCGGTCAAGGTGTTCCGGGCCGCCATCGACGACGCCAGGGTCCCGCGCCGGCCAGGCTCGGCTATCGACGAGATCGTGGCTGCGCTACAAGCTGACTCGCCGGACTACGCCGGGCTCTACCGCTGGCTCCACCGCGACGACGCTCCCGTCGACAGCCGGTTCGCGGCCAGCCTGTTCCTCTACGAGTACGCCCGGGGCGACGCTGAGTTTGCCGACCGGATCGTGCGGTTCTGGGGCGGTGAGCGCCTGCCGGTGGCCGACCTGCGCCGCCGGCTGAAGGAGGCGGGGGCGGGCTCGACCTACGCCCTGGCCAAGACCACCGAACGTAGCCTGGCCCTGGAGCGCTTCCGGTTCGTGCCCCGGCTGATGCGGGCCGCCGGGTACCACGGCTGGGTCGTGCTGCTCGACGAGGTAGAGCTGATCGGCCGGTACTCGCTGCTGGCGCGGGCCAAGTCCTACGGCGAGGTTGCCCGGTGGGTCCGGGGTGACCGCGACGATCCGGCGGCACCCTTGTGCTCGGTCCTGACCACCGTCGACGATTTCGAGGCTCAGGTGCTGGTGGGCAAGAACGATGTGGAGCTGATCCCCAAACGCCTACGCATGAAGGGCACGGCTGAGAACGACCTGCTGGCTGTCCAGGCCGAGGCGGGCATGCGGGCGATCGAGCGCGACCAGATCCGGCTGCAGCCCCCGGACCGTGACGAGCTCGACCGCACCTACGCCAAGCTCAGGGACATCCACGCCGGTGCCTTCGGGTGGGACCCGCCCGACGTCGAGGGCCTCGAGCGCCTGCCGTCCAACCGGATGCGCCAGTACGTGCGCGCATGGATCAACGAGTGGGACCTGAGCCGGCTCGACCCGACCTACGTGCCGGACATGGCCGTGACCGAGGTGCTCGTCGATCTCACCGAGGATGCCGAGCTCGAGGGCGCTGACGCCGGCGAGGTCCGGCCTGCCGGAGAGTGACGGACCCGTAGGGGGTGGCGCACTGAGCGCGGTGGAAGAAGTGGCGGCCGTGCTTGCCGCGGCGCCGGGGCGGACGGCGGTTCAGCTTCGCGACTCACTGCGAGCGCAGGGCCGGGTGTCGATCACGGCCGCCGACGTGGCCACTGTCCTGCAGGCCCACCCGGGGCGTTTCAGAGTCGACATATCCGTGCCGCCGCGTTGGTGGTCGGTCAACGGGTGCGGCGACAACGGCGACAACGGCGACAACGGCGGCAACGGGGCCACCGGCGCCACCACTACCAACCGGCTTCCGCCGCTCTACGCCTGGCAGGTGGAGGCGATGGGCGCCTGGCTGGGCCGCGGCGGGCGGGGGGTGATCGAGGCTGTCACCGGCACGGGCAAGACCATGGTCGGGATCGCCGCCGCGGCTCAGGAACTGGCGCGCGGCGGGCAGGTGTGCGTACTGGTTCCCACCGCCGAACTGCTCCGGCAGTGGCAGGTAGCGCTTGCTCGCCACCTCCCACCCGGCGCCACCATCGGTCTTCTGGGCGCCGGGCACCACGACCGCATGGGCAACGACGACGTCCTTGTCGCCATCGTCAACTCCGCCCGCGACGCCGAACTGCGACCTCGTCGACCCGGTGGGCTGCTCATCGGCGACGAGTGCCACCGGTACGGAACGGACATGAACCGGGCGGCCCTGGAAGCCGGTTTCACGAGACGGCTCGGGCTCAGCGCGACCTTCGAGCGTGCCGACGACGGCCATCTGGCCTGGCTGATGCCCTACTTCGGACGTACCTGTTTCCGTATGGGCTACCGCCGTGCGATCGCGGATGGCGTCGCGGCCCACTTCGTCGTCGCCCTGGTCGGGGTCGACTTCGACGAGGACGAGCGGGCCACCTACGACGACCTCTCGCTCGAGCTGGCGAGGGCGCGTGCCATCCTGATCACCCGGTTCGGTGTCCCGGCCGAGCCCATCGGGGTATTCCTGCGGACGACCTCCATGCTGGCACGCAGCCACGGTCACAGCCCTGCCGGCACTGCCGCCCGCGGCTATCTCCGGGCCATGGCGGACCGCCGGCGATTGCTGGCCGAGACACCGGCCAAGACGGCAACCCTCGACAGCCTGGTACCGGCGCTGCGGGCCGCGAAGCGGGCGATCGTGTTCACCCAGACGATCCAGTCGTCGGAGCGGGCCGCCAAGGCCCTGCGCCAAGCAGGCCTCGGGGCGGCCGCCATCCACTCCGGGCTCGACGGCGCCGCTCGCCTCTCGGTGCTGGCCGCCTTCCACGACGGCCACCTGCAGGTCGTGACCGCCCCCCAGGTGCTCGACGAGGGGGTCGACGTGCCCGCCGCCGACCTCGCCGTCATCGTGGCGTCGAGCCGGAGCCGCCGACAGATGATCCAAAGGATGGGCCGGGTTCTGCGACCCAAGCCCGACGGGCGCCGAGCGCGCTTCGTGGTGGTCCACGTACGGGGCACCGTCGAGGACCCCGCACTCGGCGCCCACGAGGACTTCCTCGACGAGGTGACCGGTGTCGCCGACCGGGTGCGTAGCTTCCGCTCTTGCCCGAGCGAGGCCGACGAGCTCAACTCATTCCTCTGCCTCAGCTCCTGACCTCCACCTCCGGGCGGGCGCTCGGCCTGGCGGCGGACCTCATGAGAACCCCAGTTCAACGAACGGGCCCGCCGGAACGCCTCGCCCAGCACGGCATCGAGCACCACCGCAACCTGCGGCGGGCCCTCAGCCAACGACGCGAGCAGTTCCCGGTACCGCCCGGTGGCCCGTGTCACCACACGAGCTGCTCGCTGGATGACTTCAATCAGCTCAGTCCTGCCGACCGCACCACCGCCGGCTACACCGGCGAGCCAGGCGAGTCGTGCTGAGATGGGCCGATGAAGAAGCTGTCCGACTACGGCCGCGACGACCACCCCGAAGACGATGACGAACGGGCCCAGCTCGCCTGGGCCGTTGCCGCACTCGACGACTGCGATGCATGCAACGACCTTCGGGTCGAGGTGACCTTCGAGGAGGTGAGCCGGCCGGGAGCGGGCCTTGTCGCCCACCTGGCGCCCTCGACGGCCCGCCGGCTGCGAGTGGCGCTGGCCACAGCCCTGAAGGACATGGGCGAAGCGCCATGAGGGATAGTCCCAGAGCGGTCTCCGGGCTGTTGCTGGTGTTAGCGTTGTTGCCACTGTGAAGGGACCGGTGGCCACCAGGACGAAGGGTCAGCCAGCGCGGCGCCCGTCCGGTGCAACCGCGAAGTCGAAGAGGAGGCCGGCCCGCAAACCCGCGAGGTCGCCTACCAGGGCCCCGAAAAGCTCCCGCAAGACCGTTGGCCGCAAGCCCCGCGCTCGTGGCCATGCGCTCGGCGGCCACGCCCACGACGTAACCGGTCTCTTTCTCCTGGCGGCCGGCCTGGTGATGGGACTCGCTGTCTACGGTGACCTGGCCGGTCCGGTGGGCCGCAGCCTGGCCGCGTCGGCCGGTGCTGCCATCGGCCTCGGTCGCTACGGCCTGCCCCTCGGTCTGATTGCCACCGGCATCCTGGTCTTGGGCCGGCGTCCGTTGGAGGACCCGTCCCGCTTGTTGGTCGGGCTCACCCTCGTGTTGGTGTCCGCCAGCGGCTTCATCCATCTCGGCGCCCGGGGTGAGGGGTTCGGCGCCCCGAAAGATGCTCTACGACAGGCCGGCGGGCTGCTGGGGACGGCCGTCGCCGTGCCCTTGCGCTCGGTGCTGGCCACCGGGGGAGCGGCGGCAGTCCTGCTGGCCATCCTCGGTATAGGCCTGCTGGTCGTGACCCGCACGTCGGTGAAGGCCGCGGCGTCGAGGACGATGACGATTGCGGCGCTGGCCCGCCGAGGCGCAAGTGGAGTCGGCCGCGCCCTGTCGTCGCTCTTCCCACCCCCCGTGCCCCTCGACGACACCATTGGTCCCGCCTCCCCCGAGCCGGTCCTGCGAATGCCGCCCGAGGCCAGGCCGGAGCCTGCAACCGAGACGGAAGCCGAGCCGGACGACACCGGGACGGCGGACGCCACCGCGCCGACCATCGCGGTTCATGTGCCGACCGAGCCCGACCCTGCAGCCGAGCAACTGTCCATCGGCCTCGGCCCGGCGGGCGAGCCCAGCGCCTGGAAGCTGCCGCCGCTCACCCTGTTGAAGCGGGGCAAGGCTCACGAGGTCGACACCCGGCTCGTGGAGGCCGAGGGCCGCGCATTGGAGGCGGCGCTGGCCGCCCACGGCGTCGACACGACGCTCGTGGGGATGACCGTCGGGCCCACGGTCACGCGCTACGAGCTGGCCCTCGGACCGGGCGTCAAGGTGGCTCGTGTCACCAACCTGCACAAGGACATCGCCTACGCCATGGCGTCGGCCGACGTCCGCATACTGGCCCCGATCCCGGGCCGCTCGGCCATCGGGGTGGAGGTGCCGAACAAGGCTCGCCAGCTCGTGCTCTTGGGCGACATCCTCACGAGCGCCGAGGCCCAGCGGGCGGTCCACCCTCTGGAGGTGGCGATGGGCCGCGACATCGCCGGGCGGCCGGTGATGGTCAACCTGGCCGAGGCCCCGCACATCCTGATCGCCGGCGCCACCGGAGCGGGCAAGTCCTCGTGCATCAACTCACTCGTCACGTCGATCCTGGCCCGAGCCACGCCCGAGCAGGTGCGCCTGATCCTGGTCGACCCCAAGCGCGTCGAGCTCGGCCAGTACAACGG
>JBOGIF010000035.1:0-5561 GCA_050742415.1 Acidimicrobiales bacterium | reverse complement strand
CCGTGGGGTTGGCGTCGTGGAGGACCTTGGTGATGGCGGCGGTGAGTGTGGTCTTGCCGTGGTCGATGTGGCCCATCGTCCCCACGTTGAGGTGCGGCTTGGAGCGCTCGAACTTCTGCTTGGCCATGGTCGTATCTCCCGCTTTTCTCTTACTCGCCCCGTACCCGGGCGACGATCTCCTTGGAGATCGATGCCGGGACCTCCTGATAGGAGTGGAACTGCATCGTGTAGGTCGCCCGCCCCTGGGTGCGCGACCGCAGGTCGGTAGCGTACCCGAACATCTCCGCCAGCGGAACCTGGGCGCCGATGACCTGGCTCGTCCCGCGCTGCGACACCCCTTCGATCCGGCCCCTGCGGCTCGACAGGTCGCCGATGACGTCGCCCATGTAATCGTCGGGGGTGACCACCTCGACCGACATGATCGGCTCGAGCAGCACCGGCGAGGCCTGGCGGGCGGCCTTCTTGAGGGCCATGGAGCCGGCGATCTTGAACGCCATCTCCGACGAGTCGACGTCGTGGTATGAGCCGTGGACCAACGTGGCCCGCACGTCGACGACCGGGTAGCCGGCCAGAACGCCGCCCTGCAGCGCCTCCTGGATGCCGGCGTCGATGGAGGAGATGTACTCCTTCGGGATCACGCCACCGACGATCTTGTCGACGAACTCGTAGCCGCCGTCGGGGCCCGTCGGCTCCAGGTTGATCACCACGTGGCCGTACTGGCCGCGGCCACCGGTCTGGCGGATATAGCGCTCCTCGATCTTCTGCACCGACTGGCGGATGGTCTCGCGGAACGCCACCTGGGGCTTGCCCACGTGGGCGTCCACCCGGAACTCGCGCAGCATCCGGTCGACCAGGACCTCGAGGTGGAGCTCGCCCATGCCGGCGATGATCGTCTGGCCGGTCTCCTCGTCGGTGTGCTTCTGGAACGTGGGATCCTCGTCGGAGAGACGCTGGAGGGCGTCGGCCAGCTTCTCGTGGTCGGCCTTGGTCTTGGGCTCGATGGCCACGTGGATCACCGGCTCGGGGAACTCCATGACCTCGAGCACGATCGGCGCGTCGGGGTCGCACAGGGTGTCGCCGGTGGTGGTGTTCTTGAGGCCGACGGCGGCCACGATGTCGCCCGAGAAGACGGCCGACTTGTCCTCGCGGTGGTTGGCGTGCATCTGCAGGATGCGGCCGATGCGCTCCTTGCGGTCCTTGGTGGAGTTCAGCACCGCCGCGCCCTTCTTCAGGGTGCCGGAGTAGACGCGAAAGTAGGTGAGCCGCCCGACGTGGGGGTCGCTCATGATCTTGAAGGCGAGGGCCGAGAAGGACGCTCCGTCATCGGCCGGGCGCTCCAGCTCGTCGATGCCCTTGATGTCGACGCCGACGACCGGCGGCAGGTCGATGGGGCTGGGTAGGAAGTCCACCACCGCGTCGAGCAGCGGCTGCACGCCCTTGTTCTTGAACGCCGAGCCGCAGAGCACCGGCACGATCTCGTTGGCGATGGTGCCGGCCCGCAGCGCCCGGCGCAGGTCGTCGGCGGTGATCTGCTCCTCGGCGACGTAGAGCTCCATGATGTGGTCGTCGTGGTTCGACAGGGCGTCGATGAGCTGCTGGCGCCAGGTCTCGGCCTCGTGGAGGAGGTCGGACGGGATCTCCTGCACCTCCCACTGCTCGCCCATGCCCTCTTCCCACACGAGCGCCTTCATCCCGATGAGGTCGATCATCCCCCGGAACTGGCCCTCGGCCCCGATCGGGATCTGGACGACCGCGACGGCGGCGTCCAGCCGGTCGCGGATCTGGTCGACGGCCTTGTAGAAGTCGGCGCCGATGCGGTCCATCTTGTTGACGAAGCAGATGCGCGGCACTCGGTACTTGTTGGCCTGGCGCCACACCGTCTCGGTCTGCGGCTCGACCCCCGCCACCGCGTCGAACACCGCCACCGCGCCGTCGAGCACCCGCAGCGACCGCTCGACCTCGATCGTGAAGTCCACGTGGCCAGGCGTGTCGATGATGTTGATCCAGTTGTCCTTCCACCGGCAGGTGGTGGCCGCCGAGGTGATGGTGATGCCCCGCTCCTGCTCCTGCACCATCCAGTCCATGACCGCCGCGCCCTCGTGGACCTCGCCCATCTTGTAGGTCTTGCCCGTGTAGTAGAGGATCCGCTCGGTCGTCGTGGTCTTGCCCGCGTCGATGTGCGCCATGATCCCGATGTTGCGGGTACGGGCGAGGGGGAACTCTCGAATGACGGGGGCCTC
Organism: Acidimicrobiales bacterium; assembly: GCA_050742415.1. Taxonomy (GTDB): domain Bacteria; phylum Actinomycetota; class Acidimicrobiia; order Acidimicrobiales; family AC-14; genus JBOGIF01. The sequence continues at coordinate 3,321 of JBOGIF010000035.1, read as the reverse complement.
AGCCATGGGTCTTCCTTCATAACGACGACCGGGGCGCCAGCGCCCGGTCGTGATCGTGTTGCGGTGCCTGCTACCAGCGGTAGTGGGCGAACGCCTTGTTCGACTCGGCCATCTTGTGGACATCGTCGCGCCGTTTGACCGAGGACCCGACGCCGTTGGAGGCGTCGAGGATCTCGTTGGCCAGACGCTCGGCCATCGTCTTCTCACGGCGCTGGCGTGAGTAACCGACCAGCCACCGGATCCCGAGCGTGGTCGCCCGGCGGGGGCGAACCTCGATCGGCACCTGGTAGGTGGCGCCGCCGACGCGGCGGCTCTTCACCTCTACGGCCGGCTTCACGTTGTCCATCGCCCGCTTGAGGCTGGCGGTGGGCTCCGAGCCGGTCTTGTCCTTCACCATCTCGAGCGCCTGGTAGACGGTGCGCTCGGCCAGCGAGCGCTTGCCCCGCTGCAGCACCTTGTTGACGAACTGGGTGACGAGCAACGAGTGGTAGATCGGGTCGGGCATGAGCTCCCGGCGCGGCGGCGGTCCCTTGCGCGGCATCTACGAAGCCCTCTTGGCGCCGTAGCGGCTGCGGGCCTGCTTGCGGTCGCGCACGCCGGAGGCGTCGAGGACGCCTCGTATGATCTTGTAGCGAACGCCCGGCAGGTCCTTCACCCGGCCCCCGCGAACCAGAACGATGGAGTGCTCCTGGAGGTTGTGGCCGACGCCGGGGATGTAGGCCGTGACCTCCTGGCCGGTGGTGAGCCGCACCCGTGCCACCTTGCGCAGCGCCGAGTTCGGCTTCTTCGGCGTGTGGGTGTACACGCGGGTGCAGACGCCGCGGCGCTGGGGCGCGCCCTTGAGCGCGGGGGTCTTGGTCTTCTCGGTCTTGGACTGGCGGCCCTTACGGACCAGCTGAGCGATCGTAGGCATGGGGTTGCGATCCTATCCCGCAGCGTCCTCGGGGTTTCCGACCCCGAGCAGCTCGTCGTCCATCCCGCCTACAGCCTCGACGGCCACGGCCCCCGCCGCCGGCGGCGGGGGCTCGGGCTCGGCGCCGTAGTCACCCTCGTAGCCGGTGCCGCCATCGGCCCCGGTGCCGATGTTCGCCAGCCAGGCGGCCAGGTCCTGGTCGGTGTCCGACGAGTAGTAGGAGAGGGGCTCGTAGTCGGGCGCCTGGATCTCGAGGTTGCGGTAGCGGAGCATGCCGGTGCCAGCCGGGATCAGCTTGCCGATGATGATGTTCTCCTTCAGTCCGAGCAGCTGGTCGCGCTTGCCCTCGATCGCTGCCTCGGTGAGCACCCGGGTGGTCTCCTGGAACGAAGCCGCCGACAACCACGACTCGGTGGCCAGCGACGCCTTGGTGATCCCCCTGAGCTCGGGACGACCCTCGGCCGGCACCTTCCCCTCCTGCACAAGGACCCGGTTGGCCTCGGCGTAGAGACGCGAGTCGACCCGCTCGCCGGGAAGGAACGCCGAGTCGCCCGCCTCGGCCACCAGCACCCGCTTGAGCATCTGGCGGACGATGAGCTCGATGTGCTTGTCGTGGATCGACACGCCCTGGGGCCGGTAGACCTCCTGCACCTGGTCGACCAGGTACTGCTGGGTCTCACGGATCCCCTTGATCTCCAGAAGCTCCTTCGGGTCCTTGGGCCCTTCGACGAGAGCATCGCCGGCCGCGACCTCCTGGCCGTCGCGCACGAGAAGGCGGGAGAGATCGCGAGCGGTGATCGTGTAGGAGTCCTCGCTCCCGTCGTCGCCCACGATCATCAGCACCCGACCCTTCACCTCGTCGTCCACGAGGCGGGCGACTCCGGACGTGCGGGCCAGCACGGCCTTACCCTTGGGAGTACGGGCCTCGAAGAGCTCGACCACCCGCGGCAGGCCGTGGGTGATGTCGGTCCCGGCGATGCCGCCGGTGTGGAACGTGCGCATGGTGAGCTGGGTACCCGGCTCACCGATCGACTGGGCCGCGATGACGCCGACGGCCTCACCGAGCTCGATGCGCCGCCCGGTGGCAAGGGACCGGCCGTAGCAGGCGCCACATACCCCGTGGCTGGCTTCGCAGGTGAGCACCGAGCGCACCCTGACCCGGTCGACGCCGGGATCCTCGCGCAGCGCCACCAGCTCGTCGTCGCCGACCTCCACGTCGGCCTCGATGACGCGGCCGTCGGAAAGGGTCACCGGCTCGACCAGGACCCGGCCGAACAGGCGGGTCTCCAGGCTGTGCCGCTTGCCGGGCTCGTCCGGCTTCACGTTCTCCAGCCAGATGCCCCGCCCCGTCTCGCAGTCGGGCTCGCGCACGATCAGCTCTTGGGCCACGTCGACCAGGCGGCGGGTCAGGTACCCGGAGTCAGCCGTCCGCAGCGCGGTGTCGGCGAGCCCCTTGCGGGCGCCGTGGGTGGAGATGAAGTACTCGAGCACCGACAGGCCCTCGCGGAAGTTGCTCTTGATGGGCCGGGGGATGATCTCGCCCCGCGGGTTGGCCACCAGGCCACGCATGCCGGCGATCTGCTGCACCTGCATCACGTTGCCGCGGGCGCCCGACCCCACCATCATGTCGATGGGGTTGAAGCTCTCGGCGCTGAGGGTCTTCTCCATGGCCCGCCGCACCTCTTGGGTGGCGTTGGTCCAGGTCTCGACCTCCTTCTGCCGACGCTCGTCGTCGGTGATGATGCCCTTGCGGAACTGGCCCTCGATCTTGTCGGCCTGCTGCTCGTACTTGTCGAGGATGGCCGCCTTCGACGGCGGCGTCTTCACGTCGTTCATGGAGATGGTGAGGCCCGACTGGGTGGCGAAACGGAAGCCGAGATCCTTGATGGCGTCGAGGCTCCGGGCGACGTCGACCTTCGGGTAGTCGTGCACGAGGTGCTCGACGATGTCGGTGATGTCGCGCTTGCGCACCGGAGAGGTGACGTAGCCGAAGCGGGCGCAGTAGTCGGAAGGCAGGGCGTCCTCGAACAGGAGCCTCCCGGGCGTGGTGGACCGGTAGACGGGCTTGCCGTCGTCCTCGCCCTCGCGGATCTTGATCTCGGCGTGGACCGGCAGGTCGCCGGCGTCGAGCGCCCGCTCCACCTCCCAGAGGTGGCCGAACCGCCGGCCCTCGCCGGGGGCACCGTCCACGTGCTCGGTGAGGTAGTAGATGCCGATGACCATGTCCTGGCTGGGCACGGTGAGCGGCCGGCCGTGCGCCGGCGACAGCACGTTGTTGGCTGACAGCATGAGCACCCGGGCCTCGGCCTGAGCCTCGGCCGACAGCGGCAGGTGGACTGCCATCTGGTCGCCGTCGAAGTCGGCGTTGAAGGCGGCGCACACCAGCGGGTGGATCTGGATGGCCTTGC
>JBOGIF010000034.1:0-1815 GCA_050742415.1 Acidimicrobiales bacterium | reverse complement strand
GACCAACAGATCGGTCAGCGGAACCGTCAGCGGGTTGCGCGTCTTCTGCTGCACGAGGTTCGCCGTCCCGCTGCGCCAGTCGACGTCGGCGAGTCTGAGGTTGACGATGTCGCAAGCGCGGAGGCCTTGGTTTGCGTCTGACTGCGCGCGACAGGGTCCGCTGAGATTCAGACCACAGTTGGGAGGCTGTGCGGGTCCTACAGGAAGGACCCTCAGCCATGTCCAACCCGCGTCGACCAAAGCGGTTTCTCACAGCCGAGCAGAAGTACGACCTGTGGCAGCGGATGCTCACCGGTCAGATCACCACGGTGGCCGCCGCCGCGGAGGCGGGGGTGGATCGCTCCACGATCATGACGTTGCGCAAGACGGCCCGCGACGGCGCCATCGCAGCGCTGCAGTCGTCGCGACCGGGGCGCCCGAAGCAGTCCCGGGCCGAGCAGACCGCGATCGCCAAGCTGACCGCCGAGGTCACTCGGTTGCAGGACACGATCGTGGAGCAGGCCATCGAGTTGGCCGCGCTTCGGGGAAAAGCAGCCTGGGGTTGAGCGGCCCGATCCCGGCACGAGTCGACGCGGCCGCCAAGATCATCCTGCTCGGCGTCATCGACGACGCGGTGAAGGCGGGCTGGTCGCTGACCCGGATCTGTGGCGTGCTCGAGCTGGACCGCCAACGGGCCTGGCGGTGGCAGCACCGCCAGGTCCGGGACCGTCTCGAGGACCTCCCCGGCGGCGGCAACCCGATCCACGGGCTGCTCGCCTGGGAGGAGGCCGAGATCCTGGCGATCTTCGAGGAGTGGGGCGAGGTTGACCGCAGCCACCGCAAGCTCGCCCACCGGGGCTCCTACACCGAACGGGTGTGGGTGTCGCCCTCGACGCTGGACCGGGTCCTGGCCCGCAACGGCCTTGTCCTGGCTGGCGTTCCGCGTCCGCCGCGTTCGGCCAAGAAGCCGTGGCCGGCGTGGGTCGAGTGGCGCCCCAACCAGCTGTGGTGCTGGGACGCCTCGCACTTCAGCGCGTGTTCGGCCGCGCCGATCGTGTACGGGATCATCGACATCGTCTCCCGCAAGTGGATCGCCACCACGCTGTGCGCGGAGGCGACCTCGACCCAGGTCAAGGTCGTGTTCCTCGCCGGCCTGGAGAGCGAGGGCCTCCTCGCCGACCTGGAGTGGCGACTCGATCACCCCGACGACGTCGGCCTCGACGACGAAACCGCCCCGATCCTGCTGGCGGTATCGGACAACGGGCCCGAGATGCGCTCCGGTGAGACCCGTGCGTTCATGGCGCTGGTCACCATCGGCCAGCACTTCGGGCGCCCCTACACGCCGACAGACCAAGCGTGGATCGAGACGCTGTGGGGTCACGTCAAGGCCGAGAACCCGCACCTGCTCGACATCGCCGACCCCGAGATCCTTGCCGCCGAGCTCGAACGCGTACGGACCGCGTATAACGCCGTTCGGTTGCACGAGGCCATCGGCTACGTCACCCCCAACGACGAGCACGAAGGCCGAGGCGAACAGATCCGCCAAGCCCGACGGGACGGCCTCGCCGCCGCCGACCAGGCCCGCCGCGCCCACCACCGAAGCACCCCGGATCACGAGGTGCCATCATGACCATCACAACCCAGCCCGCCGCCGCTCCCTGTGGTCTGAATCAACCCCGGATTTATCGCGAAAAGTCAGAAACGCCTCAATCGAGCACCGCGGCGGCCAGGCGGCGACGTTTGGCTCGCCCCCCGCTGACATGTTCGACGACCACGCGGACCGTCTCCTCGGCCACGCCCGGGTCGGCCGAGGCGACCGCCGCGGTGACCACATCG
>JBOGIF010000033.1:0-3958 GCA_050742415.1 Acidimicrobiales bacterium | reverse complement strand
AGCTCGTTCGACAGCCGGCGGACGACGTGGCCGCAGTAGCGCTGCACCTCGTCGAGATACAGCGCCACGGTCGGTTCCTGACCGCGCCGACCAGTGAGACAGCACAACAGCGCCTCCAGGAACGTCGACATGGCCACCTCGCACGACCGCGAGTCGCTGGCCGGGTTCACCAGAACGATGGCACCCTGGCCGAGAGCGGCGGGGAGGTCGAAGGAGTTGGACGCCGTGGCGAAGGTGGTCCGGAGCCCTGGGCTCGCCAGCCACTCCAGCTTGCCGGCCACGTAGGTAGCCATCTCGGCGCGATGGGATTCAGACCAGTCCGCCATCTCGCCCGCGAGTGCCTTCAGGTCAACTCGCCCCACGTTCCTGGCCACCGCACCAAGCAGCGCGGGCGAGGCCAGGAAACTTTCGACATCGAGGATCGTCTTGCCGGTCATCGAGGCCGCCTGAAGCAGCCGTCGCATGACCCGGTTGAAGACCGGCCCGACGAAGTCGCGGTTGAGGTCGGCGACCATGCCGTCCACCAGCGCGAAGTTGACCGCCTCCTGACGAGTTGAGCCGCGAGGGAAGATCTGGAGGAGGTTGAGGCAGTCCAGCTCGCCAGTGGCGGCATCCAGGCAGTAGGTCCGGTTACGGCTCTTCGCAGGAAGTTGCTCCGCGATGCGGGCACTCAGGTCGCCGTGGGGGTCGACGACCACCACGGTCCGTCCTGCCTCGGCGTCCTGCAGCGCGAGGTCAACCATGAGCGACGTCTTGCCGCACCCGGTGGCGCCCACCAGGACCGTGTGCAGATGCCGGTCGCCGTCGGCCGAGCGGGCATCCCCGCCGAAGGGGTCCCGGCCGAGGTGAACAGTGCCAGGGCCAGGCTTGACGACCGGGGCCGGTGAACCAGCAGCACTCAGGCCCGGCACGTGGCCCTTCGGATCGGCCAGCCAGGCGAAGGTGAAGCCGACCTCGGTGGAGGTGACCAGGTCGACCAACTCCCGCTCGGGACGGAAGCCGATCCAAGGGAGGCCGTGGCGCATCCAGGTGAGCACCTCGCGGGTGTCCCGGCACAGCTCCACGTCGAACCCTCCCCCGAGGAAGCGCTCGGCTCGGGCGACGATCCGTGACCCGGAGTGACGCTCGGCGTCGAACGGGGCCGTGAAGGCCGAGGCGACCGAGCGGAGCGTCACCTCGGTCGGGGGCTCCGGCCTCACCACCAGAAGTTGCAGGGTGTAAAGGTCGGTCCGGTAGGACAACCAAGCGTCCAGCGCCGTGGCCGCATCACGTACCAGTGCCCCTGACGAGGTTGACTCTGCTGCGGCCTGGTGGGCCGCTTCCAACGCGGCCTGTTCGGCGCCCCACAACGTGGTCGGCGATACGGTGACGAACAGGTCCGTGCCCGGGCCGGCGGCCAACAGCGAGTTCAGCAGCCGGTAGGGTGCATCGGGCCCGGGGAACGAGAAGCGCAGCGGGATATCGTGGCCTTCGTCGTCAAGGTGCAGGCTCGCCTGGCGGACGAACGCGCCATAGCCGTCGCGGGGCCAGCCCAAGGTGTCCAACGAAGCGCGCCGCAGGACGAACGGCGCGTTCTGCCCACCGAGATGCTGCTCGATCTGGCTCCGGGCGGCGGCGACCTCGCCGACGACGTCGTCGCCACCGGCACCGGCGACCACCAGGTCCGATTCCACTCTCGGTGCCGCCTCGGTGCCGCGCACGCCCAAGCGGACCGTCAACGCGAACCGGCCGGGAACGTGAAGCAGCTCGGCGATCGTCTGGAGCGGCTCGCGGAGCAGGTTCGGGTTGCGGGCCCGCTCGGGATCACGAAAGGCGGCCAGGCGATGGGCGGACAGGGCGACACGGGTCGGAGGGACAAGCGCGTCGGGCAGGCCGACATCGAAGGGCAGCGTGCGGACGTCAAGAACCTGCACCGCCTCGGCACCTGTCCCGGGAACAGCCTCCACCGTCACTGGGCTCTGCGGCACCTCGACACCTGGCATGTCCCACGATCCGTCCTTGGACCTGGCGGCCCTCAAGGGGGGTTGACGGACGGCCCGTGGAGCGGGCCTGGCGGGTCAGGCGGGTCAAGCGGTGCGCAGCTTGTCCAACAACTCGGTTCGGCGCCTCGCGAGCCAGTTGGTTCGATCGGCGAGGTCGGGCACGATCCCGCCGAGGAACTGCCGCAACGGGGATGACCCGCCTGAGACCATGGCCGGCAGGAGGCAGTCGGTGGGTATCGCCCCGACCACGCAGGTGATCGCCGGGTCGGCGGGGCGGTCGCCGGTGTTCAGGAAGCTGACCAGTGCGGCCACCTGATCCTCTGTGACGACCCCTCGTTCGTGGGCCTCGACCACCAGCCCGAAGCTCGTGGGGTGCCACCTCGGCACCTCGGTCCTCGTGCTGTCGTCGGCGGCACCGGCGGCCGCGGCCAGCAGCTTGTCCAGGCGCGCAGGATCGTATGCCTGTGTCGTGGCCGAGCTGCGCATCGCCAGCGCGAACCCGCCCGGGCCGAGGTCGGCTCTGTTGTCGCGGTCGAGCAGGCTGGCCGTCCATGTTCTCAGGCCGTCGAAGACCTTTGCCGCGGCCGGCAGGGGCGGATCAGTCAGCGAGGCGAGTGCGTCGCAGAGGGCCGGCTTCGAGCCGGCGCCGGTGGCCTTCTCGATGAACTCAGCCGCGAGCCGACGTCGCTCAGCGACTTCGCCGGCTTCGCGATCCAGCCAGCGCACTCGAGCCAGCTTCGGCACAGTCGAACTGAGATCTCTTATGAAAGCCTCGAGCGCTCCGGGATCGGTCGTCTCGAAGGTGTGGGCGTAGCGGTTGCGCAGCTCGCACAGCGCGTCGTAGGCGGCGATCCACCTGACCGCGGCGGCTTGCTCGGCTGAGCCGCATTGGTCGACGAGCTGGGGGCTGAGCGGCCACGAGATCGCCGGTGGATCGCCCCGTGCACGCCGCCCGGCGGTGGGCGCCATGGCGGTGAGCACGAGCCTGCCCGGCGAGTAGACCTGCGAACCGGTGTCGAGCACGAAGAGCTGCTTCCTGAGAGCCTCGAGCGTCAGGCCGTCACGGAGCCTTGCTGTCGCCGCCAAAGTCGCCGCACCGCCGGTGTTGTCGTCGTAGGGCGCCCCGGTCCAGTGCTCCAGCCAGGCCGCCGGGACCAGTTCGTTGACGAGCAGCGCCAGGTGAAACACCACCGACCAGCCCTCACGATCCCGTCGCTCCCACATGCACTCGACGAGATCGAGGCAGTGGGCCGCGGCATCGCTGGCCGGCGTCGTCGCGGGGCCGGGGCCGGGAGCGGGCGGCTGGCGCAGCAGGTACGCGCTCATGCGGCGGGCCATCTGGAATTCTTCCTCGTCGAAGCCCGCAAGGGTGCCGACGAGCAGGCAGGCGTCAGCCAGCTCCCAGTTCTCCAGCCGCCGAGCCGCGTGGGTGCGAGCCATGCGGCGGCCCACCATCCCGGGAAACGCCAGGAGCACGCAGACCGAGTCAATGAGCCGGCCCCCGGGCCCGAGGGTGGCGCGAACCTGCAGGACCTCCACGGCGTCGCTGGCCTCGATTCCCGAGAAGGTCGCCAAGAACGACGCCATGTTCAACTGGGGTGTTCCGGGGCCGAGGACGACGGTGACCGGCCCGCCACCGGCCAGCAGCCGCTCGAACAACTCGGTCAGGAACGGAAGTTGCTGGTCGATCTCCACCGCCCACGCCACGGGCTCGATATGAGGCGTCACCTTCCGATGCTCCGCCCACTTCTCCAGCGCCCTCCGCAGGTGGTGGGTATCGGTGTCGGACGCCGGAATCTGCTCGGTCACGAGGAAAAGGAAGGTCAACTCCTCGCCTTGACGCGCCTCGGTGAGCCTCGCCAGGACCCGGTCGAGCATGAGAAACCGAACATGCGCCGGCGTGCCGTCGTCCGCACCGGCGTCGGGCGCGACCACCCGGAGGGGCCCTTGAAGGCCGAGGGCCACCGTCCGCATGT